>JBDKGV010000155.1:0-8368 GCA_039798005.1 Fibrobacterota bacterium
GCAGCGGCCCGCTGGGGCATGCCTCCAGTGGCGGGAACGACTGCGATGCG
The DNA here is from genome assembly GCA_039798005.1 of Fibrobacterota bacterium. GTDB lineage: Bacteria > Fibrobacterota > Fibrobacteria > UBA5070 > UBA5070 > JBDKGV01. Next base: position 51 of record JBDKGV010000155.1, read on the forward strand.
ACCACCTACTATGCGCGCTTTCGCAATGACGGCAAATGGGACTTTGAGAAGGAATTGAAGCACCCGGGCAGTACGTACTGGTCGGGTTCGGGATTCAACACCCAGGATCCGCTCTGGCGCGGGGCTCGTCTGCCGCAGAATCGATGGATCGGGATGAAGTACATCGTCCGGAACATCGACAATGATGCCCACGTGAAGCTCGAGCTCTACATCGACACGGTCTCCAACGGAACTCCCGTGAATGGTGGGATGTGGCAGAAGGTGGGGGCGGTGGTGGATTCCGGGACATGGAGTTCCGGGGACGTGTCTGGATGCGGATATGCCCAGAATGCCATCATCAATCCGGGGCACGGCACCTTCCTCCTGCGCACCGACGGTGATACGGCAGTGTACAAGATGGTCTCGATCCGGGAGATCGATCCGTCATTGACTGCGGGTACGGCCGCAATCCGGCGCGACGCCTCGGGAAGTCTGACCTTGGAACGTAGGGGTGGGAATCTCCTGGTGCGCTTGGATGGCCGCATGGTCGAGCCGGAACGGATCCGCTGGAGCGATGCGGGCGGCAGGACCTTCGACGTTCCCAGGCCGGGATTGGCCGTGCTCTCGGTCAGGACCACCTTGGGCATGCTGTCCCGCGTCGTGTGGATTCCCTTGCAGATGTGACGGAATCTGTCAAATCAAGGCCAGCCGTGGAGCCGGATCTCATCCATCCAAAGCGTGGTTTGGGCATTGTCGAGATAGGTGAATTCGATGCGTTCGAGCCTGGTCAGGACTTGGGACGGACTGGTCGCGTTTCCCATGAGCATCATGTCCCGAACGATGACCTTGCGACGGGTCCACATGCTGTCGACGGTGAGATCGCCCTGCAACGAGCCTGTGGCACTGACCAGCCGCACGCGCAAGGTCCCGCTCCCTTTGAGCCAGAGTGACACGGAATCCAAGGGCGAGGCATCGACTGGCACATCGTCAAGGCGGAATCCAACGGTCCCACGCTGCACGGAATCGTTTCCCAGGATGGGTCGAATCTGCAACCTCCACGCCTTCCTGCGTTCGGTGCCCGTGGCGATTCGCGTGGTGTCGATCCCGGCTTCCAAGTTGCCGCTTGGCGTCATGCGGGCCAGGTCTCCAGCGGGCGGGGTGACCACCCAGCGGGAAGCGGGGAACCAGGTGCGAAGCAGGGTTCCGGCCCCTTGGCCTTCGAAATCGTCCACCAGAAGGGTACCGGCTTGGCTTCGGACCGTATCAGGTCCCATCGCCTTGCCGCCTGCGACGAGAAGATTGCCCAAGACTCCGCCCACGGTTCCGGTGGTGCCATCTTGCCGTGCGCTTTCCACCAGCACGTGGCGACCGGGGGGCAGCGAGTCCAGTCGGAAATGCCCATCGGCATCGACATTTGCACGCAATGGCAAGTTGGCAAGGCCTACCCATACCGGCTTGGCTCCCGCTCCGCTCCAGATCCCATCCCAGCTGGTCAATGGCTCGGTGGTGATCGTGCCCAAGTCAGCGGGGATCAGGCTGGCTTCGCGTGTGAATGCCTGGTTTCGCGTACGGATTTCCACCGCCCAACGCATTCCTTCGGGGCGGGGGAGCTTGAAATTCCCCAAGCTGTCGGTGACGGTGCTGTCCAGCAACCGGAAGGAGCTGGCAGGGTAACCGAAGCTCGGAGGACTCCAGATTTTCACCGAGGCTTGCCCCAGGGCGCGACCTGCGGTATCGAGCACCCGTGCGGCCAAGGTCGGATTTCCACCTTCCACCGGAGCCTGCGCCTCCTGGATCATGGAGGAACAGCCGCCAAGGACCAGGAGGGACGCCAAGGACGTGCGCGAGATCATCCCGCTTGCTCCATACGACGGGTGACGGGAAGCACATGAAAATTGAGTTGGTAGATCCGCTCGGGTTCATTTTCCTCAAGCGCGATCGATACGAGCTTGCGGCGCAGGTGGGCGATTTCCGTCTTGATCCGGCGGAATCCATCGGGCGAAAGCCCCAAGGTCAGGACGGACAGGTCGCGTTCCTGCGCCGGGGTTTTCGCCAAGGCGCGTCGCGCCATGGCCATGGTCCTTCGATGGAAGGCCGCGAGATCCTCGGAACGCACTTCTTGGCCCGAGGTCACGGCGGAGTCCAGAACCCGAAGGCGTCCCCTCCCGTCGCGTTCCACCAGACCCAAGCGTTCCAGATCCAGAAAGGCTTGGGCAACCTTCGCCGGGGAAAGCGGCGGGTCGAACCGTTCGCCAAGTTTTGCATGGTCACCGTCGAAGTCCACGAAGGTCAGGAGCTCGTACAGAAAGACCAGTTCGGGCCGGGAAAACAGGCTCAGGTGACGGGGCTCCAGGATGCGGATGCGGATGCTTTGCAATTGTGACATCCGTTCGAACCACTGGGCCTTTTCGTCCGCATCGCGGCCCTGTCCGTACTGGACCATGGCTTCGAAGTAGAGGGTGTCGGGCTCGGGGAGTTCGAGGATCTCGGCCAAGCGGCGGATCTGGGTGGGGCTCAGATTCTTTCGGCCTGCGATCACATTGGAGAGAAAACCGCTGGAAGAGACGCCCAACCGTGCCAAGACCGTCTTCTGCTGAAGCGACGGGTTCTGCTGCTTGCGCCCGTGGACGAAGACGTCACGAAGCCACAGGCGGTAGTTGGCGTAGTCGTGCAGATCTGGCAGTTCCATGAGTCCCCGAATGTTGTTCCCGACAAATCAACTCGCAGCGAGCTGCGAGGTATCCTCTGGCCAGCTATCTCGGGTCTGAGATCACCAGGCAAGCTCCAGGGTATCAGACCCGAGGAGAATGATACCATCCAGGGATTCATGGAAAAACGAAAACCGACCTTCCCGAAAGGAAGTGGGTTCGGTCGGCTCTAGGGCACCAGAAGGACTTGGCTGCGACCTTGGAAGGTGGCGTAGAAAGCGCCCTTGGGCAGGTTGGCAAGGACACCTGATGTGACGCCTGCAGGCACTTTGATCGCAGCGACCTCGCGGCCGTCAATGGCATGGATCGCAAGCACGGTCTCCTGGTCCTGGGACTGGGCCAGTTCCCAGGCGAGTCCGGCGCCGGTGCGGCGAAGGGCCATCTGGCCATGTTGGACCGGAGCCGTGGTGCGCGCAATGGTCGTCGGAACGCTGAAGGGGTAGATGACCGAAAGGGAAGTGACCTTGGCGGCTTCGTTCGCGTTGTAGGCATCGGCTCCGAAGGCGGGCTTTCCGTTGTCGAAGCTGTAGAGAAGCGTGTTGTCAAGCTTAACGCTGTCCAGCCAGATCTTGCCGTGGAAGCTGTTGTCGGTGCCGATCTGAAGGATGAGCGAATGGACCGATTTCAGGTCGGCCAGGGTGGCCGGGTCAGCGTAGTAGTGGATCTTGGCAAGGTCGGCGGAGCAGGTGCTCCAGGTGCTGTCGGCACCGGGTGCGCAATAGGTGTCTGAAACATCCCATTCCCACGCGTCCTTGGTCTTGAGCACCCAATGCATCTTGAACGCTCCCTTGGCCGACTTGGGCACCAGAACTTTGACGGAAATTGTCTTGAAGCCCGAGAAGTCCATGGTGCTGTCCTTCTTCAGCGCGCTCCACACCGAGCTCGTGTCGTTGTCGTAGCCGATCTCCAGGATCCCGTTGCCGGTGCGCTTGACGCGGTTCACGTCCTTGATCTTGATGGCTGCGGTGTTGGCGCGATAAAGCGAGGCGAGAAACGGTGCGGACGTATTGAAGTCACCCAGCCAGGAATCGTAGGTGTCGCCGAAGTAGCACCAGGAGAGTCCGCCGGCGTATCCGTTGTTGTAGAGGTTTGAGAAGAGGGTGTCGATCTTCTCCTCGTCGTAGATGGGGTGATACCCTTTGGGCATGTTGGCATTGGCAAGACTCCAGCTGCCGGCGGGGAACTCACCGATCACCAGCGGCTTGTCGAGGTTCCAGGCGCTGGACTTCTTGCGAAACGGGGAATATTTGGCGCCGTTCCAAGGGTAGTAGTGGGCCATGTAGAAGTCCAAGGTCCCGTCGGCATCGCCACCGATGGCCTTGAGCGAGGCGTCGCTGTACCAGTTGACGCTGCCGTCCGCGGCGATGTCGGTGGTGGTGGCCATGGTCTGGGCCCCGTTGGAAACCAGCACTTCGGGCACGGCGCGGTGGATTGCGCCAGCCACGCGATTGACCACCGTGAGCATCTGGTTCTTGGTGATGCGCTCGGCGGTCCAGCCGATGCCTTCGATCATGCCTTCGGGCTCGTTGAAGATCTCCCAGGCAAGCAGGGCGGAATCCACTCCGATGGCCTTGACCAGTGGGGTCACGGCATTGTCCACATAGGCCTTGATGCCTGCGTCTGTGGTCAGGAGCTTCTTGTTGTTGGCGTAGACGACGCCGTTCTGGGTGCTTTCCGTGAAGTTGTGGCTCATCAAAACCGGCAGGAGCAGGACGCCGTTCTCGGCGCAGATCTTGAGCATGGATTTCACGTTGGCGATGGTCTGGGTGCCCAGACCCTTGACGAGTCCGGTGTTGGCATCGTACACGGGGTCGTGCGCCCCGTTGGTGGAAAGCCAGACGCGCATGGTGTTGGATCCGGAATCGCGAGCATCCTGGATCGCGATGCGAAACGAGCTCGTGTCAAGCGGCGAGCTGCCGACGTCCGCGGAATAACTGATCCATGCCAGGTTCATGCCCGAGACGTAGACCTGCCTGCCGCTGGGAAGCGTGACACGGTTCTTCACCGGCTGGGAACGCACGGCGGCATCGGTGGTGAGGGAGAGCGCGGCACCCAGCAGGCATCCCAGCGCGATTCGGAAAGTTGGTGTGGTTCTCATGGCGAGAATCTATGGCCGGATTTTTGAGGGAGCATCTTCCCGACGGGAAGGTGAATATCACCTCGGGTCGAGTCGAGCTTCATTCTCCTCGGGTCTGAACCCTCGCAGCACTGCTGCGATGCGATTCACTCGCGGCAGGGTGGCATTTTTTCGCAGTGGGGTTCTTCCGGGCAGACCGCAAGAGCAGGGGCGATGCGGGCCAGCCGACCGTTCCGGATTTCCCAAGCTCGCGCGGGAATGAGGTTGCATACGGTTCGCGTGTCGAACAGGCCGATGACTTCGCGATGGGTTCCGATCACGGTGCAAAGTCGAACCGATTCGCACGGGTCACGGGATGTCCGGATTCCGTTCACCTTCACTCCACCCAGGATGAGGTCGAGTCGAAGCGCACCTTGCGCCAACTCGAAGCGAACCGCCTTCGTCGTTTGGCTCGGGCATTCCATCGGATCCTTCTCCGGATCGCCGCAGTAACCGCGCAGAAGTCCGCCGAAGCCGGCTGCCCAGTTCTTCATCCAGATCCTGGGCACTTCGATCCGTCGTGGTGCTTCGTGGAACGCATCGAACGGCACGACGCTGTCGATGGGGAATTGGACGAACGTGTCCTCGGGCGGATGATCCGGATCGAACCCATTCAGGCTGTCCGGTCGGGAATCGGCGGAGGAGGTCTGCGAAGGCAGGTCATACGTCCGGTCGCGGTCGAGAGAATTCAAGACAAGGGCGATCAGCAGCGCGGAAAGGATCCCGATATTCCAGAGATTCGACGGACGGGGAGATCGCTTGCGCACAGGAGTGTGCTGATGGGGCTTGCCTGGCTGCGGGTCGATCGAGGCGACAGGGATGGGGACGACGTGTGCGGTCTCGGTGACTGGGCGCCGGATCTGCGGCCCGGCTTGGCGAATCCGGTCCATCACGTCGTCGATGAATTCGGGATCGAACCGATCTCCCAACTCGATTTCCCGAGCCAGCCAGTCGAAGGTGTTCTCAAGCACAAGCCAAGCCTGCTTGGGGATCGTTTCAAGCTTGCCGGCTTCGCTTGCCGCTTGCAGATATCGCAGCAGGTAGTCGCCGAACTGGCGTTTGGTACGGATGTCCCAAAATTCCCGCCGCGAGAAGAAGGCCTTCCATGCGATCGGGTTGATCCGTTCGCTGCGATGCCAGAATTGCTGCCATTCCTCCTGCAACGGTTCGAGGTCGATCTGTGCCATGGCCGGTGCGGCCTGAGTTCCTTCCGGTCGGGATTGTGGTTCGGGGAGGTCCGGTTCCGCAAACACCACGTCAGGTGAGGGAAGAGCCTCCCTTGGCGAGGAGAGTTCCGCCAGCAGACGCTCGTAGGCTTCGCGCAGACGCCTGAATCCTTCGGGATTCTTGTCGGGATGGTTGACCCGCAAGGCCCGTGAATAGGCGCTTTTGAGTTCCCGCAGGTCCTTGGTCGGGGATATTCCCAGGATTTCCCAATCCATCATCACGGATCGAAGTCCCGGTGTTCCCGCAGCGCCTCCCGGAACGCCTGTGCGGCAAGATCGCATTTCGCGAGGTCCTGACTTTCCAGCGTCACTTCGAAGGATCGCATCAGGAGGTGAAGCCGCTCCCGCGTCTCACCCAGGGAATCCTCGTACAGCCGCTCCGCCACGGCAAGCAGGTACCGGTATTCCTGACGCTCGCGCGGATGCAGTTTGAGCGGGGCAAGTTCGGCAAGCTTGCGCTCGATCTCCTCCGGCGTCAAGGATCCGGGGCACTTCTCGATCACCAAGGTCCGGACCCGTTGGGAGCGCACATGCGTCGCATCCACCTCCAGGAGGCCACTGGAATCGTAGGTGAAACGGATGTCGACCGCGTTCGCGTCCATGTCGGGATCGGGTTGCAGCTCCATCTCGACGCTGCCCAGGAGGATGTTGTTCTCGACCTTGCGGCTCTCCCCCTGATAGACCTTGATCTTCATGGCATTCTGCATCGGATGGACGGGATGGACGCGCAGGGAGTGACTGACGGGAACGGTGCGGTTGCGTTCGATGATGGGGGAGAAGTCGCCCAAGGCGTCGGGATTGCCCCGCTGTCGGGCGGACATGACCTCCACACCAAGGCTCCATGGGCACACGTCGGTCATGACCACATCCTCGAAGGCGGCGTCGCAGGTCATCAGCATGGCTTGCACACCCGCGCCGACGCCGACCACCAGATCGGGATCCAGATCGGTTCGTGGTTCATGGCCCAACAGGGCCTTGGCCATCGTCCGGATGATCGGCATGCGCGTCGCGCCACCAACCAAAAGCACTTCATCGATGTCCTCGGGGGTGAGCTTGGCGTCGGAAAGCGCGCGCTCCACCGGCCTGCGCAACCGTTCCACGAGATCCCTGCAAAGCGATTCGAAGTGCTCGCGGCTGACGGGCCAGACGAGGTCCCGCCCACCGACCCGGCATTCGAAGAGCGTGGTGCGGTTCGATGTGAGCTCAAGCTTGGCGGACTCGGCCAGCCTCATGACCTGTGCCTGATCCTGGGGTCCAAGATCCTTCCAGCTCAACCCGTTCGCATCCAGAAAGCCTTGGGCCAGCCGCCAACGGAAATCCTCGCCCCCGAGCTTCGCGTCCCCGGCGCTGGCATGGACTTCCAGCGTCTTTTCGAAGAGCTCCAGGATCGAGACGTCGAAGGTGCCGCCTCCAAGGTCCAGCACGAGGAACTTCCCCTCGGAATCGATCGTGTCCACTCCATGGGCGATGGCGGCGGCGGTGGGTTCGTTGATGAGCCGATCGACCACAAGGCCCGCCATCCGGGCTGCGGCCTTGGTCGCCTTGCGTTGGGTCTCGTTGAAGTAGGCCGGAACGCTGATCACCGCCTGTTCGACCGGTTCCTTCAACGTGGCTTCGGCATCCTCCTTCAAGGATCGCAGCACCAGGGACGACAATTCCTCGGCCCGAAAAGATCTCCCGGCCAAGATGAAGAGTTGATCGGTTCCCATCGCGCGCTTGAAGATGGCGACGCTGCGATCGGGATGGGTGATGAGTCGTTCCTGGGCACTGGCACCGACCAGCACCGTGCCATCCTCGTCCAGGCTCACCGCCGACGGGGTGAGGAACGATCCCAAGGCGTTGGGAATCGGTTGCATCCGACCATCGATCCATGCGCAAACGAGGCTGTTGGTGGTTCCAAGATCGATTCCGACGATGGCCATAAGGGGGGATCTCCGAGCGTGGTCGCGATTCTTGCTCAAAGATGTGAAATTTCTCCCATGGGTGGAAGCGACGAGGATTGCAACGATTTTCCGTCCAGGATGCAACCTCGATGCAACGTCGTGTTTGCATCTTTCTCTCCGCCTTCGAACGGACGGCATGGCTGGTGACAGCCTCGGCGCCGTCCAACCGTCTTGGAACGCCTGTCAATGGGCATTCCGGGATTTGAACCACCCTCCTGAAGGAGGTCCAGATGTCCAAGGTCCTGATCATCGGCGCCGGTGGCGTAGCCAACGTCGTCGCCAAGAAGTGCGCACAGAACTCCGCCGACTACAGCGAGCTTCTGATCGCCACCCGCACCAAGTCCCG
>JBDKGV010000156.1:0-8308 GCA_039798005.1 Fibrobacterota bacterium
TCGCACCGACCTCCTTGGGGCGCGGGAAAGTGTCGGGCTGCGCCTGGTTGTAGCGGGGATTTCCCTTGGCATCCAAGCCCAGGAATGGAAAGCGCTTGATCCGTCCCCATCCGTCGGCGTTCCATACGTTCCCGTTCGGCTCGATCCACCAGGCCCAACTTCCGTCGGCCAGAATCCCGGCAGGCGTGGCCAACTGATCCTCGATGCGGTAGAAGCGAAATCCGCCCGACATCTGGTCGGAAGCCGTGCTGGCCAGGATTTTTTTCCCACCCAGGTTCCGCACGATCACCGATCCCCCGAAGACCGATGGCGTATCGTTCACGCGATCCCAATGGAAGGATTCGTACCGCTGCCCTTTGCCCGGCGCCTTGCTGTAATCCATGCTGTAGTGGTAGTCGCGGAAGTAGATGTCCTGACCGTCGGTGGCCGGATCGAACCCGCCGCAAGCCACGAAGGTGTGCCCCAAGACCTGCCAGCGCAACGCGCCGCTCGGGGAGTACGCACGGATATCGGAACCCGCCACGGGTGGAACACCGCCCCAAGCGATGTAGATGTTCCCGACCGAGTCGGTCCCGATCCCGGCGCTTTTGGGCAGCAGCTTGTCGGGCGCGACCTTCCCCTTGACGCCGGTGTAGATCCCCCCCTTGACTCCCAGCGTCCCCGTTTCGCGCGGGGTCGTGCCAAGGTTCCCGAAGATGTGGACCTGCAACGTGGAATCATCGAACACGAGCAGCCGCCCCTGGTTGTCCAGCGAAATCCGGGTGGGCGCAGGAAGGCTTGCGATCTCGATGCCCGAGGCGGCTCCGCGGTTGCCGTACTTCTGGATGCGACCCTTGCGCAGGATCCACAGGCTGCCGGCCTGATCGGAGACCATGTCCTCCACGCCATCGATCTTCCAAGTGGCGATCGGAGCCTGCGCCATGGTCCTGGCGTCGAGCACGACGACCCCACCGCTGACGGAATCTGACAAATACAGCTCATCCCGGACGGTATCCAAGGCAAGCCGTGAGATCCTGGGATTCCAGCCCGTATCGCGCACCACCAGGTACGATTCCAAGTATCCCCGTCCCCCTGTCCATCCGGCCGTGCGTCCATCGAGGGTGTAGCGCTGGATGCCGTATCCGTGCCGCTCCCAGTTGCCCCAGTCCACCCCGGTGGTGGTGTAGACATGTCGGTCATCCCCCACGATGTCCCCGTTCTGTCCAAAGAGATCCTTCCCGAAAGCAAGCTCCCCCACCACCTTGCCATCCTTGTAGATGCCGCAGGTGCGTGACCCCTCATCCCAATTGCTGTAGGCGAACACGCGTCCATCACGGGACGTCCAGATGTTGGCGATGTAGTTCTGCACCCACATGCGGTTCTGGAGATCGTCGTTGGCCTTGGTGGAATCGATCATCTCCATCCCGAAGGTGTTTCCAATCCAGTCCGTTCGCAGGGTTCCCGGTACGGCGGCGCCGACCATCGAGGCAAGGAGGATCGCATGCGGCACGCTCCGGCGCGCCACCAAGGCAAGGGTTCTCATGGGGTTCCTTTCGAGGCGTTATGGAGAAATCTGCCTTGGCCGGACATGGCCTGCGGCTTGAACAAAGGCCTGGTGTCGAATCCACGCATCGCTGCGTGCCACGGGTTCCCAGCGCAGTTCGTCGATGGAACCGGACAACCCGTCGGCACCGCCTTCCTGGTTCCCGATCATCAAGTCATGACCGGTCACGGAAAGGAGCGTGGTGTCCCCGACAAGGCTTCCCTGCGAGATGCCGTCCACGAAAAACGTGGCGCGGCGGGTCGGACCCTCCCAGCGCGCCGCGAGGTGAACCCAACCTGAAAGCGCTGCCGTTCCGGCCACCCGCTTCCACGTCCCGTCGGCGAAGGCCATCTGGAGCCCAGGCCGACCGGTGGCGCTGTCGATGTCCAGAAGCACCGTCCCGAACGGAGCGCCACTGGATCCCAAGTCCACGATCTTGGCCCACGGCCGCTGGATCGCATCCGCCAAGACCCAGCAGGAGAGGGTGAATCCGGCACCCAGCAGGCTGTCGGATGGAGCCTTGGCCTGCAGCCAGTCGGTTCCGGAAAAGCCCCGCGCCTTCCCAAGGATCCCCGCCGCGCTGGATGTCCCGGAATCGCCAATGCCTTGCGGAAGCTCTCCCAGATGCAGGGAAAGCGTGACGGAACTTGTCAAATCAACCGGATCCCGCGCCGGAAGCCCCGGCTTTCCCCACAAGAGGACAAGCGTATCGCCACCGGCGGGATGCGCCGTCGGAAGGCTCACCCAGACCAGCGCATGCCCCGCGATCGCATCCCATTCATCCACCTCAAAGGGGAGATCCCTCCCCCTTGCATCCAGGATGCGCAGATCACCCGGGGCGGCAAGCCCCGTTGCAAAGGCGTCTCCGCCGATCCGCACCGGCACCGGCACGTCGGAAAGCGCGGCGAGACTCCCGGCAGGGTCCGCCTCGACAAGGAACTCGCTTCGGAAGGGCCAAGTGGCCGGGTCCAGCAGAACAGAATCCAGACCGTCCACCGTCACGGCTTGGGAGGAGGCGATCGAGACGGCCTGCTCCCCGACCAGCGAATCGCCACGGGAACCGGCGACATCGGCCCGCAGACTCCAAGAACCGGGGGGAAGCGAATCAAGGACCGCCTTCCCAAGGCTGTCCGCGTTCCATACGCGATCGCATCCATAGGCACGCACCCTTGCCCCGGGCACCGTGCGCACCGTCACCACCCCCATGGGAAGCAACCGGCCCTGGAAGACCCGCCCCGCTTCGAGTTCATCGAGGGTGCGGGCAAGACCCCACCCGTTCCAGCGCACCTCGATCCGTTCATGTCCCGAGAGCGAGCGCGGCAGCTCCAACTGGCCGTCCCCGTCTGCAAAGGCAAGGAAGACGGCGGCGCTGTCCCCTGCCAGATGACTGGTTGCGGCCACGGCCACGCGCGCCCCGGCGGCGGGCGCCCCGTCCGGAAGCGTCAACCGGACCACGATCCCGTTGGTGGTCTCGTCGACGACAGGCTTTCCGGCCAGCGAGCCGTCCGAGCAGGAGCTCAGGGCAAGCGCCCCAAGCAACACGGTCAGGCGCGCGATCATGGGCCCGACACCGGAAAGATCTGAATGTTCATCTGGTAGACCCGATCGGCCTCTTGGGCCGCCAAGGCCCAGCGGGCGAGGCGGCTGCGAAAATCCCGCACCAGCTCCGTCAACGCCGGCATCTCCTGGGCCGGAATGGCGAAGGTCAAGGTGGAGATCTCCCGTTCCTCCTTCGGGGCATCCTCAAGGGCTTGCATGGCAAGCTGAAGCGTCTGCTTCTGAAAACCGCGCACGGCACGGCCCGTCCAGGCGTCACCCGAGGACAGATGGGCATCCAAGGTCTCCCACACGCCATCCGTGCGCAAGCGCACCATGCCCAGGCTCTCCAACAACTTCACGGCCGCCTTGGCCTCCTCGGGCAGGATCACCGGCCGCAGTTTTTGCGCCAATTCGCTCCAATCGCCCCGGAACTCCACGGCGGCAAGCAGGCAACGGATCGCCGGCACGTACCAGTGGGCGTAGTAGCGATGCTCCCGGCTCGACACTTCCCGCACCTTGGACTCGCGCAGCTCCATCAGCTCCAGGAAGCGCTGGGCAATGTCGCGCTCGCCCTTGGCCTTGCAAAAGGCCACCAGGCGCTGGAAGTACTGCGCATCGCGCCCCTTGAGTTTCAAGATCTTCATCAAGCCCGGCACGTGCTTTTCGGCCAGGTGCTTCTGGCCATGGAAGATGTGCACCAGGAACCCCTGGTCCAGTTCCAATCGCAAGGCCAGGTAGCGATAGGACATGGCCGGGAAGGTCTCCTTGGCCTTGACGATCCAGTCTCGCAGGAACGCCCGGTAGTCCGTGTACTGATACAGATCGATCATCGTTCCCAGAGAATAACACCAACCATGGCCGCAGCGCACCCCGATGAGCGATTCTTCGCTGACCTTCAGGTCATCGCATACATCGTTTCGATTCCGGAGCGCCTCCCTTCGGCCTTCGCCGCGCGAAGCCCGCCGGGCCGGGCTGCCTGCCAAGCCTCCTCGCCCGCCTTATCGGGGCGGATTTGAAATCCGCCCGTCCACGGTTGTTCGCGCAGATGCGGGCTGCGGGGTCTTGGGCCTGGCGGCCGGCATCCCTGGCGCAACGCGTTCCTTGCCTGCGCCCCCGCACCTCCGTTCTTGCAAGTCGCTGCCATTCAAGGAATTCCAACCACGGCACACTGAAACCATGCCGACATCGCCACGAGACCCGATGGAGTATTACCTTGTCCCTTGTGGCCATAGATATCATCCGATCGATGAAGAACCTCCTGGGTGGCGAAGACGATCCCGTCGGGCCGGAAAATCCGCCGACCTCGCCCATTCCCGTCTCCGAGACCTCCGCGCAAGTGGATGCCTACGCCCAGTTCAAGACCGGCAGCATCCCCGCCATCTCCCTGACCTCCAACTTCCGCTGCCCCGAGCGCGGCGAGGAGTTCGAAGTCTACGTGCGCACCTTGGAGCGCGACTTCAAGGCCTACGACCCCGACTTCACCATCGACCGCTGGCTTGGGTCGGGCGGCTTCTGCGACGTCTTTTTCGTCCCCGAGGTCAAGATTCCCGGCAAGGGCCGTCGCCGCGCCGTGCTGCGCGTGCTGCGCCCCACCAAGTACCGCACCACCGATCCCGAACTCAACAACCAGAACATCCGGTTGTTCCTGACGGAGATGGGCTACAACCTCTATCTCTCCAGCCAGAACGTCCCCAACATCGTCAAGATGTACGACTTCGGCTTCTTCGGACGCGCCCCCGGCCAAGGGCGTGGCGGCGAAGGCCCGCGCCACCTCTACATGATCATGGAGCATGTGGACGGCGAGGACGTCTCGGTGCGCTGGCGCAAGAAGCCTTCCGACGAGAAGGAACTCATGAAGCGCGTGGTGCTCGTGAACCTGATCGCAGGCATCGTGGGCGACCTGCACTTCCGCGGCATCATCCACTGCGACATCAAGCCCACCAACGTACTGATTCGCGGCAACGCACCTTACCTCACCGACTTCGGATCAGCCCGCTGGATGCATGTGAAGGACGATGTGGGCGGCATGCACATGATCATGCCCGGCACCCAGACCTACATGTCCCACGAGCAGCTCCAAGGCGACATCTACCGTCTGGATCAGCGCACCGACATCTTCTCGCTGGCGGTGCTTGCCTGCTACGCCTTCACCGGCGTGAATCCCTTCCATGCCCGCTCGGAGATCGACATCAAGAACGAGCCGTTGGGACTCGCCGCCCTGTCGATGGTCGATCCCGACGTGCCCAAGATCCCCTACCGCAGCGGCGACAAGCTGCGCGAGATCCTGCTGGAATGCCTCTCCCGCGATCCCGAGCAGCGCCCCAATTCGATGGTCGCCTTCCAGCACCGGCTCAACAGCTGGATCCTGGAAAGTTGAAGCGGCTTTTCCTGCTGGGAGCCTCTCCCCTCCTGGCCGCGAACCTCTCGCTCTCCCCTCGCGTCCCGACGGCGGCCGGCAGCCTCGACGAGGCCTTCCTCCAAGGAGCGGCCACACCCGGCGCCCGCATCGCCGACCAGGATGGCCTCCAGGAAGAATGGTCGATCTTCCCCGGTCTGCCTCTCCCCTTGGCTCTTGGCCTTTCCGAAGGCCCCTCGACCTCCTTCAGCCAAGGCAACGCCTGGGCGGGCCCCCAGACGGGCGACACATTGATCCTCGAACGCGCTCCCGGCTTGGGCGGCGCTCCGTGGCTCATGCTGCGACAAGCCACAAGCTTGCCGGACACCCCCCAGACCCGCATCGCCTTCTGGCGCGGCGCCGTGGGCGCCTACCGGTTCGGTCTGGACTTGGAGCGCCGCTTGACAAGTTCCGTCGGACTGCGCGCCAGCACCCAGGTGCGAGCCTACCCTTCGCGCAAATGGGCCTACCGCGAGCAGATCAATTCGTCCTACATCAGCTCCAGCCGCACCCTTGCTGACCTCCCCACCCACGGCATCACACCGGGCCTGGACGAGATGCGCTGGGAGCTCGCCCTTTCGACCCGTCTTCCCGGCGGCGCCCTCGAAGGCGGCTGGCGCTGGATCGACGCCACCCGCGGCTGGCCCGATCCCGCCGACACCCTGAGCCTGCCCGTTTCCGGCCTGGACAACCGTCAGGAAGGCTTCCTGCAATGGAAGGCCGGCGGAACGCACCTGCGCACCGAAGGCGCCTTCTCGATCGCCAAGCTCACCCTTGAACAACCCCAGTGGAGCCTGGACACCACCGTCACCACGGCAACCTTCGCCGGAACCGAAGCCAAGAGCCGCGGCCAGGTCCGCTGGCACGGCCAAGGGTGGTCACTGGGTCCCGATGTCCTGACCCTTTGGCAGGACGGCACCAAGGACGCCACCACGAACTGGTCCGCCCTTGTCCATCGCGAGGGCATCACCTGCCGCGCCGGGGATTCCCTGGGCTTGTCGCTGCGCGCCCAAGCCGGCCTGACCCAAGGGACCATCGACACCCGCACCGTCGATGCCTTGGAGGACTGGTCCGCCCAAGGCGGCTGGAGCCATCGGATGCTTGCGGTCGAGGCGGGCGCCAGCCGCTGGCACCGCATTCCCCTTTTGACGGAATCCGTCCTGGGCGAGACGTCCACCCGCTGGCTCCCCGCCCCGAACCTCGGCGCCCAGCGCAGCGACCTGCAGGAGGCCTCGCTGCGCGTCTCGCCTTGGAACTTCGTCTCGCTGGACGGCTCCGTCGCGCTGCTTGCCATGGACAACCGCCTCGCGCCGCGCAACCTGGCCACCAGCCTCAGTCCGATGATCGCCACCGACACCGGCGCCTTGAGGCTTTCCAACCAGGCCGGCACCTCCGAGGGCTTCGGCTGGCGCACCGGCATCCGGTTGGCGCTGGGCGGCTGGCAGTTGCGTTCTGAAGTTTGCCGATCCCGCCTCGAGACCCCTTCGGGCGCCGTGGACCTGTCCCTCCCCCAGCTTTGGACGCGCAGCATCCTCGATTGGCAGGGGCGGGTGCTTGCCGGCCACATGCTCCTCAATGCCCGGCTGGGCGTGAAGACCACCAGCCAGTCCTATGCCTGGATCCCGTTAGGGAACGGAACCGCCACTCGCACCAGGCTTCCCGCCAGTACCCTGGCCGACCTGGAAACCCGCTTCGAGATCGGGCGATTTGGCCTCTACTGGAATCTTCAGAACCTCGGGAATCAGAAGACCAGCCCCGTGCCTGGCTGGTCCGCTTTGGGCGTTCGATCAGGTTTCGGCATTCATTGGATCCTTGCGGGTTGACACAGCGCCATCGGGCATGTAACTTTGCCGCTCTTCCACAAGGAGTTAGTCTGTCATGAAGAGGACATTTCAGCCGCATAATCGTAAGCGGATCAACAAGCACGGCTTCCGCACTCGCATGGCCACCAAAAACGGACGCAGAGTCCTGCGCGCTCGTCGCGCCAAGGGCCGCTGCAAGCTCACTGTCTCTTCGGAGCGCTGAGCCGGAAGTGATCCGGGGGCGCATGCCCTTGGATTCCATTCGCCTCCCATCCCCCAAGAACTACACCGAACTGACTCGCAAGGGTCGCCGGTTCAAGTGTGGGGAGATGGATTTGCGAGTGATGGTCCCCGCTCCCGATGGCAAACCCCGTATGGCGGTGCGCTTGAAGAGCAAGAACGGATCAGCTCCCTTCCGCAACCGGGTACGCAGGCAACTGCGGGAACTATTGAGAGCAACGCGAGATTCCATGACACCTGCCTGGATACTCTGGAGCTTTCCCAGTGCCCGCATGAAGCGGTCTACCAAGGAATTGCGCGAAGACGCCAAGTCCTGCTTGACGCTTTCGGGGATCTTGACGTCGTGACACGTGCCAGTCGCATCCTTCGTGGGTTCGTACTGGGATACCGGGCGATCCGTCCTATTCTGGGCGGGTCGCGTTGTCGTTTCTGGCCATCCTGTTCGCACTACGCCCTGGAAGCCATCGAGAGCCACGGCGCGCGTCGCGGCGGCACCATGGCAGCGCGGCGAATCCTGCGTTGCCACCCATTCCATCCCGGCGGATACGATCCCGTGCCCGCCCCATCTTCGGAGCCATAACATGGACCGCCGTCAACTGACCGCCCTGCTGTTCGTCAGCCTGGCCTTCATCTTCTTCATGAGCGACACCTGGCACAGCCTGGTGCGCAAGATCACCGGGCAGCCCGAACCCGCTCCCGTCAGCGCCCCGGCCAAGCCCGGCAAGCTCCAGGACACGGGATCGGTGAAGACCCCGGTTCTCAAGGCCACCGACACGACGGCAGCCGCCCAGGACACGGCCCGCAAGGACA
>JBDKGV010000157.1:0-8100 GCA_039798005.1 Fibrobacterota bacterium
TCTCCTGGTGTGGCATGGCGAGGCCGACACCCTCGTGCCGGTCGATCCGGTGCGAGCGATGGTCCCCCTGCTTCCCGACTGTACGGCGCATTTCATCCCGGAAGCGGGTCACTTTCTTCTGGAAAGCGATCGCGTGGGTCGAAGCATCCTGCAGGCGATTTTGGATACGCAGGCCTGAATTCCGTCGATGGGCGCGTGATCGCGGCCACCAATGGAGGATCACGCCCAAGGCGCGGCCCGCGGAGTCTTCCATGTGGTGGATCTGAACAGCGTCCATGCAGACCTTGATCTGAAGGTCGTCGTCTGCCCCTTCAGGCGCAAGGATTCGATACGCATAGGGCTCCGGCTCAGGTCCCAAGCATCGGGATCCGTTCCGTCGAGCTTGGCAGTCGCATCTCGTGGTTGGCCTTGCCTGCAGGCACCACGGGCCACACGCGCGCTTGCGGATCGGTCTTGAAGACAAGCAGAGCCGGACCCTTGGAGGAAAGCAGCGCACGCCAGCCGTCCTCCAGCATGGGCTCGTCCACCCGAAGCGCGGGAATCCCGAATCCTTGGGCGATGGCAGCCAGATCGGGACGGGTTTCGAAGCGGCAAGCGCTGTGACGCTCCCCGAAAAACAGGTCTTGCTGCTGCCGCACCATTCCCAAACCCGCGTTGTCGAACACGCAGATCTTCACCGGCAGATCCAGGTCGGCAAGCGTGGCAAGTTCCTGCAGGTTCATCAGGATCGAACCGTCCCCGGACAGGCAGATCACGGTGCGTCCGGGTGAAGCCAAGGAGGCCCCGATGGCGGCAGGCAGTCCAAAGCCCATGGTGCCCAAGCCTCCGGACGTCAGGAAGGTCCGGCCTTCGCGCACCGGCCAGGCCTGTGCGGCCCACATCTGATGCTGCCCCACGTCGGTGGTGGCGATCGAGTCGGGCGCAGCCTCGGCCACACGTCGCATCAGCGTGTGCATCGGCGAAGGCGGAAGCGGATGGTTCCGGCGCAGCGCTGCGATGCGGGTGAGCCAGCTTGCCCTTGCCTCGTACCGGTCGAGCAGGTGCCAAGCTTCGAGCACGGCAAGGGCGTCGCCATGCAAGGTGGCGTTTGCGTTGCGCTGGCGTCCGAACTCGGCCGGGTCGGCATCCAGATGGATCACCTGTGCTTGAGGTGCGAACGAGGCGAGGCAACCCGTTGCCCGGTCGTCGAAACGGGCTCCGGCCACGATCAGAAGATCGCACTCCTGCAATGCCAGATTGGCCGCCGGCACGCCGTGCATTCCGATCATGCCCAAGTGAAGCGGATGATCGAAGGGCAGTGCGCCAAGCCCCAGCAGGGTGCTGGCAACGGGGATCCCGCGAGTGGTGGCGAAGTTCCGGAGAGCCTTTCCGGCATCGGCGCTGTGGATGCCGCCGCCCACGTAGAACACAGGCCGGTTTGAAGCGGCCAAGAGCTTGGATGCGGTGCGCAACTCCAGGGAGCTGGCTTGGCGCCGTGCAGTGGGAAGCGCTGACGGGAGGGATCCCGCCGCACAGGATTCCAAGAACACATCCTTCGGGATGTCCAGAAGGACTGGCCCTGGCCTGCCCGAAAGGGCGCAGTGGATGGCTTCGGGCACGATGTGGTCAAGTTCGCCTGCCGTGCGGATCTCCCAGACCGCCTTGCAGCACGGGCGCGCCAGACTTGCGATGTCGATCTCCTGGAACGCCTGGGTCCCGATATGGGCACGAGGCACCTGGCCCGTGATGGCCAGGAGCGGAATCGAGTCGCGCCAGGCATCGGCCAGGCCGGTGAGCAGGTTGGTGGCGCCGGGCCCTGAGGTGGCCAGGCACACTCCCAACTTTCCGGAGGCGCGAGCGATGCCTTGGGCAATGAATGCGGCTCCCTGCTCGTGGCGCGCAAGCACGTGCCGGATGGGAGATGAGTGCAGGGCGTCGTAGAGCGGCAGGATGCTGCCACCGGGGATGCCTGTCACGGTATCGATGCCATGGTCGATCAGCAGATCGAGAAGCCGGCGTGCTCCGTTGGTTTCCATCGTGTTCCTCGTGTGGTTCGATGCCGGAATGCCGGTCGGAGGAACGCAAGGCACCCCTGCCGGCTTTTGCCGACAGGGGTGGTTCGACGAATGTTCGTCGGTCAGCCCAGCGGCAGCGCGTGGTCGAGGACGACCACTACGGTGACGACAAGGCTGACAGGACGAGCGAAGTTCATGAGAAGAACATACAGTCGCATCGGGAAGACCACAAGGGGGAAAGGCGTTTCGAGTCGCCCAAGGCCCGAAAACAGTCAATCGACTGCGCCAGGGATGCCGTCCGAAGGACCGAGATCCCGCAGGCCGCATCGAATCACGAAAGCGGCCGAGGAAGCTTGGCAGGCAGCCCGGTTTGGCGCCCCTCGACCTATATTGGGCTCCCACCACGAACCAAGGACATCCTCTTGAGCACACTGCCCTCTTGCCCCAAATGCCAGTACGAGTACACATACGAGGAGGGCGAGGAGATCGTCTGCCCCGACTGCGGGCATCGCTGGAGCGCGGCCGCTGCAGTGGCTGAGACGGTCGAGGAAGGCTTCGTGGTGCGCGATGCCAACGGCAACGTGCTGGTGGACGGCGATTCGGTGGTGCTGGTCAAGGAACTCAAGGTCAAGGGCGCGCCTTCTGCCCTGAAGGCCGGGACCAAGGTCAAGAACATCCGCTTGGTCGACAGCGACCACAACATCGATTGCAAGATCGACGGCTTCGGTGCGATGGCCCTGAAGTCCGAATTCGTCCGCAAGGCCTGAGCCGAACTTCACTTCGAGGAATCCCGGGATGTCCCGTGCCGCACGGCTGCTGAGCCTGCTTGAGCTTTTGCGCACGCGCCGGGGCTTGGTCACCGGCGCGGAGCTTGCCCGCAGCACCGGGACGAGCCTTCGCACCCTGTACCGCGACATCGATGCCCTGCGCGAGCAGGGCGTCTCCATCGAGGGCGAGGCGGGCACCGGGTACCGGGTGCGTTCGGGATGGGTGCTGCCGCCGCTGATGTTCGACGAGGACGAGCTGGAGGCGCTCTTCCTGGGGATCCGCTGGGTGTCCCAGCGCACGGATCCGGCCTTGGAGCGATCGGCCCGTGCGGCGCTTGCCAAGATCGAGGCGGTGCTGCCGCGCGACCTGCGGCACGTCTTCGAGCAGTCCGCGTTGCTGGTGGGCCCCTCCTGGAAGGATGCCTCCCCGGAGCTGGACCTGCACCTGGTCCGCGAGGCGATCAAGGAGCGGCGCCGGGTGGAGCTCGTGTACCGCGACGCCAAGGAGGCGACCTCGGAGCGGATCATCTGGCCGGTCGCCTTGGGCTTCTTCGAACCGCATCGGATCCTGGCCGGCTGGTGCGAGCTGCGCCAGGACTTCCGCCATTTTCGGCTGGATCGCGTGGTCTCCTGGAGTGCCTTGCCGAGTCGCTATCCGGGTTCCCGGGCTGCTCTGCTCTCCCGTTGGAAGGCGACGCTGCCGATCTGAATTCTTTGGCTACTGACATGATCTGTCAGTGGGGGAGGGGCATATTCCTTTCCTCGGGAGCCGGTGTCGGCCCCGCTTTCCCAAAGGATATCCCAATGCCCGTCTTCACCATCCTCTACGTCGAATCCGTGGAACGCAGCGTCGCCTTCTACCGCGCACTGCTCGGAATCGATCCGTTGGAGCTGCACGCTTGCGTCTTTGCCAGCTTCCCGCTGTCCGAGGGGGCCTGCTTGGGTCTCTGGGAGGCTTCCGATGTCGAGCCGCGCCCGAGCGGCACCGGAGCCAGGACCGAGCTGTGCTTCGGTGTCCCCGATCGCGCCGCGCTGGAGGCGCGCTGCGCCGCTTGGGCCGGCGCCGGGGCCACGGTGGTGCAGGAGCTTTCGGTGATGAGCTTCGGCGACACCTTCACGGTGACCGATCCCGACGGCCACCGCCTGCGGGTCATGGTGCCGCGCCAGGGATGAGGCGGAAGGATCGGCAGGGTTCCCCATGGCCCTGCCGCGTCCGTCGCTCCCTTCTTTGCATCCGGGAAATTTCTTGCGTCTTTCCGCATACCCTCCCCGTCTTAAGGGAGTCACGAACCAGTGACCAAACCCAAGACGGAGGACACGAAGATGACGACGATGACCAAGGATGATTTGCGCGAAGCCGTGAGGGAGAAATATGGCCGGATCGCCCAAGACGATGCGGTCGGCTGCGGCTGTGCCGGCACGGGCTGCTGCTCGGGGGGCAAAGACGTCCAGGACATCTCCGCGGCGCTGGGCTACAGCGACGAGGAGCTGGCGGCAGGCGTTGGGGCCAACCTCGGCTTGGGTTGCGGCAATCCCCAGGCGATCGCGGAGCTGTCGGAAGGGGAGACCGTGCTCGACTTGGGATCAGGAGCGGGCTTCGATGCCTTCCTGGCCGCCCGCCAGGTCGGACCGACCGGCAAGGTGATCGGCGTGGACATGACCCCTGCGATGATCGACAAGGCGCGGGGGAATGCCCGCAAGCAGGGCCATGGGAACGTGGAATTTCGCCTGGGCGAGATCGAGGCGCTGCCCGTCTCCGACGGGACGGTGGATGCGATCCTCTCCAACTGCGTGATCAACCTCTCGCCCGACAAGGCCAAGGTCTTCGAGGAGGCGTTCCGCGTGTTGCGTCCCGGCGGGCGGCTGGCGATCTCCGATGTGGTCGCCTTTGTCGATCTTCCTGCCGATGTGCTCCTGGATCTGGAGGCCTTCACGGGCTGCATGGCGGGGGCGGCCACCCCTGCGCAGCTCGAGGGATACCTGGAGGCCGCGGGTTTTCGGGAGATCCGGATCCGTCCGGTGTCCGAAAGCCGCTCCTTCCTGAAGGACTGGCTGCCGGGTCAGGACATCTCGCGCTACGTGGTCTCGGCCAGCATCGAGGCGATCAAGCCGCTGGTCTGAATCCAGGCTGCGCGCCAATCGTCGCGCCGGATCGTTTTGCGGTCCGGTGCGGCGTGCGTGCGGAGGCCTATACTTCACGAGGGGAGGCGATCGATGACGGACGCATGGCTGGAGACACGGGCGAAGCTGCATGGCTTCATCCTGCGCAGGGTGGGGGATTCGCCCGTTGCCGACGGCATCCTGCAGGAAACCCTCCTGCGCTTCCTAGAGGCGCGCGAGGGGATCCGGGCGCAGGAAGCGCTGACGGGCTGGATGTATCGCGTGGCGTCGAACCTGATCGCCGACCACTTCCGCAAGGAACGCCGTCACGGAGCGCTGGACGACGAGCATCCCGCGCCCGAAGAGCCCGAGGATCCGCATCGGGAACTGGCGGGCTGTCTCCGGCCGCTGCTTGCCACGCTGCCGGAAGGGTATCGCACCGCGCTGGAGCTGGCGGATCTCGAGGAGCTGCCGCACAAGGAGGTCGCCGTGCGGTTGGGTCTTGGCGTGTCGGGAGTGAAGTCGCGGGTCCAGCGGGGGCGTGTCCTCCTGCTCGAGGCGCTCGAGCGCTGCTGCGTCCTGGAGAAGGGGCCGACGGGAGTCTCGGGCTACGAACCGCGCGCCCGCGGCTGCAGCGGGTGTTCCGCCCCTGACGGAGGCTGATCCGGCGCGATGAGGCTGTGCGCCAGGGATCGTGCGTGGACCATCCCTCACTCCCATGTCCGGTCATCTCCTCGCAGGGGCTTCCAGGCAGTGTCGCCGGAGGGTTCGCAGCAGTGGACGCGGCCTCAGGGACTTGCGGCCGACCTTCTTGCGGCGACGGCCACTCTCCTCGTTCACGACGGTCTCGATGAACCGACCGGTGAGCAGGTTGTGGTCGCTCTCCGTCGTGATCTGAGGTCCGTCAGGTCCTCCGTCCGAGGAGCTCGTCGTGATGCCGATGGCGACGAACTCCCCCTTCTCGTAGCGGTATTGGGTGGTGGTGTAGAGGCTCGTGCAGTGGGAACCGCCCCCTTCCCTGAGGTACAGGGTGCCTTTGGGGCCAAGCAGGAGACCCCCGTCGCAGTTGAGGTATCCGCAGGCGCAGCCCAGCCAAGGGAGTGCGGCGTCGCTTGCCCAAACCAGGCTGTCCCCGCCGTTGGGCAATCCCTGGTAGAGCAGCAGTCCTTCGGGACCTCCCTTCAGGTTGTCCTTTCCGCGCCATTCCAGTTCGGTAGTGAGGTAGACCCGGTACAGCCGGTCGGGGATCCCGTCCCGGGTGAAGTCCTCCGCAAGGTGCCAGACCGTCAGGCCCGAGGCGGCCGCAAGCGGTCCCAGCGGGCGCGAGGTGGCGCTCGGGGTGAACGGCTTGCGCTCGGGCCCCAAGTGAAGGAGGGGGGCGGCGGACAGGGCGGTGGCCAGCAGGAAGAACGCGAGGCAGCGGATGGAAGGCATCGCTTTGGAATCTAAATCGCAAGCGATGCGGCTGCGGCACGAAGGGGATGCGCCCCGACAATTCCTGTCAAAACAAAACCCCGCCCGGGAAGTCCGGACGGGGTGAGGCGGGAGGTGCCGCCAAAAGTGCAAAGTGCTGATGATGAGTGAATGAGCTCGCATTGCATTGGATTGAGGTTGATGCTGAAATTCTATCTCAATTCAAGTATATTATGCCCAGTTGTGAGTGCGATGATACTTGCATCATCATCGGCAATCGCCGATTTGCTCTCGCTTGGCGCATGATGTCGCGACCATGATCCAATGAATGGAGTGTTCATGAAATTGCTGTCTGCAAGCAAGATTCAACGTTTGGGTGCGATGATCGCAAGGGCCGCAATCCCTTCAATCGTGATCGGCACCTCAATTTGCCATGGACAGGAACTGGTCCCTCCTCGCAATGCAGATACGGCAAAAGCTTCGCACGAGTTCAAGCGAATTCCTGTCGTTGCCATCAGCGACTTGCAATCCAACGGGATCTCTGTGGCACATCTTCGAGTGATCACGGATGAGATTTCAAGCCAACTGCAGAACACGGGATTCTATCGGGTGATGGAGCGATCCCAGATGGATCGCATCCTCGTTGAGCAGAATTTTCAGCAATCGGGTGCTTGCGACGGGAGCCAGTGTGCCGTTGAGATCGGTCGCCTGCTGGGGATCGACCGGATGCTCCTCGGATCGGTTGGGCTGCTCGGAACAACCTACACGTTGCACCTGCGTCTGGTGGACGTGGCTACGGGAGAAATCCTGCGCAACGCCTCGGCTCATCTTGAGGGGCGTATCGATGATGTCCTCACTCAGCTTGTGCCAAAGGCTGTCGCAGTGATTGCCAGCTCATCCAATGGTTCGCGAGCGGTGTCTGTCACCCCTGTGGCGACCTCGCCAGTCGCGGCAATTGCGCCAGCGACATCAGCTTGGAAACCCGCACCTTCAACCGGCCCTCGGGTGGTCGCTCGCTTTGAAAGCGTTCCCTCAGGCGCACGCGTTGTCGACAATGGAGTGGAGTTGTGCACGACACCCTGCCAGAAGGCAGTTCCTATCGGCAATCATGCACTGCTTTGGGAACTGGATGGATGGATGTCATATCACGACACGGTGGTGGTGCGGGAATCGAACCAGAAGTTCACAAGAATACTGACTGAAGTTGGCTCAACGGTGGTTGTCGAAGCCAAGGACGCAGGTACCCAAGAGGATATCGCAGCCGAAGTTTGGCTTGCCGGAGGCAAGATAGGGAACACTCCTTGGCAGGGGACGGTGACTTCGCAGGGGAACGCGATCTCGGTGCGCTTGGTTGGGTATCGAGACTTCGATACTGCGCTTCAAGTGGTCAAGGGAAAATCGATCACTTTGCAAGTGGCGTTGAAGCGGCGCGACACAAGGACGATCGATCTCCCCGACCACGGGGAGGTTCGGGTCGGAAGTCTAGTGTACAAGGCACCCTTCATTCGGCAAGAAGTGGCGGACTCCGCATTCAATCGGGAAGGAGCGACATGGATCACGCCTTGGGGGACGCGTTGGTTGAGAAAAGAGGAAGAACGTCTGACGACATGGCCGGTGGGACTGCAACTTGAGACGGAATTGGGCTTTGAATCAAATAAGTGGCGTGGAGGATCGTCTGCGACCTTTGATCTTGCGGTCGGTTTTCCTCTCGGCAAAAAGCTGTCCATTGTTGTTTTGGGACACTCTGCTGCATATTCAACAGAGTTCAGGAACGAGGTTGGAGGAGGAGTCGCCTACACCAACGAGTTCATGAAAATCCTGTTCAC
>JBDKGV010000158.1:0-8073 GCA_039798005.1 Fibrobacterota bacterium
TCCTTCCCCAACATCATGGGATGCCTGATCGACGAGGCCCTTTCCGACGGCGGGAGCGCCTGGAAGCGCGCCAACGAGCTCTTCGAGCAGTTGGTGGAGGATTTCGGGTCGACCCTGCGGTTCGTCTATCACCATCAGGACGAGAGCATCACCTTCAACGGCAACCATATCCTGCGCAACACCCCGGCCAAGATCCTGCAGAAGGTCCTGATGGCCTACGCGGTGACCGGTCGCGAGGAGTTCGAGCACAAGGAATTCCGGCGTGATCCCGACTTGGGCTTGGACCCCAACGCGCCGAACCTGGAAAGCCGCCTCAAGCTCCTGATCGACAGGCTGGACAATCGCTGCCCTGCCCTGCGCATCGAGAAAGCCGGGCGCGGACGCTTCCGTTTGGTGGTCCGCGGCAATGTGGACTTCCGCGAGCAGGATTTTTAGCGCGATGTGACTTCCGTCACATTTTTGTCAGAACCGCATTGGGAAGTCGCAAACGGGCCGTGGCCCCCACCGGATGGCTCTATCTTCCCAGACATGATTCGCCTATGGATGATGCTCCTGCTCGCACTGGGCTCCGCCGCTCAGGCCTACGAAGACGTCACCTCCGACTCGCTCTGGAGCTGGATGGCTTGGCCCAATGCCCCGGTGGTGGTTGATGTTCGCGAACTTTCCGAGTGGCAATCGGGACATATCGCCCAAGCCATGCACTATGCTTGGAATTCCGGCGACCTCAAGGCCCGTTGGCGCGAGCTTTCCCAAGCCAGCGCGATCGTGGTCGTCTGCCAATCCGGATCTCGTGCCGCCGCCGCATCGACTTGGCTGGAAACCCTGAAGGATTCCGGCTTTTCCGCCAAGGTCTATCGGCTCAGTGGCGGCATGAACAGTTGGAACCATGCGGTCACCGGAATCGCCACGCGCCGAAAAGTGGAAAAGGCGGCATCCCGCCCGAGCAATTGGGACTTGCTTGGTCGATTGCGCCGGGGAACCGGCTTCGGAGCGCGGGTGCGCTGAATCGAAAGGATGAACGAAAAAGACCTGTCCGCTCAATGCTGGCAGGTCTTTTTTGTTTCACACCAGTTTGCGCCGTTCCCAAGTCAGGATGGGATCGCACTTCCCGGGCCACTTGGCGGTGACCGGATCTTGGCATCCGGAAGGACCCAGCTTCGGGCAGGCGAGGCAGACCGCCTGATACCATTCGTCGGAAATGCCAAGCGGAGCCTTGCCTGGCGCCGCAGCGCTGGCCTCACCGGCTCGATCCATCTTTCCCAACAAGTCCTTCATCACCGGGACCATGGCCTGCATTTCCGCAGGTCCGTATTGGGAACCGACCATTTGGGCATAAAGCTTGAGGGCCTCGCTGACGAGGGCTTTCTCTTCTTTGGTGAACATGTAGGGAAAGATACCTCTTTTTCCCTTCAGACGCCCATCGCAATGAAATCATCATAAGTCATTGAAAACAAAGGACTTATGCAATCACAGCATCAATGAAAACTGCGATTGCGAGCTGAAAATGCCGATTTTTCCATCTCTAAATAAAGAGTAATTAATCCTTTTCTGAAACAACTTCGAGGGGGAGTCAGTTGGATTTGGGGTTGCAAGGTGTAGATTTGTGGGTGCCTGTGGGTAGCTGCGGGTGGATGTGGGAGACTCCGTTTGTCGTATTTTGGAAAAAGCACCGTCGCCATCGACGCCAAGGGTCGGACCAACTTGCCGCGCGAGCTGCGCGGACAGTTGCCCGAGTCCGCGCCGGGCCGGGTCGTGCTGGCTCCTGGCCCCGCCGGAGAGCTCCATGTCTATGACGCGCCCTCCTTCGATGCCGTGCTGCGCAATCTGCGCAAGGGTGAACGCACTCCGGAGCGCCAGCGCCTCATCGACATCCTCACCGCCAACACATCGACCTGCGTCCTGGACGAGCAGAACCGCATCACCATTCCCTCGGACCTGCTCAAGTACGCCAAGCTCGGCAATCGCGTGACCTTCTTCGGCGTCGGCGACCGCATCAAGCTCATGGCTCCCGAAAGCGCAGAACTGCGCACCAGTCTGCCCGATGCCTCCGATGCGCTTGCCCAGGATTTCTTCGCATCGCTTGAAGTGTACGCCGAAGGGGATGCATGACCTACCATGTCCCCGTATTGGCCGGCGCCTCGCTGGATCACCTCATCCATCGCCCCGATGGTCTCTATGTCGATTGCACCCTCGGCGGCGGCGGACATTCCAGCCTGCTGTTGACTCGCTTGGGCCCGTCAGGAAAGGTGGTCGGGCTCGACCGCGACACCCAAGCCATCGCCGAGGCGACCCATCGCCTGGGCGAGGACGCACGTTTCGAGGCGCGCCACCGCCGTTTCGGTGACGTGGCCCGCGAAACCGATCTCGAAGGGGCCAGCGGGTTTCTCTTCGACCTTGGCGTCTCCAGCCACCAGTTCGACGAGGCCTCCCGCGGATTCAGCATCCGGGCCAATGTCCCGCTGGACATGCGCATGGACCCCGCCGGGACCCGCACCGTCGCCGACATCTTCCAGGAGATGAACGACGATGCCTTGGCCCGCGAACTCTCGAAGCTCGGTGAGGTCCCGAAATCCCACATCGTGGGACGCCGCTTGCGGGCCCTGTTCCTCGAGCGCGGACACCTGCTGACGGAGGATCTCGACACGGCGCTGCTGGCCGCCTTCCCTCGCGGCATGCGCGAACGCACGCGCGAGCTGGCCAAGCTTTCCATGGCCCTGCGCATGCTGGTCAACGAGGAACTCCCCGAGATCCGTCGGGGCCTTTCCGGGGCGTGGGAAAAGCTTGCCATCGAAGGCCGTCTGGCCGTCATCACCTACCACTCGGTGGAAGATCGCCTGGTGGTCGAGGTCATGCGTTCCCTCCTTGGCGAAAGTCACGAGGACCAGCGCGACCCGTACGGAAACCGCCCCTTGCAAAACGGCGTGTGGATCGAGAAGAAGATCGTGCCCGACGAGGAGGAGCTCGCCTCCAATCCCCGTTCCCGATCGGCCCGTTTGCGCGTCATCAAGAAGACCCGCGGCGCCGCCTTGGGTGGCGTCCTGCTTGCCGTGGTGGTCGTGGCCATCCTCGGGACCATCCTGGTAGGACAGGTCTGGCGCCAACACCGATTCTTGCAGCAAGCCCGAAGCCTGGACAGTCTCCAGATCCAAGAGCGCGACCTGCGCGACAGCGTCGAGCTCCTGCAGGCCCGGATCACGGCTGAGACGTCCCCTGCTCGCGTGGAAGTCCGGGCTCGCGCCTACGGATTCGCCCCACCGAAGGACCAGTGGCGCCTGCCCGACCCGCTTGCATCGAAGCCGGAGGCCCCGTAAATGGAAAGCCGCTTCCGCCTGGTCCGCAACCTCGTGCTGGGAATCCTGGCCCTGCTCTGCCTGCGTCTGTTCTGGATCCAAGTGGTGCGTTCGCCGGAGCTGCGCCAGCGCGTGGCCAGCCAGAGCACCGTGCGCGAACTTCTTCCCGGAGAACGCGGCTCCATCCGGGCTCGCACCGGCGAGATCCTCTCCGGGCATTTCGGTCAAGCCAAGCGCCAGAATCCGTTCGGCGGATTGGCACGCGACATCCTAGGGAACCTGGGCAAGGACGGACAGGGACTTGCCGGACTGGAATACCTCTTCGACAACGAGATGCGCGGCCTGCCCGGCTGGCGCATGGGCCGGCGCGCCGCCAACGGAAAATCCGATCCGGGCTTCGACAACCAGGAACGCCTGTCGCTGCGGGGCTTGGACATCCTGACCACCATCGACCCTCTCCTGCAGACCCAGGCCGAGGAGGCGCTTGCCGAAGGCGTGAACAAGACCAACGCCCAAGGCGGAACCGCACTGGTCATCGACGTGCGCACCGGCGACATCTTGGCCTTGGCCTCCTTCAATCGCGAAGGAACCCTGCGCTCGGGCATTCCCGCCGTGCAGGCGCCTTACGAGCCGGGATCCACCTTCAAGCTCATCACCTTGGCCGCAGCGCTCGAGACCAAGAAGGCCAAGCTCGACGACATCTTCGACATCTCGGACGGCTACATCCGGGTCGGTCCGCAGGTGATCCGCGACAGCCATCGGCACGACGGTTCGGTGACCTTGAGGGAGGGCCTTGCGATCTCCAGCAACGTGTGCTTCGCCAAGACCGCCATGAAGGTCGGGCAGAAGGACATGTACCTGATGGCCCGCTCCTTCGGCTTCGGGACGCCCACGGGCGCGGACCTTCCGGGCGAGGAGCCGGGCATCCTGCGCACCCCCTCGCAATGGTCCGACCGCTCCCTCCAGACCGTCGCCATGGGACAGGAGATCACCGCGACCGCCCTGCAGATGGCCATGGCCTACGGTGTCGTCGCCAATGGCGGCATCCTGATGCGGCCGCGCCTGGTCTCGGCCTTGATGGACGCCCACGGCGACACCGTGCGCACCATCCTGCCGCGCCCCGTGCGCCAGGTGGTCTCGGCGGAAACCGCGCTCCTGCTCATGGAAGCCCTGCGCGGGGTGGTCGACCACGGCACCGGGATGCTGGCCCGGGTTCCCGATGTGGACATCGGCGGCAAGACCGGCACCTCGCAAAAAGTCGACGTGGCCAATGGCCGCTACTTTTCCGACCGCTTCGTGGCGTCCTTCATCGGGGTCGTGCCCAGCACGCGCCACCCCTTGGTGTGCCTCACCCTTCTGGACCAGCCCGTGAACGGGCATACCGGAGGCGCGGCGGCCGCTCCGATCTTCGCACGCATCGTCCGCTCGATCCTGCAAAACCCGAACTTGCCGTATGGACGGGAGAGTCTTTCCCGGCCCGAAAACCTTCGCCAGGCACTTCTGCCGGTGGCACGCGACACGGTAACTCCACCCCCGGTCGTGGCGGACTTTGCGGAGGGACCGGCATGATCCTGTCCACGCTCTTCTCACAAGCCGGCATCCTCGTCTCAAGCCCCTTGCCGGAGCTTGACATCACCGCGATCGTCACGGACTCGCGACGCACGGTTCCGGGTTGCCTCTTCGTCGCCGTGCGCGGCACCAAGGCCGACGGGAACTCCTTCGCCCAAACCGCCTTGGATCAAGGCGCCGCCGCCATCCTCACCGACTGCCCGCGTTGCAGCGCCATGCCGGGGCGGATCCTCGTCGACTCGGTCGCAAGCTCGCTCGGACCGCTGCTGCGCGTCTTCCACGGCGCACCGGACCAAGGCATGAAGGTCTTCGGAGTCACCGGCACCAACGGCAAGACCACGACCGCGTTCCTGGTCGAGGCGATGCTGGAGGAGGCGGGCTTCAAACCGGCGCTCCTGTCCACCGTCTCCAACCGCTGGCCCGGATTCCAGTCCGACGCCGTCATGACGACTCCCGACAGCGTGATCCTTTGGGAGAACCTTGCCAAGGCGTCACAGGCCGGGGCACGGTCGCTCGCCATGGAAGTCTCGTCCCACGCCCTGCATCAGGAGCGGGTGGCCGGGCTCCTGTTCGACGCCGTGGTCTTCACCAACCTCACTCGCGACCACTTGGACTACCACGGCAGCTACGAGAACTACTTCGCCGCCAAGAGCCGCCTGTTCACCCGGCATCTCAAGGCCGATGCCTGCCCGGTGGTCAACCTCGACGACGCCCATGGCCGCATCCTCAAGCGCCAGATGAAACACCGCGTCCTGGGCTTCTCCTTCGACGCCCCGGATGCCGACTACCGGATCCAGGACCTTTCCCTCTCGCTGACCGGACTTTCGTTCCGCCTCGAGGGGCGCGGGCATTCCCTAGAGCTCAAGAGCCCCCTGCTCGGACGCGTCTTCGCCCAGAACCTGGCCGGAGCCGCCATCGCCGCCTTGGGCATGGGAGTGTCGCCCGAGGCCATCGTGCGCGCCTGCGCCCGCCTGAGCGTGCCGGGCCGCTGCGAACTCGTCCATGTCGGGGATTTGACGGGAATTGTCGATTATGCCCACACTCCCGACGCCTTGGAGCGCCTGCTGGAAGGCCTGCGACCGCTGGTACCGGGGCGGTTGATCTGCGTGTTCGGCTGCGGCGGCGACCGCGACCGGGGCAAGCGCCCCCTGATGGGCGAGATCGCGGCCCGTCTTTCCGACCTTGCCATCGTCACCAGCGACAATCCCCGCTCGGAGGATCCCGGCGCCATCGTCGACGAGATCATCTCCGGCATTTCGATGGGGAACTGCGAGCGTATGGTCGATCGCCTGGAGGCCATCCGCCATGCCTCCCGTGGCCTGCGGCCGGGGGATCTGGTGGTGATCGCCGGCAAGGGTCACGAGAAGACGCAGACCATCGCGGGCGTCAGTCACGCCTTTGACGATGCGCAGGTCTTGCGCTGCGCCTTGGAGGTCGTTTGATGGAACTGGAACTTCGCATGGGTGAGCTGCAGGACCTGCTGGAAACCCAGGCCGTGGGCGGCAAGTTGCGCTCCGACCGGAAAGTGCGGATCGAGACGGACTCGCGGACCCTCACCAAGGGTTCGGTGTTCTGGGTGTTGAAGGGAGAAAACTTCGATGGGCATGCCTTCGTGGAAGGTGCCTTCGAGAAGGGGGTGATTGCAGCCGTGGTCGACAAATCCTGGTATGAACAAGAGGCCAAGCCCGGCCGCATCTACCTCCCGGTGGGAGACACGCATCAGGCGATCCTGGCGTTGGCCGGTCGCTATGCGCGCCGGTTCCGCATTCCCCGCGTCGCCGTGGCCGGAGCCAACGGCAAGACCACGACCAAGGAGATGATCGCCGCCGTGCTTTCGCGCCGCGGCCGCGTGGTGGCGACCCAAGCCAACCACAACAACCATGTCGGCGTCCCCATGACGCTGTTTCGCATCAACTCCGTCCACGACTACGCCGTGATCGAGGCGGGCACGAGCAACCCCGGCGAGATCGCTCCGCTCTCCCGCGCCATCGCCCCTTCCTGTGCGGTGCTGACCAACATCGGCCCCGAGCACCTCGAGCGCTTCGGTGACCTTGCCGGCGTGCGCAAGGAGGAGCTGCAGATCACCGCGGGCATGGAAGCCGGCTCGACGCTTTTCGTCAATGCCGACGACCCCAATCTCACCAATGTGCGGACCACCCGTCGCTACCGCGTGCTGGGCTACGGCATCCGCCGCGGCGCCGTGCGCCCTTCGGAGCTTGCCTTCGACGAAAACGGCTGCGCCACCTTCAAGATCGGACGCACCCGGTTCCGCCTTGGCGTCCCCGGCGTGCACAACGTGTACAACGCCTTGGCCGCCATCTCGGTGGGAATGCTCCACCGCGTCCCCAAGGGCGAGATCAGCCGCGCCCTGTCGGAGTTCCAAGCCGTGCCGGGACGCATGAACGTGATCGAGACCAGCGGACTCAAGGTGCTGGACGACTGCTACAACGCCAATCCGGCAAGCCTGCGCGCCGCCTTGGAGATCCTTGCGCAAATGCGTTGCGATGGCCATCGCATCGCCGTGCTGGGCGACATGCTTGAGTTGGGCGACAGTGCCGTCGATCTGCACCGCGCCTGTGGCGCGTTCCTTGCCGAAATGGACTTGGATCAACTTTTGTGTGTCGGTCCCTTGGGATCGGAATTCGCGGCGGGTGCTCTCAAGGCCGGCATGTCCAGCGCGCGCATCCGGCATTTCGATTCGCTGGCCGGGCTGGTCCCCGCCCTCCTCGAGACCGTCGAGGACAAGGATTGCGTGCTGGTGAAGGGATCTCACGGCATGAAGCTTGAAAAGGTCGTCAAGGCGCTTCAGAACCGCGTTCAGGAGGTCATGTGAGCATCGTCGTCAGTTGCGGGATCTCCCGCATCGGAATCCCCGTCGGCGCCCGCAGCGGCTGGCTGGCCCAACTGCTCAACTGCCTGCTTGCCGAGCGCCGTGGTCTTGACGTCGAAGTCGTTTCCGGCGTGGAAGGCTGCGACCTGGCCATCGAACTCGAGGACCATGCCTTCCCGGAGCACCAAGGCAAGCGGGTGCGCCTGTTCACCGGCGAAAAGCTCCCCGATCCGAACCTGTGGCACTACTCCCACGATGCGGTCGTCTGGAGAGGGGCCTCGATCCGCCATGGCTTGCTGGTCGTGGTCCAAGCCGGTCGCGCCTTCGTGCTTTCGCCGGTGCGCGAACTGGCCTTGCCGGATGGTTTGACCGAAATCGTCCTTG
>JBDKGV010000159.1:0-8046 GCA_039798005.1 Fibrobacterota bacterium
ATCCGGGTATTGCGTTTGGATTGATCGGGATTTAGATTAATTCTCATCCTCTTCATCTTCACAAGGAGCTCCCGATGTCATCCCTTTCCCGCGCATGGATCCGTCTTGCCGCCGTATACTTCGCCTTGGCTTGCACCTTCGGTCTTGGAGTCGGCATCGCCCAGAAGTTCGAGCTTGCCACGGTGCATGCCCACCTGAACCTGCTGGGATGGGTCTCTATGGCGTTGATCGGTCTCCTGCACGCCACCGTACCCGGCCTGATTCGCAGCACATCCAAGGCATCCTTCTACGCCTACCAAGTCGCCTTTCCCCTCTTCTTGGCCAGCATGCTGGGAACGCTTGTGGGGAACGAATTCGCCAAGATCGCCATCCGGGGGACCGGTCTGCTGATGCTGGGTGCCGTGATCTGGGTCAGCGTCCAGATCTTCCGCTCGGTCGGGACGCGCGACTGACCTGACCCCATTGGGTTGAATCGCCTATCGCCATGGCGGCGATATCCCACTCTCCCGTTGCGCACTGCCGCGAGGTGTCGTTGGGCTGGCGTTTCGGGTCTGAAGCCAAGCTTCGTGGAACCAGACCCGATGAGATGACCTAAATTCTCATCCATGGCCCACAAATATCCTGTCAAGCCTCAAACCGGCTTCGAACTCCTCGCCTACCTCAATTCGGAAGAGCGCATCGCCGAGTACTTCATCACGATCGAGATGGAGAACAATCCGGCACGACTCCAAGAGGCCGTCGCCAACATCCGGGAAGCCCGCAGGCGCATGGCTGAAAAGCAATCATAGTGCTTCGCGGACTTGGGTGTTTGGCATTGGCATGGCTTGCCATCCCCCTGTCCGCGGCCCCCTCAAAATCCCAACCAAACCATCAGGAATCCAAGGCGGACTGGGAGTTCCGTGAGGCGTGCTTTGGGAAATGGGTCCGGTCCGACTTTCTGGAGGCGCTGGACACCGCACAATCCCCTCGCAGCTTGGAGCGATTTTCCCACGCGATCCATTCCCTGCGCATGGGTCCTTACACGCGCTGTCCGTACGAAGTGACCGTGGGGCCGGGCACGCAGTGCGCGGAAATCGACACGGGGAGCATACCCAACCCAGAACCCTATCTGGTACGTTGGGACGCTGCGACGGGCAAAGGAATCATCTTCCATGAGGCCTGGGAGTTGGCGCCGAATTCCCGCAGCAAGGGCATGACGGAACGGCATGTGGGACCGGACAGCGTGGGGTGGATTCGACCTGGCATGTCGGGGTCCAAGCCATTTCTCGATGTGGGCTTTCGCAAGGCATCCGTGCGCATGGTGCCGGGTGGACCTCTCGAGCAGGAGATCCATCGACGATTCCTGTCGGGAAGCTGGACACCGATCGGCAACGATCCCGCAACGCCGTTCACCCTGTTCCCGAACGGGAACCTCAAGGGATTCCGCCTCACTTGGCTGTTCGCCATGTCCCCGGAACAATTGGCGGATACGACCACTTACGATGGACGCTCCTTCGCGCTCCTGGGTGCCCGCCACCATGGCGAACGCATGGTCGTGAAGAACATCCTGAGGACCCCCTTGTGCACCTTGAGCTGGAAGCGTCGCCAAGACACCTTGCGCCTGACCATTTTTCAGAAGTCCGCCAAACGGTCAAGACGATCGCCTTGGTGTGACTTCGTCCGCACCGGGGATGCACCTGCGGACACCCCTGAAATTCGGGAAGCTCAGGAAGAGCGCGAATACTTCGATTCCCTGCACCAGGCAGCCTTCCTGCCGGCGACGATCCATCTGGACCGGGACTTCAAATGTCTCCTTGATCTCGAAGCCGCATTCCTCAATGCCCAGGAACCGCCGAATCGTCAGGCAAGACTTCGGATCGCTCAAAGTCGCGCAGCCTGTGTCGGGAGCCCCACCGGACAAATCGCAGACAGCGGGCGAGTCCTGTGGGCTCGGGACAGCACTTGGGTCATGGAGTCGAATGGGGGCGGGAGGTTTTTCACCACGACATGGCGCCTGAAAGGACCTCCCCGATTTCGGTACATGCCTTGGGACCGCAAGGATTCCGCCTTCCGGGCCGCATTTCGATTCATCGAACCCGCAGAGGGGCCGCTTTGGATCCCAAGCCACAGCAATTCCCGCTACCGGTTCACCACGGAGAACCGCCATTGCTCCCTGAACGCAGGCTTCGGGGAATGGATCACGCTCACAAGTGAGTGTGCAGATCCAGCAGACGCCAAGCCGTGAAGGGAGCGGGTTGGCGGATTCCGCTCGCCGGCCGAATCGTGTCGCTTGGTCAGTCCTTCAACTTGATCGATGCAAGAATCGCCTCAATGTCCTCAAGATCTCCGGGTTTGGGAGGATTGGCCGTTCCGATTCCGATCTGGAAGAGATACTCGCCCTTGATCCACAGGATCATGCGCGATTGACAAGGATAGGTTTCCCCGGTTTGCATCTCGAGCACGTACGAGATCTCGATGGCCGACATCTTCTTCCCGCCAAGCACGATCTCCTTGGGCTCCTTGACGACCTTGAAGTCCTTGAATGTCCTTGCCAAGGCGGGAAGGATCAGTTTCCAAAGCTGCGCCTCGGTCTGCTCCTTCAGGGCTCCAAGCGGCTTCACTCCGATTTGGAAACTCGGGTTCATCTCCGGATGGGGCTCCGGGTACTTCAACATCGCCACCAACGGGGTGTTGGCGTTCTTGATGGCCTTCTGCATGGCCGAGTCGCCGAACTTGATCCGGTCCCGGTTGTCGTTCACCACCCCAAGGCCTGCAAACTGCCAGTGACTTGGCTTGCTGACCCGGATCCCGGCCGTCTGGCTGATGAACATGTTGGAATCCGGGACCTGTGCCGAGCAGATCGACACCAGGGCAAGGATTGCGATGAGCGGACGAACCATGGAACCCTCCGATATTGAGTACCTCCCCATAATACTTCCCTCACGCTAACGAAATGGATTCAGCGGTGGCCCGTCTGACCACAACCTTCTGAACCTTGCACAGGCCCATCGGCCAAGATCTCCAGCGTCCCTCGGGTTCCGTCCAAGCGCACCCGCATGCCGGTGCGTACCGTCTGCAGCAGCCCGCCGACCCCCACCACGGTGGGAAGACCCATCTCGCGGGCCACCACCGCCGAATGCGAAAGCAGCCCACCCCGCTCCACCGCAAGCCCTGAGATGGCCGGATACAGGGGGATCCAGCCCGGATCGGTGCGCGAGGCGATCAGGATCTCGCCATTGAGAGACAGATCATCCGATGGTCCCGTCACCACGCGGGCGATGCCCTCCACGATCCCGGGGCCGCACCCTTTCCCCACCAGCACAAGATTCCCCTCCGGTCCGGAACGGTCCGCAGCGGGAGAGGGCATCAGGTCTTCCAAGGTCGCCCCCAGGACCGGGCCACGGGTGAGGAAGCGCGACGGCGGCGCGTCATCGTCCCATTGTGCATAGCTTTGCTTGCGCAGTTCCACCAGCCCTTGAAGGTCATGGCTGGTAAGGGTTCCTTCCAAGGCGCTGCGGATCTCGGAAAGTTCCAGCCAGAAGAGATCGTCTTCGCATTCGATCCATCCCAGCGCCACGAAATCGCGGGCGACGGCACGCAGCAGCAGTCGTGCGATTCCATAGATGCGCGTGCGGCAGAAGCGGGTGTTCTCACGGTTGCGCACCGACTGCCGGGCCTTGGAAAGGCTCCAGGCAAAGACGGGGCGCTGCCACCAGGTCAGAATCCGTCTTGCTTGTCCTTGGGCCTTGGTTCGCAGGGAATCCCCGTCTCCAGGAGGCGCCGCCGGATGCTTCAGCAGGTTGCGCAGGAGCTGGAAGAACCTCTCAGGCTCCAGATGCAGGTCCCTCGCCTCCAGCTTCATCTCGTCCATGCAACGAAATCCATAGGCGCGGATCCATCCGTCCACATGGGACAGGAGCACGGTCTTCCCGTGACGCCCGAGGATCTCCCGGCACAGGAGATCGGGAGTCTCCAGCACCAGACGGACCGCCTCGGCATCTTCATGGAACAGGCACGCGATCGCCTGCAAACTCACCATCGGAGCCGCCGATTCAAGATGGCCGTCGGAAGCCAAGAGGTCGTTTCCCAAGGACTCAGCCTCTTCCCCCAGCCACCGCTTGCAAAGGTTCCGGAAGAATCCGTGGTGGACCATGCACAGGAAATCGTTGACGATGGGGACATCCCAGCGGTCGAGCATCTGCGCTTCGATCCGGTCGTAGTGGGCCAACGCATCGGACGCGTCCATGCTCGCGAAAGGAAGGTCAAGAGCCTTGTCGTAATCGCGATGAAAACCGTCCAGAAATCGCTTCACATCCCGGTCGATGGTGAGGTCGCGGACCCAAAAGCGCAAGCCGGTGCGGATCTTCCGAAGGCTCGCACGCCACCCGAGGGAGAATTCCGGGGGCCGGATCCTCTCGGCAATGTCGGATTCGAGCTGCGCAGGAACGCCCATCATGCTTTCCATGAAGGCCCGATTGAACCGGTAACCCGGCAGGATCCCGGTGAGGCGGTACCAGTTGAGCAGGTTGTAATGGACCCGTCCGCGCAACAGCCCCAGCATGTTCCGCAGTCCGGGCTCAAGCTCGGAAAGCTCCCGGGCCCCGACGCCCATCTCGCGGCAGAAGCGCACGTACACACGGTGATACAGGCCACGCGCAAAGGAGAAGGACAGCGGCGAGGTCAGGCCACCATAGGATTCCACGATGTTGGAATTGTCCCAGACGTTGAGGATTCCCCGGGTGCGCCGAACTCCACTGGTGACCGGGCGCACCTGCAGCAGGAAGAAGTCCCCCTTTCGATCCATTGCCCATTCGATGTCCACCGGATCCCGGCTCACCGCACTGGCCCCGAGCGAGAGTCCGTGGAGCATCTTCACCTGAAGCTCCCCCATCAGCGGACTTTCCGGGTTTGACAGAATCCGTCCATCCGGCGCGAGTGTCCACCCCTGCCCTTCGTCCTGCCCCGAGACGTAGGCTTCCCCAAGGCCCTTCACCGCCTGCAAGGTCCATGTATCAGAACTTCCCGATACCGGATCGCAAGTGAAGAGCACGCCCGCACAGGCGGCGTCGACCATGGCCTGAAGCACCACAGCAGGCCCCGTGGTCGTGAAGGAGAGCCTGCGTTCCTTGCGATAGGCCAAGGCCCGTTCGCTGAAGGCCGACATCCAACAGCGACGCACGCACTCGTGCAACCGGCCCCTCGTCACGTTCAGGAAGCTGTCGTGCACCCCGGCAAAGGAGTGCCGCGGAGAATCCTCGTTCAATCCCGAGCTGCGCACCGCCCAAGGCCCGGGTCCCAAGGCAGGCAAGGCATCCTCGATAAGTGCCTCACACTGCGGGGAGAGTGGCGTGTCCGCCAGAATGGCGCACAGGTCCGCCGAGACCTGCTGCGGCGTTTCCAGCGCGAAGCGATCCACCTGATCACGAAACTCCTCGAACCTGCCGGCGTGCCTCAGACTCTCCTCCATGGCCTCGGCAGGCAGGCAATGCCAAGCAGGCACCGGGAGTCCAAGCCTTTCCAGGCGAGCCAAGTGAGATGCCTTGCCTCCGGCCTGAAGGGCCAGAAGACGGGGATCGGTGTTCGCGTC
The DNA here is from genome assembly GCA_039798005.1 of Fibrobacterota bacterium. Taxonomy (GTDB): domain Bacteria; phylum Fibrobacterota; class Fibrobacteria; order UBA5070; family UBA5070; genus JBDKGV01. The sequence goes on from JBDKGV010000159.1 coordinate 5,567, forward strand.
CAGAAGGAGCATATCGCCTCACAATCCTTGCAAAAGGCCGGTCAACAGGAAGAGCGACAAAAGGAGCCCGGAGGTCGAGCGCAACAGCTGCGCCCTGGGCCAATCCGTCTTGAGAACCCAAAGTCCGGCAAGGAGGCTCCACGCCACGGCTCCCCCGAGCACGGGAAGGGAGCGGAACAGATCAAAGTCTGCACGCTGCAAGCAAACCGCCGTCATCAGGATCTGGAGAAGGCTCAGCCCCACCGCCCCGACCTTGCCGAATCGCGAGGTGTAGCTGTCCACCCCGGGAAGTTCCTCGGTGCGGTCGAAGGTCTTGCGGGAGAACTCGAAGTAGTTGAAGGCAAACCACAAGGCAAAGGCCCAAGGTAAGGCCGCTGCGCTCGGAACCCCCAGGAAGGTGAGGCAACTCATGGCAAAGGGAACCATGACAAGGGTGTGGCTCAGGGCGTAGCGGGTCAGGCGGGGGCGCAACCAGGTCGCGAGGAAGAACTCGCGCCTCATGAGAAAGGTCCAGACCAGGGTGACCGCTACCCAGGCATTGGACGACCAATGGACCGAAAGCAGCAGGACGGGAAAGGTTATCCATGACAGAATTTGTCCAGCGTGCAGTTCCGGAAGACTCAGAAGCCCTCGCGCCAAGGGACGATCAGGCCGATGCAGGCGATCCTCGGCCAAGTCCTTTTCCTCATCGCACAAGCGCAACAGCAGGAAGAAAGCCTGACAGGAAAGCGCCAACCGCAACAGATCCCCGGCATCGACCCGGCCCCCGAGATGCCTTGCCACACCGGCTTGAGCCAGCGCAAAGACAAGGACCAGAAGGATGTGCGTGGCCGGATGCCTCTCGTGCAGGAAGCGCAACCAGCGCATGACCCAGTCAGACACTGGACGGTTCTTTGAGCAGGGCGCGCAAGGCCTCCACCTCGACCTTGGCATGATGGCGGGCGTCCAAGGGGATGTCTGCACGCACCACCACGCGCTCCACGGGAATGCCGTTGCAAGCAAGGATGCGACGGACCTGATCTTCCAGTTCCAAGGAATCGGACAACGGATTTTCCGGCACCAGCACCGCCCATGGATGAGGCTGGCCTTGGGAATCGGGAACATTGAGCCATGCCACATGACGCACGCCGGGAATCTTCTTCAAGGCGAATTCTGCCCGGACCGGAAAGTGCCAACGGCCTTGGTACTGAAACGTGTTGTGGACCCGCCCCAACAGCCAGAGCATTCCGCTGGTATCGCGCCGAACCACATCGCCCGTGCGATGCCACAAGGATCCGTCGCCTTCGCGCAACTTGGCGCGCCGCGTCGCCTCGGGATCGGCAAAATACCCGGGGCACACATGCTCCCCGCTGACCACCAGTTCACCGGGCCCCTCTCTGGCGTCCCAGTCCTCCCGCTGCAACAGACCATCGATCATGGGCGGCTCCTCGCCCAGACGCGCCAAGAACCCGCGTAACGAAGGGTCCAGCATCCCCACGGGAACGCCTTCATCCACCCAGTCGGGATCGCTCTCGGCCCGCGATGGCAGCGCCAGGATCTCATGGTGGGTAAGGTGCCCCATCGGCTCCACTTCGGTCGAACCGTACAGCACGCACACCGTGGCTTGGGGAGCCACCGCACTCAAACGGCGCAGGTCGTCCCGCGAGACCGGCGCACCTCCCGTCACGATGCGGCGAAGCTCCAGCTGAATGCCGGTCTCTTCACAAACACGCGTGAGCGCCTGCAGCAACGGCACCGAAAGCGTTGCGCTGGTGGGTTGGCATTCACGGATCTGTTCAAGCAGACACTGGCCATCCGAAGGGTCGGACTTGGAGATGTCCAAGGATGGCAAGATGGTCCGTGCCCCGGAGGCCAGGCTGTGCAAGGAGAAGATCGGAAAGACGGGAAGGTCGGCGTCCCCGTCTCCGAAATCGAGATGACGGGCCAAGGCCCGGTGCTGGGCTTCCAGGAAGCCGTGGCTGCGATCGGCCCCCTTGGGCTTTCCGGTCGATCCCGTGGTGAAGGTCACCAGAGCCGTGTGGGATTCGTCCACCTGCGCGATCGGCGCTTGGGAAGGATGGGCCAAGACCGTACCCAAATCGACAAGGCCCGCGTTGTCGGTCGGCCCCAGACAAAACCGCAGCGGGATGCGATCGCCAGCCTCACCCAGCAGGCTCCACCCCTGACCGACGGTGACAAGTCCCTTGGCCCGGCATGCCATGAGCACATGCCCCAGCTCGTGACTTCGCGCCCAGGAATCCAGGAAGACCGGGATGGCGCCCAGACGCTGGAGGGCGAACATCGAGACGTACATCGGAACCGACAGGGGAAGCAGGAGGACCACCGTGTCGCCCGGTCCGATCCCGTGGCTTGCAAAGCCCCCTGCGGCATGGGCCACCGCCGTCTGCAATTGCGCACAGGACAGTTTCCGTCCCGTGGACTCCAGCAGGATCCGGTCGGGATGCAAGCGGGCATGGGACTCGAGATGGTGGGAGATGTTC
>JBDKGV010000160.1:0-8037 GCA_039798005.1 Fibrobacterota bacterium
GATGATCTGGCCCTTGCCGTACGGCAAAAGCTGGATGTCGCCCATGAAGTCCCAACCGCCGGTCTCGGACTGCAAGCCCGCAAAGCCCGCGACGATCTTGGCCTTGGGGATCCTCGAAAGGGTCCACGCCGGCAGGATGTCGGCATACACTTCACTGGCCAGCGCATTGGAAGGCAAGCGCGCAAAGAGCGCCGAGTCCGCAAGATAGTGGTAGCCTTCGCCACCGGCCGAAGCGCCGGAATGGACGCTCACCTGGAAATCCAAGTCGCCGTGGCGATTGAGGAAGCGGGCATCTTCCGGAGAAAGCGGCGCAAACACGAGCGTCAAGCCTCCGTAGGCCTCATCCAGAAGATCCTTGAGACGCTTGGAATCAAACGCCGCCACCTGTTCGATGAGGGCCGCCTTGGCCTGATCGTTCGACCAGCGCTGGATCGCCGGGAAATCGCCCAGCAACCGGAACGTGTTGGCCGCCTGATCCAATTGCACCGCGTGCGGCACATAGAAGGCCTCGACGGTGTGGAACAGCTCGCGGTTGTTGCGCGAGAGCTGCATGTCGAAGCTGAAGCTGCCCTTCTCGTCGCCCACCGGGAACTCGAACTTGCCCAGCGAGGAAAGGCCGCGCTCCGAGGAGGCCGGCAGCGATTCCTGATGCCAGATGCGTCCGTTGTTGCCCTTCACGCGCAGGAGCAGCGCGTAGTCGCCCGTTCCCGTTTCGTTGGCAAAATGGATGCGTACCCCGGCCGACTGCATCGTGTAGGGCGTGCGCACGGCGGCATCGGCGACCACACGGGTGTGGCGATTGTAGCGTTTGAACCAATCGAAGCCAGGCTTGGTCTGTCCGGCAAGGCCCACGAGACCCGAAGAATGCTTGGGGGTATCGGCCCACTGGTGCACGATCCAGCCCGCGCAACGCGGATTGACCATGAGCGCATCGGCCTGGCGCAGCGTGGCTTGGCCACCGATCTGCTGGCACGCGGCCGCAAATTGCGAGGTGTTCCAGATCCCGGAAAGCCCTGCATCGGAAAGCGACGCGGAACACTTCTGGGACATGGCCTTGTAGGCCTTCTCCTGCTCGGAGGTCGGCTTGACCAAGGCGTTCAAGGTGGAATCGGGATCCAGAAGCGATGGCACACTGATGCGCGCCGCCAAGAACTTGCCCGTGCCCACCTTGGACTTCTGGAGCTTCTTCCAGAAAAGCGAATCGCCAAGTCCCTGCGCCACAAGATCCGAGGGGTCCTTGCCATGCAGGTGGCGCGAAAGGAAGGTCTGACGGGCCACCGAAACGGGGGCGGGCAGACGGAAGCGATGGAGCTCCAAGGCGCCTGCGGACTTGCTGCCCGAAGTGACGGCCACCACCGGATCTTGGGTCGGGGTGCGCCCGACTTCAAGACGGGTGCCGGAGCAATGCGCCACCACCGTGCGCGGCATGTCCTTGCGAACCCCCTTGGGGGCCAGATCGTTGCGGGCTGCAAGCAGGTCGCGCAGCCACTCCTTGGAGGAATTCTCCAGGTAGCGCCCCGGCACATCGGCACCGGCAAAGCCCAGCACATTGGCGTGGAACTCCTGACGCAGGATCAGGCGAGCGCTGTGCGCGACGGCATCATCGTGATTGGCGGGGTCGATGCTGCCCAGGCCAAGGTTCTGGATGACAAGCAAACCGGCCTGAAGGGCTCCGATCAGGAAGCTTTCCGGGAACGGTGCCGAGGCGGGGAACACCGCATTGAACCCCGCATCCTTCATGCGCGCAAATTCCGATTTGGGATTGGCACAGGAAAGGAATCCGGCCTGTCCGGCGGCATCCCAACGCACACCGCGCAAGAAGAGCGGCATGTCATTGAGGGTGATGCCCTTCTCGACCCACACCGGAGCGGCAAAGGCGAACGGCACCTTCCAGACCTGCACGCCATCGAGCGAAAGTTCCAGCTGATAGACCTGCGGCTGCTCAGGGGTCCAGGACACGCAGTTCGGCACCTCGAACTCGAGCTCAGAGGATGCATTGTCGGCTGCCAGCACAAGTTCGCGCGTGAAGCCGTTCTTTTGATTGTCCGGGCTCTGCAACTTGAAGGAAAGTTGGGCTTTCTGCCCTTTCTTGCCGACCAAGTCCAGGGAGATGCGCACCCGCTCGGTATGGAAGTCAGGACGCACCGCCACATCGCGCAGCACCACACCGACCACCGAGAGGACCTTGGGAGGCGTCCAAAGGGCTGGCCCCATTTCCAGAGCCTCACCTTCACCGGCACCCCAAGCCAATTGGGACTGTCCTGCCACCCCTTGGATCTCCAAGGCAAGGTCCAAGGTCGCCGCACCGGTATGCTCGGAAAGGTCCAGCACCGCAGGAGTCCAAGGAGGCAAGGTCTCCGTGTGCTGTCCACCGACCAGCACCTTGACCGGCCCGTTGGAGCAGGGCACACGCAAGTGGAGGCTGCCCTTCAGATAATCCTTGCCGGCACGCAACGTGGTCGCAAAGACGGTCGTTGCTGCGCCAGCTTCGGCGGGGGTTCCCACCGAAGGGAACGATGTCGGGGAAGGAGAGGTCAGTTTGCCTGCTCCGTCGCGACTGGCGCGAGTCCAGCCGGAGTCCACTTCCTGCCAATTCTTCATCGTGCTCCCATTTCGGAATCATCACAAAAGCCAAAGCTTGAAGAAGTTCATGCCCAGACTGGACAGAATCTCTCCTAGCGGCTAAAAATGCAAAAAATCCCCCCTGGAAACGAAAACCCCCGAAAAATTCCCCAAACACTTGCCCTGAGCAAAAAGAAAGGGCCGGACTTGTGGTCCGACCCCGTTCCATTCACTGCAAAGATCGGATCAGGCTTGGCGGACCCGGGCCTCGGCGCGTGGCTGAGCCTTGGGATCCTCCATGCCCGCGGCGCCGCGACGACGCACCCACCACACCACGATGGGCGAGGAGATCGCGATCGAGGAGTAGGTGCCCACGAGAATGCCGAAGGTCAGCGCAAGCGAGAAGTTGCGCAGGGTGGGACCGCCCAAGGCCCACAGGACCACAGTCACAAGCAGGGTTGCGATCGAGGTCATGATGGTGCGTGAGAGCGTCTCGTTGATGGCGTTGTTGACCAGCTTCTCGAAGTCTTCCTTGCGATACTTGCCCGCATCCTCACGGATACGGTCGAAGATCACGATGGTGTCGTTCAAGGAGTAACCGATCAGCGTGAGCAAGGCCGCGATGACGGTCATGTCCACTTCGATATCAAGGACGATGAACAGGCCCAGCGTCATGATGGTGTCGTGGATCAGGGTGAGCACGCCCGCGATGCCAAAGCCCAAGCCGTTCTTGCCGAAGCGGAACCAGACATAGAACACGATGATGACAAGGGACAGGAGTGCCGAAAGAATGGCGTCCTTGCGCAGTTCCGAACCGATCTTCGGACCCACGGATTCCGTACCCAGGATCTTCACGGCAGGATAATCCTTGCCCAGAGTCTCCATCACGGTGCGCTGCGACTTGACGGTGGCTTCCTGAGCCTTGGCGCCCTCGAGCTCATCGCTCTTGAAACCGATCGAATAGGTTTGATCGGCACCGAGTCCCAAGGTCTTGACCATCACGCCTTCGAGTCCGGCCTTCTCCAAGGAGGCGGCCATTTCATCCGAAGTGAGCTTGCCCTTGTAGTCGACCGTCATCATCACGCCACCGGAGAAGTCGATACCCCAGTTGAGCGCCGACTTGCCTTGGATCACATGGACACCCATGAAGATCAGAATCACGGCACCGACCGCGACCGAAGCCATGCCGATCTTGCGGGCGCTGCCCAGGATGTCAAGCTTGGCACGCTCGAAGAAGTCGATCGACTTGCCGATCGAGAGCACCTTGCGGTCGCGCTTGGAAAGCCACATGTCAAAGACGATGCGCGTGCAGAACAGGGCGGTGAACATCGAGACGATGATACCGATGGTCAGGGTCAAGCCAAAGCCCTTGATGGGGCCGGTGCCCAACTGATACAGCACGAAGGCCGTCAGCACGGTGGTCAAGTTGGAGTCGAAAATGGCCGAGAAGGCTCGCTTGTAGCCCGCATCGATCGCGGCTTTCACGGCCTTGCCGGCGCGCAACTCCTCACGGATGCGCTCGTAGATCAGAACGTTCGCGTCCACGGCCATACCGATGGTCAGCACGGCACCGGCGATGCCGGGAAGCGTGAGCGTCGAGCGGAAGCCCGCCAAGATGGCCAGCAGGAACAGGGCGTTCAAGATCAATGCGGCATTGGCCACACCACCCGCCATGCGGTACTGGCTGAACATGAACACAAAGACCGCAAGCGTGCCCAAAAGCGCAGCCATCATGCCTTGGCTGATGTTCTCAGCGCCCAAGGTGGCGCCCACCGAGCGCTCCTCGACGATGCGCATGGGAGCCGGAAGGGCACCTGCACGCAACACGATGGACAACTGACGGGCTTCGTCGATGTCCTTCATGCCGGTGATCGAGGCGGTTCCGCCGGTGATGCGGCCCTGAATGACCGGAGCACTGAATACGGTGCCGTCCAGCACGACGGCGAGCTGGCGACCGATGTTGGCACCGGTGATGCGAGCGAATTCCTTGGGTCCGCGATTCTTGAGCTTGAGCAGGACCTCGGCGGAGCCGTTGTTCATGCCGCCCTGAGCCATTTCGGGAACGGCGTCGGCGATGATGTCGCCCTTCATCTCGGCGCGGCGCTTGACCACGTACAGAGTGCGCAGCTTCTTGCCCGGGCCGGCTTCCATGGCATGACGCCCCCAGAGCAGCTCGGCCTCGGAGGCGCGCAAGGCACCTTGGACATCGGAACGCTTGAGGATCGCATCGACCACGTCCTTGTTGGACTCTTCGACCGCGATGCTGTTCTGGAAAGGCACCAGGTAGGAGTAGAAGGCGCGAGCCTTGTAGTCCTTGGCCGTTGCCTTCTTGGCGGTATCAACCTTGGCAGCCTGCTTCTGGGCGGCGGCCGTGAAGAGCGAACGTGCCGCCTCGGCGGCGCTGTCGCGACGAGCCTTGGAGGAGTCGCTGGCAAGAGCGGCACTGTCGGACTTGGTCGAATCGACCTTGGCGACGGTGTCCTTCTTGGCCGTATCGTGAGCACCGCGGGAAATCACGGCCTCGATGCGATCCAAGACGCTCTTGATGTCGATCTGCTCGCGCACCAGCTTGAATTCAAGCTGAGCGGTGCTGGAAAGGAGCTCCTTGGCCTGATCCGGGTTCACACCGGCCAGTTCGACCACAAGACGGCTGTCGCCGCTCTTGCGGACGTCGGGCTCCGACACGCCGAACTGGTCGATGCGGTTGCGCACCACTTCCAGCGAGCGATCGGCCGCGTCCTTGGCTTCTTCCGGCTTGAGCCCGGACTTGTCCACTTCCAGGACAAGGTGGGTTCCGCCCTGAAGGTCAAGACCCAGCTTGATGGCCTTGGCGGCCACTTCAGGGTGCTCGGTGTCGAACTTGGCCCGTTCGGCCAGACTCAATCCCAATGTTCGGAATGTCGGGACCAAGGTCCACAGCGCCAACAGGACAGCGCCAACGACTAAGAGAATACGAGAGGTATGCTGCTTGTTCATGCCAACCTTTTCAGACAAAGGCAAAAAACGTCCGGACACGCCGGGCGGATCGGCGTAAAATAGGTCGGCTTTGGCGCTGTGGCAATGACTGTCACCTTTGAGCTTGCAATAAGCGTGCACAAATGCTCGATACACGCCCCAAATGAGGTGTGACGGAGCAGATCAGGCAGGCAACCGTAGCAGGGGGTTTGGGGGGCGCAGCCCCACAGGCGAGGGGGTGCGCGGACGCCTTGGCCGAACGGCTGAAAACGACGAAGGGACGCAAGATCTTGCGTCCCTTCGAGAGAAACCGACGAGGCCGAGGCTGGAGCGCAGGGGGAGACTTCCCCCACCAGAGCGTGTTACAGGCCCAGTTGCATCTGACGAACGGGCTTGTCCAGCTCGCCGTCCGGATACACACCCGAGAAGCAGCCCGTGCAGAAGTTGCCTTCAAGCTCCCTAGCCGCGGAGACCATGCCTTCGGTGGAGAGATACCCCAGCGAATCGATGTTCAGGTACTTCACGGTGTCTTCGATGCTCATGTTCGAGGCCAAGAGCTCGGACTCGGTCGGGAAGTCCATGCCGTAGAAGCAGGGCTGGCGAACCGGAGGCGAACTGATGCGCACATGGATTTCCGTGGCACCGGCTTCGCGGATCATCTTGCAAAGGCTGCGCAGGGTCGTGCCGCGCACGATGGAATCGTCCACCAGCACCACGCGACGGCCCTTGAGCACGCCCACGATGGGATTGAACTTGAGCTTGACCTTCATCTCGCGGCCGCTCTGGGTCGGATCGATGAAGGTGCGGCCCACATAGTGGTTGCGCAAGAGACCGATTTCGAACTTGATGCCCGAGCGGTGGGAATAGCCCAGCGCCGCGGTGTTCGAGCTGTCGGGGACGGCGATGACGACATCGGCGTTGGCCGGCTGCTCCATGGCCAGCTGCTTGCCCAAGCGGCGGCGCACCTTGTCGCAGGAATGCCCGAAGATCATGCTGTCGGGGCGCGAGAAGTACACGAATTCGAAGATGCAGTGCGCGTGCTTGCGCGGCTCGGCAAAGCGCAGCGACTTGGTGCCGTTGGCGTCGATGACCAGAAGTTCGCCCGGCTCGATGTCGCGCACGTAGGTGCCGCCCAACAGGTCGAAGGCGCAGGACTCGGAGGCGACCATCCAGGTCTCGTCCACGCGCCCCAGGCACAGCGGACGCACGCCCAGCGGATCGCGAGCCACGAACATGCGGTCCTGCGACAGGAGAAGCAGGGAGAAGGAGCCCTTGAGCAGCATGAGCGACTGGCGTACGGCCTCGGTCAAGTCGGCTTCAGGGTTGCGGGCGATCAAGTGGAGCACGGCCTCGGTGTCCGAGGTGCTCTGGAAGATGTGGCCCAGGTCCTCCATCTCGCGGCGCAGTTGCTTGGCGTTGAACAGGTTGCCATTGTGGGCCACCGACAACATGCCGCGCTTGTGCGTGATCAGGAACGGTTGGGCATTGGTCAGCGAGCTGCTGCCCGATGTGCTGTAACGCACATGCCCGATCGAAGCCTGACCCGGCAGGGTCCCGCTTCGCTCCAGTTCCGCCGTGAGTTCGGTCACGAGCCCCATGCGGCGCGTCAAGCGAATGGTCTTGCCATCCGTGGTCGCGACACCGGCGCTCTCTTGCCCGCGATGCTGCATGGCAAAAAGACCCATCACCACGCTCTGGCAGGAGCGATCGCTCCCCCAGATACCCATGACACCGCATTCCTCGTGAAGTTCATCACTCATGGGTGCGCAAGATAGCTCCCCGAAGGCCGCTGGGCGCTCCCTCCGGTGCAGAAGATGAAAAACCGCATCCCGTCCGTCGCGATGCCCTCAACGCTTTTGCAGCTGCCAAGCGTTCCAGAGATTGTGCCACAGAACATAGGCGGCAGGTGCCAGCGCGATCTCGGGGGAGAGATGGGCCATGGCGAACCAGAGCGCGAACATGGTGTTCTTCTGGCCCAGGGCCTGACTGGCCTCCAAGGCGAATTCCCGCCCCCCCAAGCGACGACCCAAGGCGAACATCGCGACGCACAGTCCAAGGGAGAGCCCTGCGATCTCAAGGGCGCGCAGCCAGCCCATGCTCGAATGCCGCAGGAAATCGGACGCCCCCGCCATCGCCACCGTCAGCACCGCAAGCCAGAGCCAGAAGCTCCACGCCCGACGCGCCAAGATCGCCGCGCGCGCACGGTCAGGCAGCCAACGCCGTCCTGCCAATGCCAGAGTCGCAGGCACGGCCAAGGTCACAAGCGTGGAGAGGGGCGCATTCCAATCAAGGACCGGACTCCCGCCGCATGCCCGTGGCAGCACGAACGCGATCAGGAAGGGTTGGACGGAATTTGTCAAAAGTACGGCAAAGGCCACCCAGCCGGCGTTTCCACCAAGAAGAGCCGTCACCACCGGAGAGGCCGTCGCCGAAGGCGTGAGGGCGACCAAGGCCCCCGCCACCGCAAGGGTGCGGTCACTGGGCGCCAAAAGCACGAACACGAGCAAGGCAAGCAACGGC
>JBDKGV010000161.1:0-7993 GCA_039798005.1 Fibrobacterota bacterium
TGAAGAAGCCACCGGGAATCTTTCCGGCTGCATAGGCGGGCTCGCGGTATTCGACCGTGAGCGGGAAGAAGTCGAAAGCGGCCTGGCCACCTTCGCAGGCAGTGACGAGCACGACCGAATCGCCCTGGCGCACGACCACCGACCCATGGGCTTGCTTGGCAAGCTTCTGGGACTGGATGGTGATGACTTTCCCGGGGGCGATTTCGATCGAGACTTCCTGCTTCGTGTCGTTGAGGAGTCCCATGTTCGAGTCCTTTTACCGGCGGATTTCGAGCTTGGCGATGAGTTCGCGATAGCCGAGAAGATCACGCTTGGTGAAGTAATTGAGAAGACGACGACGCTGGCTGACGAGGTTCAGCAGGCCGCGACGTGTGTGAACGTCCTTCTTGTGCGTCTTGAGGTGTTCGGTCAGGGCCTTGATGCGCTCGGTGAGGATTGCAATCTGAACCTTGACATCGCCCGTGTCCTTGGCGTCCTTGCCAAACTTTGCGACGATATCGTTGACTTTTTCAGAGGTCATGGTGGCCATAAATCTGGTCCCTTAATTTTAATTTGTGGTGTTTCCGGAACATCGACCGTCGGTCGACGCAGTTAGGCTCAAGACGGTCCTCAAGCGAGGCGGGAAAGATACTCATTCCCGAACGGATCGAGCAGTGCGTCCGCGTTCTTTTCCTGCCGCCATCCGTTCCCGCCATCAGATGGACGGTTTTCCTGGCCATCGCACCGCCCTCGGGTTGGTACCTTTCCTTCCTTATGGCCTTCTGCGCATGGCAACCAAGGAACGTCTCCAGCAGCCGTGATCACGAGCTGGTGGACCTCCATTGCCACAGCACGCTCTCCGACGGTTCGCTGTCGGTGCGTGAAATGCTCGAAGTCGCCGCGCGCCGCAAGCTGTCCGCCTTGGCCATCACCGATCACGACAACATCGACGCCTACACGGTGGGTCAGGTCCATGCCCGCGAACTGGGGGTCGACTTGGTGCCGGGAGTCGAGATCTCCAGCTACGACGGGGAATCCGACATCCATATCCTGGGGTACTTCTTCGATCCCACGAACCTCGTGCTCAACCAGACCTTGGAGCGCGTCAAGCGTCGCCGCGTCCTGAGGGTCAAGGCCATGGTGCGCAAGCTCAATCGCCTCGGGATGGAAATTCGCCTGGAGCGAGTCCTTTCCTATGTGCAAGGCGGGACCGTGGGGCGTCCGCATGTCGCCCGTGCGCTGCTTGAAGAGGAGTACGTGACCTCCTTCCAGGAGGCCTTCGAGAAGTGGCTCTCTCCGGGAATGCCGGCCTATGTGTATTCGGAGGGCCTCAACCCGATCCAGGCGGTGGCTTTGATCCGCAACGCGGGTGGGGTGGCCGTGATGGCCCATCCGCACCATACCAATCGCGACGACATCATTCCCAAGCTCGTCGAGGCGGGCTTGTCGGGGATCGAAATCTATTGTTGGAAAATCGCCCAGTCCGCGACGCGACGTTATCAGGAGATCGCTCGACGGTACAACCTGGTCCTGACCGGCGGCAGCGACAGCCACGGGGAGAAGCCCGGAATTCCCGGCATCGGTTCCGTGAGGGTCAGCCGCGTGGTGTTGGATAAACTCTTGGATGCACGGGATCGACATTTTGCAGAATTCTGAACTTCCCCAAAGCCTTGGTCCCTATCGCGTCCTGGAGCCTATCGGTCAAGGCCTGGGAGGCATGGGGGAACTCTTCCTGTGCTACGATCCCTCCTTGGATCGCAAAGTCGTGGTCAAGCGGGTTCCCGCCAACGCCAACGAGGAGATCATAAGCCGCTTCCATCGCGAAGCCGCGCTCCTGTCGGGCGTGGCCCATCCCAATTTCCCGCATGTCTACCGTTTCTGGATGCTCGATGGCCGTCCAGCCTATTCGATGCAGTTCATCGACGGCGTGACCTTGCGCGAGCTGCTCGACCTGCGCCGGACCATACCGGTGGACGTGATGCTTGTCGTGGCCCAATGCGTGGCCGAGGCTCTGAGGCACGCCCATCATCACGACATCATCCACCGGGATGTGAAGCCGGCCAACATCATGATCACGCACTCGGGGCAGGTCTTTTTGCTGGACTTCGGCGTGGCGCGGCTGGAGATCAATTCCGACCTCACCATTCCCGGAAGCGTCGTGGGCACCACCGCCTACATGGCGCCGGAGCAGGCGCGCGGCGAGTCGATCGGTCCGCAGGCGGATCTGTTCTCCTTGGGCGTCCTCCTGTACGAGGCGATCGGAGGGACGCATCCGTTCCGCAAGGATTCGCCCGAGGCGACCCTTTCCGCCATCCTGACGGATTCCGTCAAACCCCTGTGGATGAGCGTGCCTTCGGCCGGCCGCGGCCTATCGCGCCTGGTCGCCGACTGCATGCAGAAGAAGTCGGCCAAGCGGCCCCAGAGCGGGACGGAATTCCTTCAGCGCGTCGACGGGATCCTGGGCGGGAAATCGCGCGACCGCGAAGGGTATCTGGCGGCCTACATGGCAAGTGCTCGTCAAGGCAAGGCCTTCCCCGCGGCGTTGTCGCGTGTGACCGTTTCGGGTTGGACCTGGTTCCTTGGCGGGGCCGGGGTCGGATTGTTCGCTCTTTTGGGCCTCTATTTGCTTCTGCGGGGTGGAACTCCATGAGCTGGAACTGGGTCGATACGCTGTTTGTGGCATGCTTCTGCATCCCCCTGCTTTCGGGGTTGCGCGACGGGCTCGTGGCGGGATTGCTGAAGACGGGTTTTCTTCTGGCTGGCCTGTTGCTGGGCGTTCCCTTCGCTCCGAAATTGGCGGTCCATCTCGGATCATTCCTGCCCGCGAACCTGCGTGTGGTCGGGGCCTTCCTGCTCATTTGCCTGGGTTGCTGGCTGCTTGGCCGAGCGGTTGCATGGATCTGGCAGACGACGCTTGGATTCACGCCTTTGGGCTGGATCGATCGCCTGTTGGGAGTCGTGCTGGGGTTGATCAAGGGTGTGCTTTTTGTCATGACCATGACGGCGCTTTTGCTGTTCACCTTTCCATCCACGACGGTTCGGAAAAGCGTTGAAGGGTCCTTCCTCGGGAACCGGGCATCTTCGGGTCATTGGCCGGCAGTGGTAGGATGGATCGTATCCCGTCTGCCTCGCTGACCAAGGAAGCCACGCGCAGGTTCCTCGTTCGCTACGGGGAGACGGGGCATTCCTTCGAGATCCGGCTCCAGTCCAGCTGGAGGAAATTCGTCATCGCTTTCCTGCTCCTGCTCCTTGGGCTTTTCGGCACGCTGTGCTGGGTGACCTGGAACCTGGCGCGAGGGTTTCCGCTGGCGTGGTACGAGGAGCGGCGTCAAGCCGGGCTTCAGGATCGCTTGGTTGCGGTGAGCGGGGAAATGAAGGGGATGGGGCATCTTGTCGGTGCGGTGGACACCCAAGCCGTACTGGTGGCGGCCCGGTTCGGGGTGCCTTGGCAGTCGCGCGGGGACGCCGTGAGCTTGGCTCCGTCCAACCTGCTCGATCGCTTGTTTCCGGAGGAAACGCCTTCCCTTGCCTTGGCGCGGGAGGCGCAAGCCCTGGATCGCCGGTTGCTGGGCCGGGTCACCCTCTTGCAGGCGGGGCAGGAGGCCGGTCTGAAATGCGCCAAGCTCTGGGAAGGCACCCCCAGCATCTATCCGATGCGCGGCAAGTTCTCCTCTCCATTTGGCTACCGCAGCAATCCTGTCACCGGGATCTACCAACTGCATGCGGGTGTCGATCTGACCAACAGCATCGGAACCCCGATCGTCGCACCGGCCGCCGGCAAGGTGATCGAGGACGAGTACAGCCCGTCCTACGGGAACACGGTCGTCCTGAAGCATGTCAATGGCGTGAGCACGAGGTACGCCCACTTGAACCAGAGCCGGGTCAAGCTGGGGCAGGTCCTCAAGCGTGGTGAACTCATCGGAACGATGGGGAACACCGGGCGTTCCACCGGTCCTCACCTGCATTACGAAGTGCATGTCGGAGCATCGCCGGTCAATCCGATGCAGTGGATCCTGCCGACCGTCCTGAGTCCCTAGCCCTTTTGGAGGAACCGGTATTTTGACGGAATCTGTCGAAATTTCCCATGGCCCCTGGCGCGCCGGAATCGAACGGCGAGGCGCCCAATTGCGCAGCCTGAAGATGGACGGTGCCGAACTCTTGTGGCCGGGCGATCCCGATGGCTGGAAGGACAGCGCACCGATCCTCTTCCCGGTGGTCGGTAGGCTCTGGCCCGATGCCCTGCGCCATCAGGGGCGAAGCGTTCCGCATCCCATGCACGGCATGGTGCGGGCCGCAGCCTTTGATTTGGTCTCCTTGGAGCCGCATCGGGTCGTGTTGCGCCTGGATCACGACGGCAACGGGATCTTTCCTTGGGCCTTCGGACTGGAAATCGAATTTTCGTTGGATGCGCAGGGGCTTTCGTTCCAAGCGCGGGTCCTCAACCCTTCCCCTGAGGAGTCGCTTCCCTTCCAGTTCGGGTGGCATCCCGGCTTCTCGGGAAGCCAGTTTCGGATCGGCTGGGAAACTCCCCAAGAGTTGGTTTTGCACGAGGTCGTTCCAGGAGAGGGCTGGCGCACGGGGGAGCGTCGCGAGGTCGGTTCTTCCCTGACGGAAATCGCTTGGACCGAACAGCCCACCGCATGGGTGACCTCGCTTTCGGCTTCCCGCCTGAGATTGGACGGAGGGATCCTGCCGCTGTCCTTGGCCATCGATCCGCCTCCCGAGGCATGGGTCTTCTGGCAACGTCCAGGGCAGTCCTTTTTGTGCTTGGAGCCATGGTATGGCTTGCCGGACCAAAGGGGCGAGACCTGTGAATTTATCGAACGCACCGGAACGCGGGTGCTGGAGCCGGGAGAGACTTGGCAGATGACTCTGCACATCGGGAAGGCTTGAACATGGAGTGGTACGGTAACGAGTCGATGTGGGAAGGTCGTTTCATCACCTTCCTTGAAGGGGCCAGTGCCGACGCGGCACATGATCTCGGGCATGTGCGGCGCGTCGTGCATGCCGCCCGTGCGCTTGCCGCCCTTGAAGGCGCTCGACTGGACGTCGTGCTGCCGGCGGCTTGGTTGCACGATTGCGTCGCGGTGTCCAAGGATTCGCCGCTACGCGCGCAAGCCTCGCGCTTGGCCGCGGACCGGGCGGTTGGCTTCCTGCGCGAAGGCGGATTTCCGGAAGGACTGCTCGAGGCGATCGGTCATTGCATTCATGCCCACAGCTTTTCGGCCAAGGTGGAACCGGTCACGATCGAGGCCAAGGTGGTCCAAGATGCCGACCGTCTGGAGGCTCTGGGCGCCATCGGGCTCTGGCGTTGCATCGCCACGGGGGAGGCGATGCGGCGGCCGTTCTTGCATCCCGACGATCCGTTCTGGGAGCATCGGGATCCGGACGATGCGGCCTATGGCCTGGATCATCTTCCGGTCAAGCTCCTGACCCTTGCCGGAACGATGCGTACCGAGGCTGGACGGGCCGAAGCGGTGCGTCGCACCGGCTTCTTGGAGATCTTCCTTGCGCAGCTCAGGAGCGAACTGCCGGGACGTTAGCGGCGGCTGGAGATCCAGACGTTTTCATGCCCCAGCTCGGCGCGCAGTTCCTCAATGGTCTCGCGTCCCGGATCGAGCTTCAGGCTGCGCGACTCCAGAAGCCAGGTGCCTGTCGGAGAGCGCACGTGCAGGAGCAGCTTGCATTCGCCCGCGTGCTGGCGGCAGATGGAGTCGATGCGTTCGCGGCGGCCCGGGGGCATGGTGCGGGTGTCGAGCTGGATGTGGACGCAGCCGCACAGGCGACGGCGGGCCTCGGAGAGAGGAGCCGCCTTCACGCCCTCGAGCGTGCGCTTGGGCTCTTCATCGTCGCCCTCCTGGGGGCGGGACTTGCGGGTCTTCACCCGCAACAGCACCATCTTGCCTTCGTCCACCTCGGCGGAGGCTTGGCGCCAGGCGTCGGCCCAGAAGGCCACCTCGCAGGTGCCGGAGAAGTCCTCGATCTCGGTGAAGGCGAACTGCTGGTTGTCCTTGTTCAGGCGGGTCTTGCACATGCGCACAAGGCCCCCGATGAGGAACTCGTCCGGCAGGTTCTCGTCCGAGGCCACGGCGGAAAGCGGCATGCACAGGCCTTCGACATCGTCGCGGAAGGGTTGCAGCGGATGGCCCGAGAAGTACATGCCCAGGACTTCGCGTTCCTTCGCCAAGACCTCCTCGAAGCTCCAAGGCGAGATGTCGGGTAGGGAAGGGGGCGGCAGTTCGAGGCCCCCGCCGCCGTCGCCCATGTCGAAGAGACTGACCTGCTCCTTGGAGCCTTGGGCGTTCGCGGCAAATGACAGCGCCTCCGGAAGGGCGCCGAAGAGCTGGGCGCGGGTGCCGGGAAGCTTGTCCAAGGCACCGCCCATCACCAGGCTCTCCAGGGCGCGGCGTGGCAACGCCTGCGGCCCGACGCGGGTGCAGAGGTCGAAGAGGTCCTTGTAGGGGCCGTCCTTCTCGCGCTCCGCCACGATGGCCTCGGCCACCGATCGTCCCACGTTCTTGATGCCGGTGAGGCCGTAGAGGAACTTGCCGTCCTTGACGGTGAAACGGGCGCTGGAGGACTGGACATCCGGGGCGAGCACCTCGATGCGCTGGCGCTTGCACTCGTCGATGAGCTGCACCAGGCGCTCGGTCTTGTCCAGTTCCGAGTTGCAGTTGGCGGCCAGGTACTCGGCGCAGTAGTTGGCCTTGAGGTAGGCGGTCTGGTAGGCGACCACGGCATAGGCCGCGGCGTGCGACTTGTTGAACGCGTACGCGGCAAACGGGATCAGAAGATCCCAGACCTGCTTGGCGGTCTCCTTGGGGAATCCCCGTTCCTCGGCACCGGCCAGGAACTTGGGCTCCTCCTTCTTGAGCTTCTCCTCGTCCTTCTTGGCCATCAGACGGCGAAGCAGGTCTGCACCGCCCAGACTGAAGCCGCCCATCACCTGCGCGATGGCCATCACCTGCTCCTGGTACACCATCACACCGTAGGTGGTGCCCAGGATGGAGTCCAGCTTCTCGTGGTAGCAGTCCACCACTTCCTGACCGAGCTTGCGCCGGATGTAGACCGGGATCTGATCCATGGGACCTGGACGGTACAGGGCGTTCATGGCGATCAGGTCCTCGAGGCGCTCGGGCATGAGCTTCCTGAGGTATTCCTGCATGCCGCGCGACTCGAACTGGAACACGCCCACGGTGTCGCCGCGCGAGAGCATCTCGTAGGTCTTGGGGTCGTCGTCGGGCAGGCGGGTCGGGTCCACCTTGACCCCGTGGCCCTGCTCGATAAAGGCGCAGGCCTCTTGGATCACCGAGAGGTTGCGCAGGCCCAGGAAGTCCATCTTGAGGAGGCCGATCTTCTCGGCGTAGTCCTTGGAATACTGGACCACCACCGCCTCGGGATTGTCCTCGGGGCAGTAGAGCGGAGCGAAGTGGTCGACCACCTGCGGAGCGATGATCACCGCGGCTGCGTGCACGCCGGGCTGGCGCGTGTAGCCCTCCACCTTGCGGGCCATGTTGTAGGCGCGCAGGTAGTCGGCATTCTCCTGCTTCTCCAAGGCCTCGCGCAGCGGCGGCGAGGTCTCGAAGGCCACGTCCAGGGTGGGCGGCTTTCCCGCGATCATCGGCGGGAAGAGCTTGGAGAGCCGGTTGACCTGCATGTGGTCCAGGCCCAACACGCGCGCGGTGTCCTTGAAGGCGGCCTTGCTCATCAGGCGGCCGTAGGTGATCACCTGCGAGACCGACGGCGCGCCGTACTTGTCGCGCACGTACTGGATCACCTTGTCGCGATCCAAGTCCGAGAAGTCGGTATCGATATCGGGCATCGACACGCGCTCGGGATTGAGGAAGCGCTCGAACAGGAGCGCGTACTTCATCGGATCGACGTCGGTGATGCCGGTGCAGTAGGCCACGAGCGATCCCACGGCGGAGCCTCGACCGGGACCCACGGGAATGCCCATGTCGCGTGCCGCTTGGATGAAGTCGGCCACGATGAGCATGTAGCCCGCGACCTGCAT
>JBDKGV010000162.1:0-7989 GCA_039798005.1 Fibrobacterota bacterium
TGATCGATCGCCCAAGGCATCCCGGCAAGGGTCGTGAACAGGACATGCCGACGCGACACGTCCGGATCGTCGATCACCAGGTCGCAGCCCGACCCGCGCCCGATCAGGAGCCCGCATTCAGGAACCCCGAGGCGCTGACCGTCGGACAGGAGCAGAGCCCAGCTCGAAGGGGTCTGCCATGGATACAAGGAATTGTCCATCGTCCCATAAAACCTAGTGAGAAGTGCCTCGAGAAAGCAGGTCAAAGGGTGCTATCTTTGCCGCCGCACACCTTTGCGGGCCAAGCGGCTCCAACCACGGAGAATCTCATGATCCGGTACCAGTACAAGAATCTCGCCCCATGGGTCGACGACACCGTGCTTTCTGCCATGCAGCAGCAGGTCACTTCCGCCCACCAATTGCTGACTTCCCGCGAGGGCGCAGGCGCCGATTTCCTGGGCTGGACCGAGCCGAAGAAGGCCATCTCGGCGGAAGAGATCGCCAAGATCAAGGAAGCCGCCGAGCGCATCCAGGGCGATTCCGAGATTCTCGTCGTCGTGGGTATCGGGGGCTCCTATCTCGGTGCACGCGCCGTCCTTGAAGCTCTTCCTTTGACCGAGCACGGCGTGGACGTGGCCTTCGCCGGCTTCCACATCTCGGCTCGCGATACCGAAGCCCTTTTGGATCAGCTCGACGACTACGACGACGTCTCGGTGAATGTCGTTTCCAAGTCGGGCACGACCACTGAGCCCGCCATCGCCTTCCGCATGCTCAAGGCGTACATGGAAGAGCGTTACGGCAAGGACGGCGCCAAGAGCCGCATCTACGCCACCACCGACAAGGCCAAGGGCGCCTTGAAGAAGCTTGCCGACCAGGAAGGCTACACCACCTTCGTGATCCCCGACGACATCGGCGGACGCTTCTCGGTGCTCACTCCGGTCGGACTCCTGCCCATCGCGGCGGCCGGGCACGACATCGAGGCCCTCTTGAGCGGGGCTCAAGAGGCCTTCGTGAAGTACAGCGCCTCCAACGACGTCCTGAAGAACGACTGCCTTCGCTATGCAGCCACCCGCACGGCACTCCTGCGCCAGGGCAAGGACATCGAGATCCTCTCCGTGTTCGAGCCGGGCCTTCAGTTCTACGTCGAGTGGTGGAAGCAGTTGTTCGGCGAGTCCGAAGGCAAGAACCGCACGGGCATCTTCCCCGCCGGTTGCGTGTTCACCACCGACCTCCACTCCATGGGCCAGTGGATCCAAGAAGGCAAGCGCAACGCCTTCGAGACCTTCCTGATCGAAGAGAAGCCCGACTGCGACATCGAAGTCCCGGCTCTTGGCGAAGATCTCGACGGCTTGGAGTACCTCGCCGGCAAGACCTTGGGCGAGATCAACCTCGAAGCGTACCGCGGCACCGCAGCGGCCCACACCGACGGTGGCATGCCCAACCACACCATCCTGGTCGAGACCTTGAACGAAGCCGTTCTTGGTCAGTTGATCCACTTCTTCGAGCGCGCCTGCGGCGTGGCCTGCTACCTCGGTGGGATCAATCCCTTTGATCAGCCGGGCGTGGAAGCCTACAAGAAGAACATGTTCGCCCTCTTGGGCAAGCCCGGCTTCGAGTCCTTGGCGGCCGAGCTGAACGCCAAGATCGGCTGATGCCACAGCCCATCGTCATCGCACCCAGCCTGCTTGCCGCCGATTTCGCCCGTTTGGGCGAAGAGGCGGCGCTTTGCAAGGCCGCCGGAGCCGAGTGGTTGCATGTGGATGTGATGGATGGGCATTTCGTGCCCAACCTGACCATCGGGCCTTGCGTGGTGGAATCGCTGCGCAAGAGCACCGACCTGTTCCTCGATTGCCACTTGATGATCACCGATCCATTGGAGTACGGAACGCGTCTGGCCAAGGCCGGAGCCGACCTCGTGAGCTTTCACTTGGAAGCCGTGATGGATCCGAACAAGGTGATCGATGGTCTGAAGGAGGCGGGAGTGCAGGTTGGCATCGCCATCAACCCGGGCCGTTCACCTGAGGAGATCTTCCCTTACCTCGATCGCTTGGACCTGGTCCTTGTGATGAGCATCTGGGCGGGTTTCGGCGGACAAAAGTTCCGGGATGACGCGCCGGCACGCATCAAGGGGCTTGCCGACGAGATCGCACGGCGTGGACTTTCCACCCGTGTGCAAGTCGATGGCGGCATCAATGCCCAGACCTCGAAACTGGTGCGCGAGGCGGGGTGCGACACGATGGTGGCGGGAACCTATGTGTTCAATGCCACCGATCGCGCTGCGGCCATCACCTCCTTGAGAGCCTGATGCCTCCCCTCCCTCCCTATGCCAGGCATGTGGAGGGAGGTTTGGAGCTTCGCTTGAAGGTGGTGCCCGGTGCAAGTCGGGATCAGATCGCAGGAATTCTGGGCGATCGATTGAAGATCCGGACGGCAACGGCCCCCGAAGGGGGGAAGGCCAACAAGGCGGTTGCGGCATTGCTTGCCAATTGGCTGAATGTTCCGGTTCGGCAGATCGAACTGGTCGGAGGTCCGACCAATCCTGAAAAAACCTTCAAGGTCCATGGAATCAAGGATTTTCCGGTCTGAAGGTCGTTTTTGAAACATTCGTTGAGAACGATATCCTCGGCAATTGTGAGCTTTGGTGGCCGGAGTTCTGACTTGTGCTTATTTTTACCCGACACTTGTGTACACGGGAGTCCAGTCCAAAATGCATGTGAAGAAAACTGATAACGGATCCAGCTTTCGCCAGTGGCGCAAAGCCAGCGTATTCGCACTGGTATTGGCAGGTCTTGCCTGCGCGGATACCAAGCCAACCCTGACAGTTCTTCCCCCCCAAGCAGGTGATGCATCCCCCGAGGATGCCCAAGCCTTCCGGGCTGAGCTTGATCGTGTATTCCGCTCGAACCCGGATGTCCGGTTCGTCGAAGCCAACTCGAGTGCGCTTGAAGAAGTGGGCGCTCAGGCGGGCTGTCTCGATGCCGATTGTTCGATTCAAGCAGGCCGTGTCCTGGATGCCGAACGCGTCGTGTCTCCGGTCGTGCGCAAGGAGGGCGAAGGCTGGGTCATGACCTTGCGGCTTGTCGATGCCCGCTCCGGTGAAGTGACCGTCTCCAAATCGGGACTTTCCGGCTCGGCTTCCGCTGCCGGCGCCGCCACCGACTTTGCTTCGGCCTTGACCGAGCCCATCGCTCTGGCTTTGCATGTCGTCGAGGCTCCTGTGATCGCCGCCACGCCTCCTGTCAGCAGCGGCTTGCAATCCTCAGCAACGGATCTCCCTCCGATGCAAGCACCCTCTGATGCTGCACCGGCTTCGACAAGCTCCTCGGGCAATGGCAAGAAGATCCTGCTCTGGACGGCAGGTGGACTGGTATTGGCTGGCGGTGTGGCTGCAGCCGTCGTCGTCCTCATGGGTGGGAAATCCACCCCGGCGGCAGAGAATGCGAACAATGGCAATGGTGGCAATGGCGGTGGCACTCCCACGGACGCGACCACATCCGTCACTGTAAGGTGGAAATAATGAAGAAGTTTCTCCACACCCTCGCGATCGGGGCCGCCAGCGCCTTGGTCTTCGCCTCGTGCAACAGCACCACGAGCGCACCGACACAGTCCCAAGAAAATGCGCAAGCCAGCGTCACGATCCTGCCGCGTTTGAACAGCACCCAAGCCTTTGCTCCTGTGGGTGTCGTTGCCGTGAGCATGATCATCGATGGCAAGGACACGCTTCGCGACAGCGCGCTCTTCAACAACGGGAAACTGACCTTTCCCAAGGTGCCCAAGGGCAAGTCCTTCACCTTGGCCATCGCCGGGTACAATTATCCGCGCGTCGAAGGCCAGTGGGTTTGGGCAGCGGACACCGTTGGCAACACGGGTAGTCTCAAGGACAGCTCCATCGTGGTGGTGGATCTCACCCCCAAGGCGGCTCCGGCCGCTCCTTCCCAGACCAACGCCGCTTCCCAGCCTGCGTTGATCACCGGCAATTCCTTCAATGTGAAGCTTGCCACTCCGGCCGCAGGGCAGACCATCTGGTACACGACCGATGGCTCCGTGCCGACTCCGACCAACGGTTCGTGGTTCAATCCGGAAGTGAATCCGTTCGTGACGGTGAATCGTCCCGCTGACACCACCAAGCCCGTGAAGCTTGTGGCGGTCGCCTACCAAAACATTCCAGGTCTTGGCAATTGGGCCGGCAGCTCGACGACCATCAGCCTCAAGTTCGGTGGCAGCACCGTGTCGAACGTGGCGCAGGACACCTCGCTCAAGACCATCTCGATCAACGGCGCGTCGATTCCCTTCACGGGAACGACCATCCTTGTCGACAGTCTTCCCGTGGGTTCGACCTCGGCGACCTTCTCCGCGGTCCCGACCGCGACCAGTGCGTCGGTCTCCTACACCCCCAATGGCACGGTTCTCCTGGTCAACGACTCGGCTCGTGCGACCATCTTGGTTGAGAACGGTACCAGCAGTCAGATCTACACGCTTCGCTTCCAAGCCAAGCGCAAGCCCGTGATCGTGCCGACCTCCTCGGATACCACGCTTTCGAACTTGACGATCACCACGACACCGGCCGTGCTCTCGATGGTCCCTGCCACATTCTCCAAGAGCGTGCAGACATACACCGTCACCTTGGATCCGACCGTGACCAGTGCGACCGTTGTGGGAACGGCAAGCGCAAACGCCGCCTTGGTCAGCTACGCCACCGTTGGCGCGACGACCAAGCCCTCCACCGGCACGATCGCCCTGTCGACCGACTCCACCTTGAGCGTCACTGTCGCCAACGGCGGCAAGGAACTGGTCTACACGATCAACTTCCGCCACAAGGCCACCACTCCGATCGGTGTCGCACACGACTCCACCTTGAAGTCGCTGACCATCAACGGCAAGGCGATCACGATCAAGAACACCATCATCGCGGACACCGTGGAAAATGCGGTCACCTCGGCCGAATTCGTCGCGGTCCCGAGCGATGTCACGGATACCTTGATCTACTCCAAGGACAACCTGATCTGGACCAAGACCGTCTCGACCTTGACCCTCAAGGAAGGGATGAACTACTACTACATCAAGGTTCGCAACACCAACGGCAACAGCTTGGCCTACACGATCGGCGTCTTCCGCAAGGGTACCGCGGTCATTCCGGCACACGACACGGCGCTGACTGGTTTGACTACCGATCGCGCAACCCTCACCCCGGACTTCGACGCGGCGACCTTGGCGTATACCAATACCATCGACGACACCGTGACGATGGTGACCTTGGCCGCGACCGCCAAGGATCCGTTGGCAACCGTGACCTACAACGGAGCGATCAGCGGGAAGATCAACGTATCCTCCTACACGGCCGGTCAGACCCGCAACGTGAATGTCAAGGTGCTCAACGGCGAGTCCTCCTTGACCTACACCGTGGCGATCACCAAGAAGAAGTCCGGCGGCGGTGGTACCGACCCCGGCACTGGAACCGCTCTGGATCTCTCGGGAACCAGTACCTTCGTGCTGGAACAAGGGACGAGCTACACGGTCACCAATTCCTGCTCGAACAACGGAGCGATCGCGTTCACCAAGGTCTGGGATGCCGCTGACCAAGGTGCAATCAATGTCACTGTGGATGGCACTGCCGTAACCGGTTCGTACTACGCATCGAGTTCCGCTGGCGCAACCTTCACCCTGATCAGCACCTTGGGTGGCACCACCCTCAAGTGTCAGTAAGCGATTGATGAACAAGCCCCCCGTCCTTCACTGGGCGGGGGGCTTTTTTGTTGCCCATCCCTCCATGCCGGCTTGGAACAAGGGTGGCGATTCCACGGTCAGGCGTCCTTGAGGATTTCGTCCGACGGCCATTGACTTCAGGTCTGAGGATGTCATGGAGACTACATTGCAACCTCCTATGCCTGACGAATTGCCCGAACTGCAGGACGAAGCCGTACGGCTGGTCAGTCGCGCAGAACCTCGCCAAGCATGGGGCTTGCCCCATGAGCTCAAGCAATGGCGCAAGGGCAGATTTCTTCCGTCAGAGAAGGCATCCTTGGTTCAACTGGAGTGCCTTGGCATCTTGCGCGGGGTCAAGACACTCGAGTGTGGCTGCGGTGTGGGATGGATGAGCTCCCTGCTCCTTGCCTTGGGCGCTCGCCTGTGCGCAACGGAAGCCGAGCCGGGACTGCTCCACGATTTGTCCAGACGCATCCCCCAAACCACCCCCTTGTGCCGGGCGAATCCGATGGACGGCTGGCGGGAAGCGGCACCCTTTGACAGGATCTGTCCCACGGAAATCCTGTTCCACGAACCCGCAAGCCTTCGAAGTCAATTGGCCCATGAAGGCCGGCTGGTCTACTGGCTGCGGACTTCGGAAGGTCTGGAACTACGGCTCGAGATCCTCGCCGGCGACAAGATCCTCCGAGAGCGACTTGCTTTGGTGAAATTGGAACGCGGCACGGAAGAGTTGATACCGCTCGCGCGCACCTAACCACGCACAAAAGCCCATCTCGGCCTCCAGAAGGTCCATCCTCGCCTTGGCCTGGATCTCAAGCTTGCGCGGATTTTGGGCCAGCGCCAAGGCTTGATAGAGTCCATCTTCCAGACCAGGGCCAAACAGCTCTCCCCGCAAGGGAGCCGGCCAAATGCCCTGGAGTCCAATCTCCCACGGAAGCCGGACGCGCCAAGCCCCGATTCGCTTCTGTACCCATTCGCGTCGTTGGGAAATCCAATCGGACGGCTCCTCGACTTGCCACGGGATCTGGGAAAATGCCGCAGGAGCCATGCAGGCCACACAAGCCCATTCCAACGGAACGACAGCACCAAGCATCCGACGCACCCGCCGGGCAAGTTCCTGCCGTTTGGGCCCCTCATGGCGCTCAAGTTCTTCCACCTCATGCCAGAGGGCGACAAGCCAGCGCCCCAAGGAGATCTTCTCCTGCGGAGAAAGGCAGCCAATGGCCTCGACCAGATCACCGCGGCAGTCCAAGGCATGGCGCAGGAATTCATCGGACCCGGACAGAAAGGCGCTGTCCTGTTCCAGCAACCGGGGCAACAGGCCTTGAGCGGCTTCATCATGCCGGATCGCACCCAACAGATGGGTGACGGCTCGAGTGACGGAGGGAGTCCAGCCGCCCGACTTGCAATGTTCAAGGCTTTGCGCCCGTTGAAAAACGGGATCAAGCCCGGCGTCATGGATGCTCACGGCCCCGATGGCCGTGGATGAACTTGCCTTCGGAGCCCGCATCGCCTTGCGCAACCAAAGCGAGAGACTCGCGTCGAAGTCCCGCTCAAGCGAGGTGCCTTGGAGATGCTTGGCCCCCTCCTGCTTGTACACCCGGCGGTAGAAGGTTCTCTCCACCGCTTCGAGGATGGGGCCGGACGCCTGCTTGCCTTGAATGATTTTTTTGACGGCCGCACCCACAAGCTCCATGCAGTCGCGGGCTCGCTCCTTCGAAACGAACAGACTTGAGGAGAGTTCCTGAGGCAGGGAAAATGTTGCGAATCCTTCCGGGATCTCCTGCAACCAATCCAGAAGATCTCCCCAGGCTGGATGGCCGGAATCAAGCGACGTATCGAGCAGAGACGAGTTGCGCAAGAAATGGAGATTGCGTTGAGCAAGCACCGCCCGCGCACCAAGGAATGCGCAGGAGGCCGGGAGGGTATCACGAACCCGGGAAACCAAATGCACCGAGGCCAGCACCAGCTGCAGCTGTCGCATCCCCGCCAGATGTGGCCATCCCACCAACGGGTGCCGCGAAGCCTCCTCGACCATGCGGAAGGCATCGGCCAAGCCGCGCAGTTGGGCCGGATCCTGGGAACCCAAGGTCGCCAGAAAGGCCGCAACCTGTTCAGGTTGGGCCGGACGCTCGGATGCCTGCTGGGAAAGCAGTCGACGGCGCGCCAGATGGAAGGTCCGTCTCTCGATCACGGTGATGCCGCTGCGCTGGGTCTCCTTGATGTCCAAGGCCAGACGCAGGAGGCTCAAGTACTGGCCTTGACGATACTCGGGATCGGCCTTGCGCAATCTCAGTTCGGTCTCGG
>JBDKGV010000163.1:0-7968 GCA_039798005.1 Fibrobacterota bacterium
GCCGTGATCGACGCACCGGTTGTGAACGTGGATCTTTCGGGCCTTGAGTCGATGCTGCGCAGCGAGATCGCCTCGCTTGGCTCGAAGCTTGAAGACCGTGCGCCCGCCGTGATCGACGCACCGGTTGTGAACGTGGATCTTTCGGGCCTTGAGTCGATGCTTCGCAGCGAGATCGCCTCGCTCGGCTCGAAGCTTGAAGACCGTGCGCCCGCCGTGATCGACGCACCGGTTGTGAACGTGGATCTTTCGGGCCTTGAGTCGATGCTGCGCAGCGAGATCGCCTCGCTCGGCTCGAAGCTTGAAGACCGTGCGCCTGCCGTGATCGACGCACCGGTTGTGAATGTGGACCTTTCCGGCCTTGAGTCGATGCTTCGCAGCGAGATCGCCTCGCTTGGTTCGAAGCTTGAAGACCGTGCGCCTGCCGTGGTCGAGGCTCCGGTTGTGAATGTGGATCTTTCCGGCCTTGAGTCGATGCTCCGCAACGAGATCGCCTCGCTTGGTTCGAAGCTTGAGGATCGCGCACCCGCTACCGCAGGGGTGGATCTTTCACCCTTGGTTGAGGAGCTTCGCAAGTTCCAGGCTCCGGCGACCACCGATGACGAAGCGATCGTCCTGCGGCTGGGTGCTTTGGAAACCTCGCTGGGTGCCGATCTGCGCGCCTTGGGCGACAAGTTCCAAGCGATGTCGCCCGAGGTCTCCTTGGATCTTGGCTCCTTGGAATCCGTGGTTCGCCAAGGCAACGATCGCATGGTCGATGCCGTGGCCTCGAACAAGGTGGATCTCTCCGGTCTGGATGCCCTGCGCAAGGACATCGTGGCCATGATGGAGCTCATGGCGGAGCACTCCACGGTGGCCGATGGCGGCACGACTCACGCTTCGGTCGATCTCTCCGGGGTCGTCGAGCAACTGCAGGCCATCGATGCCCGGCTGGAATCCCAAGGCGCCCTGCGTTCCGAGGAGGCGGCAGGGGTGTCCCGTATTCTGGAACGCGTTGCGGAAGGCGCGGCGCGTTCGATTCCGGCTCCCATCGTTGAAGTCCCGGCTGTCGATCTGTCGCCCTTGTCCGAAGGCTTGCGAGCCATTCAGGAGGAGGTCTTCGCGCTGCGCGACGATCTCGCCTCGGCAAAGCCCATCGTATCCGGTGATGCCGCAAGCGTTGCCGTGACCCTTGATGAACGCGTGCCGGAAGGATTGGAAAGGTTGCGCGCCCAACTGGAGCAGGATGCCTCCATGGCGCTTACCCTGCAGGGGGAAATTCATCAGCGCTTGGAAACCGTGCGCGAAGAGGTCGCCAAGCAGGCCGATCTCCTGCTCTCCCAAGCCCTCGCCATCGAGGCGTTGCGCGAGGATGACGCCAACCGGTTCAAGACGCAGGAGGAATCGGAAGCCCTTCGCCATCTGACCTTGGTTGAGGCCTTGGGGACCGTGCCAGCGGGTGACCGTTCGGGCGAAGCGGGCGTGAGCGCTCCTCGTGGCGAGATCCAAGGGGATGTGCTGTCCCGCATCATGGAAGGCTTGGCGGCCGTGGCTCCGCTGGGCGAGAACCTGTGTGCTCACGGAGCCCAGTTGGATTCGCTCACCAAGCATCTCGAGACGGCGGGTGTCCTCCTGTCCAGCGTTCCCGAAAAGCTCGAAGGCAGCGTGCGGACCTTGGAGGAATCCCTTCACACCTTGCGTGCCAACCAGGCCGAATTCGCGGCGTCCGTGGAGATCTTCACGCATGCGGCCGAAGGCATGGCCGGTGGACTTTCCGACAAGGGGATGGCGGCAGGCACCCAGACGGCCATGGACGGCTTGATGGAGCAGAAGGCCTTCCTCGATGCCTTGGGCAAGGTGTTGGCCGGATTCTCCCAGTCGCTTTCCGGTGTGCTGGGTGAAAGCTCGCAGCGCACCCAGGAAGTGCTCGTGGAACTGTGCGCCCGGCTCGAGGGTCCTCAGGCGTGAGCGTGAAGGAGCGTCTTGCCCTGCTTCAGGAGGCGCGCGAGGCGTTGCCGGAGAAGGAGCCGGTGCGGCGCTGGCTGGAGCGGATGCTGCTTGCCGCGCGTGACAGCCTGGCGTGCGGGTTGGATGCCCAAGCCTTGCGGCTTTGCGACAGGAGCGAAGCTGTGCTGGAGCGCGCCCGGGCAAGGCTTGCCTTGGAAGAGGAACGCAATTCGATGAAGATCGAGTTGGAATGGGAGCCGGTCGCGTCGGATGTCGGTGCGTTTCGCAAGGAGCTTTCGCTTGCGATCCGGGCCGGGAAGTACGCGCTCCCGCCGGTGGAGGTCCCGCAGGTGCTGGAGCGGGTCGCGACGCTTGCGCTGCCCGAGCTCATGGAGCTGCGCTCCAACCTGAGCTGGCGTCGCTTGCGTTTCCTGCGATCGCGCCGTCGCCCGTGGAACAAGCCGCGCACGGCCACCGAAGAGGCCACGATCGGGCTCTACAATCGTGTGGGGGTCACGGGGGATGTGCTGGAAATGGCGGCTCGCCAGGCGCCGCTTTGGGTGGACGACCTGCTGGAGCTGGAATGCCGCTTCGCCTCGATCGACGCCATGCTGGGACTCAAGTAGGGTTTGACGGAATCCGTCGCAGGATGGATTCCTCCTTGCTGCGTGGCCGCGTTGGAATGTCTCTTGTGACTCTCATGCACCGTACCCTCTTCAGTTCCGTCCTCGTCGCGCTCCTTGCGGGCGCAAGCTTTGGCCAGATCGATACCATCGCAAGGCCGGCTTCGTCCGTCGTGGACACTGTGCCCAAGGCCGCCCCGCTGGAGGCGGAGCAGGGGACGTATGCTCGCAAGTCGGTGAGCCATCTGGGCATCGTCCTGGCGCGAGGCGGGGGTCGTTTGGTTTCGCGCGCGCGCTTCGGGGAATTGCAACGGGAGTTCGAACAGAGCTTCCGGCTGCCGCGCTTCGATGAGAACCCTCTGGCCTTGGAACTCGTGAAGGCCTTTGGCGAGGCGACCGCAGGGATGGTCGTGACCAACCGGGAATTGTCGGACACCATCGAAACGGTCCTTGCCTCGGCGATCCTGGATTCGGTGGCCCGGCGGAGCGTTGAGCGTGCCGCCGCGTTGCGCACCGAATTCCAGCGCAACTCCATGGTCTCCGACAAGACCAAGACCGTGGACATCACCGGGGATCAGGTGCTTGCGGTGATGAATGCCGCGTGGCTGCCGGTTCCGGTGGTGGAGGACGTGACGGTCATGCATGGCCCGGAGACGGTTTCCGTCCAATTGTCGATGAGCTTGTTGTGGGTCCATCTGCGACGGGACGCTCAAGGGAAGGCCCATGCCCAGGTCCGGCACGAGTTGACGGCATCCGGCTTCATGCTCTCTCGACGCTCGCGTGGTTCCTTCTCGGGAAATGCCGAGCGGTTCGCTTTCGAGTCGGCGGCTCGCAGTTGTGTCCAGTCCTTGTTGCGGCAGACCAAGGAGATTCCCGAATTCAGCCTGTCCGGGCAAGTGCAGTCGGCCGGGCGTCTGCGGGTCGGACTGGATCTCGGAGCCGATGCCGGGGTACATCCCAACGAGCGCTATTTCCTTGTGGAAAATCAGGAGGACACTGCGGGTCGGGTGTCCTCAAAGGATGTGGGTTGGTTGCGGGTGAATCATCGCGGCGATTCGCTGCAGCAGGGATCGACCGGGGCATGGATCGTCTCGGGGCGTCCGTATGTCGGCATGGTGCTGCGGGAGATCCCGCTCTCGAGCTGGTCGCTGGAAGCCGGGTACCGAAGCGAACCTGCATCCCTTGCCTTGGAGATGCCGGATGCCGGGGCGTGGAAGGGAACCCTGCAGGGGTTCCGCTTGGGCGCCATCTATACGCCCGATCTGTGGTACGGATTCGGGGCCAGTCTTGGGCTTGACTATCTGTGGGGGCGCCTCACAAATCCGGCGGATTCCGGGACCTTTGATCCCAGGACTTTCGATCTGCATTTCGGAGTGCGCCAATCGCTTCCGCTTTGGCGTCGCTTGCACGGCTTCGTGGAACCTGAGGTGTCCTTGCGTCGCCTGACCCTCGTCTCCAGTTCGAGTCGCAGTGGTGCAAACGCAGAGGCCGAGGTCGTTTCGTGGGGAGTGCAGGGAGGCTTTGAACTTGCGCTGTTTCCGAGCCTTGATCTGCGGGCGGCGATCGGACTGACGTCCTTGGAAGCCCGCTTCGGATCTGTCGATTCGTCCGCGACGCTGAAAAATCACGGCCCCACGCTTGGAATCCAGTTGCACTGGACTCCGCCGGCCTTGAGCATCAACCCTTTGGACGTGGTGCTGGGGCTGGTGGGAATCTGACCTGCGACGCAATTGTTACGGAAGAAATTCCAATTCAATTGATTCTTGACTGAAATGTATTGGATATTGCTTGGCAAATTTTAGGGTTGCGGATTTTTCTGTCGTATTGTATTCTTTTTCCCAGTCACCCCCGAACGCCTGAGAAGGGCTGAAGGGATGGATTTGTTCCTCACCCTATTGCAAATGGAGCTTCTCGTGAAGCGTTTGACTCTTTCGATGATCATTGCCGGTGCCTTGGCCATGTCTGCAACCGCAGCGCACGCCGAAGGCGAGAAGAACAACGTCTTCGGTGTCAATCCGCTGGGCTTGATCTTCAACATCTACACCGGTGACTACGCCCGCTTCATCCAGGACGGCAAGGCCGAAATCGACATTCCCTTCACCTACTGGCAGCCGATCGACGAGCTGACCATGATGAGCATCGGTGCCAAGTACCGCATGCACATCAAGGGCCAGCCGGAAGGTCCGTTCGTGGGCGGCGGCGTGGGCGTGGGCTACGTCTCCTGGGATTACAAGTACATCGACTTCAATTCCGCAAACTGGGACACCAAGACCGAGACCATCACCGGCATCACCGTCACTCCGGTTGCCGAACTCGGCTACCGTTGGATCTGGGGCAGCGGCTTCACCATGGCTCCGTCCGTCGAAGCCGGCTTCGGTATCGGCAAGGTCGAGTCCGAGAACGGTGCCGTTCCCACCACCACCGCCGACGGCTTCCAGTGGGGCCTGAACTTGGGCTTGGGCTGGAACTTCTGATCTTGTCGGACTCGCGCAAGCAAGTCCGGATCGAACCCTGCCGCTTCCGCGGCGGGGTTTCTTTTTTGCCAAAATCTATCATTTGACAGGATCCGTCAATCAGGAACGGGCGAAGGGCGGCCTTCCCCGGTCGGCAATCAGCTCGACGCCGACGCTTTGACTTTCGGGATACAGGGCGGGGCCGAACTGGTTGTAGATGGCCACATCGGCCGCGTCCCGTCCGTGGCCGATGGCCACATAGCCGCCGCGCATCCGGCTCTGGGTGGCGTCGAAGGCGTACCAGCGGCCGCCGACCCACGCCTCGAACCAGGCGTGCAGGTCCATCGGCTCCAGGCCGTGGAGGTAGCCCACCACGATGCGGGCGGGAATGCTCAAGCTGCGGCACAGGGCGATGGCAAGGTGCGAGAAGTCGCGGCACACCCCCCATTCCCGGGTGCTGACTTCGATCGCGGAAACCTGCGCATCGCTTTCAAAGGGCGCGAGCCGGATGTTGGCGCGGATCCAGTTGACGATCGCCTGCACCTGATCGTAACCGGGCTGGAATCCGGCGGCGATGGAGCCTGCCATCTGGCAGAACCGCTCCGCCTCGCAGTAGCGGCTGGGGAGCAGGTAGCCCAGCACCGCATCGGGAAGGTGCTGGATCTCCACGAACGGGGCGCCCGGGTACTGGTCCACGCGATCGGAGACCATGACCTCGGAGCTGGTGTGGATGGAAAAGGCGCCGACGGGGGCGACCAGACGCTGGCACAGGTTTCCGTAGCCGTCGGAAAATTCCGAGACCGGCAGACTTGGCCAGATCCGGAACTCCTCCATCGCGACCCACTGCTGGGCTCCGCTGCGGGGGCGCAACATGAGGACGAACGGTGTCGGTACCTAGATGTCGAAGGTCAGATCGCAGCGAGTGCGCATCCACATTGGAGGAAATCCTTCCATGCAAAGGCTCGTGAACCGGTTGATCCACCGTCGAATTGAAACTCTACATACAATTCGCGCACCGAGGAATGAGCCGCTCGGGCATGGCGTGGAGGGTCGCGGGCTTGCCACCGGCCATCCGTCAGCGGTTCAGGGCAGGAGCGACCATCCTTGGTAGCGCATCTGGACCAAGAGGTTCTTCCCGTCCTTGCCCTTGATGTCGCTGATCCCCGAGAAGGCGGCAAGATGCCCGTCGGCCTTGCGGTAATTCACCACGATGGGCGTGGCGACCAGGCGGGCCACCCAGTTGAGCGGGCGCAGTTCGATCCGGATCTCGCCCGGTGCACGCGGGTCCGGCGGAAGTGATTTGACGGAAAATGTCAGGACGCGATGGAAGGCGGGGATCAGGACCGGAACCTCAAGCTCCCGTCCCTTCTCCAGAAGCGGCAGGTTGCGCAGGAGCCAGGTGTCGATGCCGGCATCGATGACGGTGCCCTTGGGGAGCTCAACCCGGTGGGATTCCCTTTCCCCCTTGCGCACAAGGTCCACCACCGCCGTGTCCCCCTTGGTGATCACGCGCACTTGCGAGAGCGGGGAGTCCATGCGCAGTTCGATGTCGGGGATGTCCTGTCTGGTTTTCCAGACGATGGTCTTGGTGCCGAGAATGCTGCCGTCCGGACGAAGATAGCGGACGCTGTCGCGCAGGCGCTGGCCCGTGCATGGAGTGCGTGTACGTTCCTCCGTGTAGAGATGTGTTCCGTCCTTGGAGGAAAGGACCTTGGCCCTGTCCTGGCAGGCCGGGGCTCCGGCGAGCATCAGGAATATTTCGACGATCATGTTGGCTTTCCTTTCGATTTCTGTATAGGTTATATCTATACAAATGAAAAAGCAACACGACATGCACGACGAGAACCAGGAGCGCAGCTGGTCGATCGGGGAGCTTTCAGCACGCACCGGGATCTCGGTTCTGCGCATCCGGGCCTGGGAAACCCGGCATGGAGTCCCTGTGGCGCTGAGGGCTGATTCCGGGCATCGCCGCTACGGCGAGGCCGAGGCGCTGCGCTTGGAGCTGCTGGCCCAAGGCATCAGGACGGGTGGAAGGATCGGAGAGCTGGCCGCCTTGAGCATCGACGAGCTTGCCAAGCGGCTTCCCCGGGTGCAGGCCGATCCGGTGGAAGGCCATTCCGGGCGTTGGGTCGGATTTGCCGTGAAGGGCCAGGAACAGGCCCTTCACGACGAGCTCGTCCGGAACTGGGAGAAGGCCGGATGGCTTGGCTTCGTCGAGACCTGCGCCGTTCCGTTCCTTCACGAGATCGGAAATGCCTGGGAGGAGGGAACGCTCAGCGTCGCCCAGGAGCACTTCGGATCGGGGGTCCTGCTCAACTTCCTCGAGGAGCGGTGGCGCCTGCGCAACGCCTCCAACACCGGACGGCCGCTTGTGCTTGCGATGCTGCCGGAGGACACCCACAGCTTCGGATTGCACCTGTGCGCCTTGGCTGCCGCCCATGCCGACTGCCGGGTGATCTGGCTGGGACCCAACTCCCCGATGGCCACCATCCTGTCGGCCATGGTAAGCTGGGATGCCTGCGGCCTCTGTTTGAGCCATTCGGTCGTCACCTCCTGGACGGAGGTGAGGTCCTGTCTGTTGCAACTGCGCCATGGGATCCGCAAGGAACTGCCGGTCTACGCTGGCGGGGCCGGATTTCGCGGCCCTCTCAAGGGCATCCGATCCTTCAAGAAACTGGGAGATTTCCATGACCACCTCGCACACCGCTGAAGCCATCTTTCCGGTGCCGGGCACTCGACCCAGGATCGCGGTCGTCGGAGCCGGCGTGGCGGGGATCGTCGCCGCCTGGCAGTTGCGGGACAAGGCCGATGTCACGCTTTTTGAAAACGACAAACGCCTCGGGGGCCACACCCACACGGTGACGATTCCCGATGGACCCGATGCCGGTACCGGTGTGGACACGGGCTTCATCGTGCTCAACGACAGGACCTATCCCAACCTGCACCGTTTCCTGAAGGAACTGGGGGTT
>JBDKGV010000164.1:0-7938 GCA_039798005.1 Fibrobacterota bacterium
GCTTCTTCAACTACGGCGGCCTCTGGGGCGACCGTCCCAACGACGACAACTTCTGCACCAACGGCATCGTCAACGCCGACCGCATCCCCGATCCGGAAGCCTGGGAGGTCAAGCACCAGTACGCCAGCATCCAAGTCAAGGGAGTCGACCTCGCCAAGGGCGTCGTCGCCATCGAGAATCGATTCAACTTCTCCAACATCTCGGAATACGAGGCGATCTGGGAACTGAAGGAGGACGGGAAGGCCATCCAAACCGGCACCCTTCCCGCCAGTTCGCTTGACATCACGCCCCTCACGACCAAGAACGTCACCGTCCCGTTCACGAGCCCGACCCTGCGCCCCGGAGCAGCCTACCACCTCGACCTCGACTTCCGCCTGAAGGCGAATGCGTCCTGGGGGAAGGCCGGCCACAGCGTGGCGCATGCGCAGTTCGCACTTCCCCTCGCCGTGCCCCGTCCCCCGAAGATCGACCTGACCGGGCTTCCCAAGCTCACGACCACCCAAGCCAACGGCTTGGTCAACTTGTCGGGCCCGGGTTTCGCCGCCGTCTTCGACCCCAAGAAGGGAACCCTCACGAGCTACACGCTGGGGACGCTCCAAGTGATCAAGGAAGGCCCCGTGCCCAACTTCTGGAGAGCACCCACCGACAACGACCGGGGCAACGGCATGGCGGCGCGCACCGGCAAGTGGCAGAATGCCGGACGCGACCGCGTGGTGACCAAGTCCACCGTCACCACGGTCTCGGCGACCGAGACGCGCATCGACCTGAGCCTGAACCTGCCCAACGCGGGAAGCTCGTCCATGACCATGGCCTGGACCTTCTACGGCACCGGCGACGTGCTGATCGACTACACCCTCGTTCCCGATGCCACCATGGCGGAGATCCCCAATGTCGGCACCTTCCTGACCATTCCCGAAGGGTTCGAGACGCTGCAGTGGCTCGGACGCGGCCCGCACGAGAACTACATCGGGCGCAACCGTTCAAGCCACACGGGCCGGTATTCCCTCAAGGTCGACTCCACGATCACCCTGTACCCGGAGCTCAACGAGACCGGCCAGCGCACCGACGTGCGTTGGGCGGCCCTGACCAACGCCGCCGGGCTTGGTTTGCTTGCCGTCGGCTCGCCCCTGATGGAGATCAATGCCCAGCACCACACGCCGGCCCAGCTCACCGCGACGAGGTACCCTTGGGACCTCACCCGCCAAGGCGACATCACCTTCCGCATCGACCTGCGGCAGATGGGTCTGGGCGGCATCGACAGCTGGGGCTCCAAGCCCTTGGATGCCCACATGAACTTCGCCAAGAACTCGTACAAGCACAGCTTCCGCCTTTCCCCGATCAAGGCGGCCAACCTGGACCTCGACTACCTGGCACGCATGGGCTTCAAGAACCTCGCCACCAGCGACAGCCTCGCGCAGTACCAGACGCCCACGGTCGGCACGGCCACAAGCCCTTCGATCCACAGGCGCATCAAGATCCAGGGCATCGGAAGCTTCGAGATCGAGCAGGCGGATCGTGCCGCGGCCGTGGAGATCCTGGATCTCTCGGGACGCACCCTGTCGCGATCGTCCATCGCCAACGATCACGCCACGGTGGGCAGGATGGCACCGGGGCTGTACATCCTGCGGTTCACGGGCCCGGGCTGGAGCCGATCCCTCGTGACGGCAGTCACCGGCAACGCGGCACAAGGGCGCTGAGCATGGACCTGATCAGGCCGGAAGCAGCTCGCCGCCCCAGATCGTCCGGACCTGACCGCCCGCCACCGGTTCGATCATCAGGGCGCCTTGGTCGGAAATCCCCACGACGCGCACCAGTTCCTCGTCCTTGCCCGTGGAATGACGAAACAGGCGACCGGGCAGATCGCTGAACGAGCGATACTCCTGGGCGATCGCGGCAAAACCCCCATTGGCCAAGGCGATGTCCACCTGGCTCCACAGGCGTAGGAACTCAAGCAGCACCGCACGCATCGGGAGTTCCCTTCCCGCCTCCAAGCCAAGGCTTGTGGCCGGTTGACCCACTTGGGAAAGGATCTCCTGCGCGGTGTTCACGTTGATCCCCACCCCTACGGCGATGCCCATGCCTTGATCACCCGTAAAGCATTCCGCCAGGATTCCTGCACTTTTCTTGCCGGCGATGAGCAGGTCGTTCGGCCATTTCAAGCAGGCGTCGGCGATCCCCAGCGTTCGGCACAGATGGGCAAGCCCCAAGGCCGTCCCCTGGGAAAGATTCGCGGCCCCTTCCGGAGTGCGGTCGTGACGGATCCATGTGGTGAGGTAAAGACCGCCGGTCTCCGGGGAGCTCCAGCGCCGGTCGTACCGGCCACGACCCGCCGTCTGGGTGGCGGCGACCACCGTCGCGTTCCAAGGAAGATCCCCGCGACGCACAAGGTCCATCGTGGAAGACACCTCACCGAAGAAATGCACCTCCCCGTCGCGGAAGCCTCCGGCACCAAGAACCTCCAGCGGTCCGGGGTTCATGCCACGGCCAAGGCCTCGCGGACCTTCTTGGCGGTGTCGCGGGCGCGTTGCGAGGCTTGACGCACCACGGCATCGTCCTTGGGAGCCCCGTGCAATTGACGGTAGTCGTCGAAGATGGCCTGACCGCGTTCATCGTCCTTCTCGCGGCTGCGCAGCACGCGCCCGGCCCACAAGCGCTCCAGCACCGGCAAGCGGGCAAGCAGTTGCGGAAGCGGTGCCGCGGCGAACTCCTCCGACAGGAACTGTCGCGCCCATTGGTGCAGCGGATGGCTCGGTCCTTCCAGCAGGGCGCGCAACGACGCAAGTTGCAGGATCTCGCCGTAGGCGGTGATCCCGCTGATCCGGTCCTTTTCCTTCAGGACGCAGTGACCAAGGGCCGGGATCTCCTTGCCGGTCCAAAGCTCCTGCCCGGAAACGGACGCAAGCGCGGTGCGTGCCGAGCGCATGGCTTCCAGGACGTCCTGATCGAACAGGGGTTTGCGACAGAATTTGTCCGGGGTGCGGTCACGGTCGCGCCACTTCGACTCGGCGCGCTCCAAGGCCCATGCGTTGTGGGAAAGCACCCACGCCGGCTGGCAAGGATTCGCGGCGCCGGGAAAGGCGCCTGGAAGCAGCAGGGAGAAGGGAAGCGAAAAGCGCATCGGTGCCGTCACCGTTCCGGTGGCCAGCAGCGTGTGGGGAGCGCGCGAGAAGTCCGCCGGATACTTGATCTGGGTGCACAGCCCCAGGAACATGCCTTCGGCCAGGCGCAATTCCTGATCCGCGGTGCGGCCGGTGTGGTTGGATCCGATGGCGGCCCCGTGTGCGACATTTCCACGGCCTTCCGGCCAGAGAACGGCGATGAGCATCGACTGGTGATGGAACCCCACCAAGGGACCCAAAAGCGAATGGGAGACTTCGCCTTCGTTGACCTCCGTGTTCGGGCCCAAGATCGACTCGGTCACTTTGGCATGCTTGGCAGCCCCGGCGTACGGGCACAAAAGCGCCTTGCGGACCACGGCATGGGAACGGACCCAGCTTCCGGCCGCCATGATCGAATGCTCGACGATGGCTCCGTCGCGCACCATCACCGGCTCCTCCATGGACGAGAGGATCGACACGTCCTTGAGCATCTGCGCACCGTCGATGCGGGCACAGGGGCCGATCCAGGCGTTGCGGACCTGCACGGTGTTGTAGACCACGGCTCCGGTGCCGACGATGCCCACGGCGGCAAGCATCCTGTCCAAGTGGGCTTGCAATCCCTCCTCGTAGGCCGAACGCTCGGCCGAAGGCCCGGGATGGAGCGCAAGCCAAGTGGCGAGCTCCAGGTCGAGTTCGGGGATCAGGACGACTTCACGCCCGCCGGTCTCCAGACCCACTGACAATTTCTGTCCAGCGCCGTACATGCACCGCCCCGTGGCGACCATGGCCCCGACCCCGACGACCGCGGCCGCGTCATGGATCACCTGCCGCGTCATGAGGTTCACGTCGCGCACGCAGGCGTTGCCCACGGCGCAGTCCTGGATCGTCGCACGGCGGATCCCGGTGGGCAGGCTCACGCGGCCAGGCAGCAGGATCGTGCCGTGAAAACGCGAAAGGAACACGTCGCCCCGGAACTCGGCATCGCGCACGGTGGCCGGATCGAAACCGTCCTGGACTTGGACGCGCAACCAGTCCTCCGCCGAGCACCCTTGGTGCTCCAGCATCCGGATTTCCGGCACATCAAGGCTTCGGGTCTTGAAGCCCAACGGGTTGCCTCCGGCACGGCATGCGGCGGAGGTGGCCAGAAGCGGCGAATTGCGCGTCAGGCGGCGCAGGGCCGCCAGTGGAAGAAAAGGCGATGCACTCACAAGCTCCAACATAACTCACCGACGCCGGACAGGACCGGGCGATTGCATCCGCACCGGCACATCTGCGTGGCGATTCCCGGCACGAAAAAGGCCGGACACGCCTTCGCATCCGGCCTGAAACGAAAAACCGGCCCGATTGCGGGTCAGCGCATCACGTTGCCCTTGAGGTCCTTGACGGTGATGCCGCCGTCCTGGTTGAGCTCGAAGGTGCCCACGACGGTGTTGGCGCTGTTGATGACGTTGCCGGTCGCTGAGGACAGCTTCGCCAGATCCTGGTTCCGCACGTCGAGGATCGCGGAGTACTTCGCCCCGTTGCTCACGAAGCTCATGACGTAGTACAGGCTTCCGGGGACCGAGGTGACCGCATCCGTCGCCGAGGGAAGGGCGGCGAGACTCATCGTCATGTTGAAGGAGGCCTTGATCTTCATCGACTCCAGCGTCAACACGAAACCGTCGCGGTACTCCACCACGCCCCAGCCTTGGCCCTTGATGTCCAACCCGATGGTGACGCCGGTCTGGGACATCTTGAAGACCTGGTGGGTCGTGTCGATCTGACGGATGCGGCTCACGTAAAGACCTGTCTTCTCAAGGTTCCCGGACACCTCGTAGATGATCGAATCGCTGGAGAAGGTCGCAAGGTCCATGGTCCCGGTGCCCGTGTGGCTGATGATCGTGTCCCAGGCCGTGTCGGGAACCACGCCGGGAATGACGGTTTCGGAACAGACGCTGCCTTGGCAGTACATCAGGCTCGAATCCACCCTGTAGGCGTTGGCCAGGCTCAAGCGGGCGGCGATCCTTCCGGCCACGTCCTCGTCTCCCACGTCCTTGAGCCGGCTGGCCGTCCCCATGGCCGTCTTGCCCAAGGCGGCGCCGTGGCTCCCCAAGGCCTTGAGGGCATTGATGTCGGCTTCGGTGTTGGCGGTCGCCTTGGGGTAGGTGACCGCCGTCGGATCGGTCGTCGCCGGGGATGCCGTCGCGCCGCCGGAGGACTCTCCACAGGCGACAAGACACGAGCAGGCCAAGGCCAGGATGAACAAGGAACGCTTCATGGTGTTGCTTTCTTCGTTGTTGGTTGGGGGCGAAGGATTGAACCCGTCAATCTATTTCAAACCGGTGCCGGTCGATGTGATCCGCATCACATCGGACCGGGGTGCCGGCCGGAGGTCCGCCGTCATCAGTCCTCCAGCACCGACCCTTGGACCGACCTGCGGGTGTTCTCATGCATGCTGATGCCTGGAAGGACGTGCCACGAACCGCCCGGGTTCCTTCGAATGACGGAATTGGTCAAAACAAGATTGCCGGTGCGGTCGTTGGTCACGAAGAAGATCGCCGCACCGAAGGCGTTGACCCCGTTCCCCTCCAGGCGCGTGCCGCAGATCGTAAGCGTCATGGTGTTGCCGTCGTTGTAGATCGCGCCGCCGCTGCCGCCCCCGGGCGTTCCCTCGGATGCCGGATTGCCGCCGCGGCCGATGGCGCGATTTCCCAGGAACAGACTGTTCCAGACCGACCAACTCGTGCCGATGCTGGAAAGGGCCCCTCCGTTTGAGCCCACATTGCCGCCGCCGTCCAGGTCGCCGAAGGTCGAATTCACCACATGGACCGGACGCCCCGCACTTTGGCTGAACGCGCGGATCGCCCCGCCCCCCACATCCGCACCGGTCGAATCGGTGCGATTGCGGAAGAACCGGCAGTTCACCACCTTGAGGCGTCCGCCGCGCGCCCAGATGGCTCCTCCCCCGTCGATCGTCTCGGCACCTTCGGCCTTGCGCAAGCCGTTGCCGTCCACGAAAGTCAGGTTCTGGACCGTCAAGCGAGGATGATCCTGATCCTGGCAGTGCGGAGTCGTCCAGTGAAGCGACGCGTCGCAGGTGTTCATGTACAGGATCCGCGTGGTCCCTCCGCCGCTGAGGGTCACCATACCGCCCCCGTCGATCACCACCTCGGGCGCCGAGTCGTTGTAGACCTTGGCCGGTCGGGTCAATACGATGGTCACGGGTGCGTTTCCGCAGTCGAAGCCGATGCGTCCGCCACTGGCCACCGCCGAGCGGAAGGCCGATTCGGTGCAGCTTCCCGGCGTCCCGTCGCCGACCGTCCGTTCAGCGCGCAAGGTATCCGGCAAAGCGTCGACGGGAACCGCGCACGCGCCTTCGGGATTGCCCGAAACCAAACCATCGGCAAAGGCCTTGAGGACGGGTCGGAAAGTCGGTTCAGGAATCGTCGGGGTGGTCGTGCGATCCTCGGAACAGGAGGTCAAGATCGGCACGAAAGCAAGGGTGGCCAAGCTCAGGACGCGGGAGAAGATCATTCCCTGCATGATAGGAAAGTGATCGGGGAATGCGCCTTTGAGGGACATCTTGGTTCACGATTTCGGGCCCGGGAAGAGCTTGTGGCAAATCAGGACCCGAAGAAATGATCGGCGGATTACTGCTTGGCGTTGGTGCGCATTCCCATCACGCCAAGGACGCAGGTGATCGCAACCACAAGCAGGGCAAGCGGCCAGGCAATGAAGCCGGTGGGAGGAATCCCAAGGACCTTGGCCACGAGGATCACTGCGGCGATCACGAAATACAACTGCGGATACTTGCGCAGGACATAGCGTTGCAAATGGCTCATTGGGGAACTCGCTTCCATTGATGGCGATGCGTTCGACGGCAAACATCGCCGTCGAGAGGCGGGCAAAGGTACGCCAAGCCAATCCACGCTGTCAATCCCCGGTGAGGGAAGCCAGAGAACCGGGGTAGGCTTTCACAAAAGCGAGCGTCCCAGCAGCCAAAGTCCGGCGCCGATCATTCCCGCCACCGAGAGGCGGTGCAGCCAGGGCGTGACCTTTTGGGAGGCATGGAACAGCCGGGCGATCTGGTTGACGCCAAACCCGGCCGCCAAGGTCAGCGCAAGGACGGGCAAGGCGGTGGCAAGTCCATAGGGCACCGTGACCAACCAGCCGTTTTCACTGGCCATCGCAAGCGGGATCACCGAACCGAAGAAGATTCCCGCCGAGACGGGACAGAAGGCCAGCGCCAACACGGCCCCCAGCGCAAAGGCGCCAGGAATCGCGCCCAGCTTGGAAAAACGCTCCTTCCAACGCCCGGCGTCCATGCCGCTCCCAGGCAAGCGCAGCAGCGGAGAGACGGCCAAGAGAAGTCCCCCGACGAGGAAGGCGATGCCCAAGCCTGTCTCGGCATGCACCTGGATCTTGCGCACCAACGGCCCCAGGCGAACCAGGCCTTCCGAGGCGACCCAAGCCACCAAGGCATAGGAGGCCGCGCGCCCCAGCGCGTAGGCGCCCCCGGCGAAGAGTCCGCTGCGAATGCCGCCAGCCTGCCGCACCAGCACCGACACGGCCGCCGCATGGCTTGCCATGGGGCACGGCGAGATCGAGGTCAGGACCCCAAGGCCCAGCGCCGCGACCACCGGCAGCTCGGCGATGCTCATCGAGCCGCCTTCAGGAAGGCCAGCGTCTCGAACTTCACGTAGGCGGCAAAGGCCGAGGAATCATGCAAGTTCTTCCAAGTGTCCTTGAGTTCCTTGAAACGCGCCCTCTTCCCGTTGCGCATCTCCATCAGGACCAGCGCCTTGGTGGTCAGGCCAAGCTGGTCCGCAAGCGCCGATCCTTGGGGAGTGTCCATGCTCTC
>JBDKGV010000165.1:0-7938 GCA_039798005.1 Fibrobacterota bacterium
AGCCTCAGTCTTTCATGAACCTCTCTGGCAAGCCTGTCCAAGCCGCCATGACCTTCTACAAGATCAAGCCGGCCGATGTGTTTGTCATTGTTGACGACGTGCTCTTGGATCTCGGGCGATTCCGAGCCCGGGGTGAGGGCTCGCATGGAGGGCACAATGGCCTGCGCTCCATCCAAGAAGCCATTGGTCCGGCCTACCAGAGGCTCCGCATCGGATGCGGCCCCTGTCCCCAGGGCTGGGACCTTGCCAACTTCGTGCTTGGTCGTTTTCAAGCCGATGAATTGCAATTTTTGGAAAAACGCTTCGAAGAATTGCCATCTTTGCTTGAAATGTGGTTCTCCAAAGGCATTTCGTCGGTGACCCAGCTTTACAACGGCCCTGTAACTAGGTAATAATGAAACCATGATGATTCTTGGCTTGCTGTCCGGCCTCATGGCGGGCGATTCATCCTATCTCGTACACCTGCGGATGCCGCAAGGGACCCCGCTTGCAATTCTTCTGATTGCAGGCATCGTTCTTTTGATTGTCGCCGTCGTGGTGGTTCTTGAGATCTTCCGTCGAAAAGGTGAACTGGATCAGAAGATCGCAGTTCAATGGGAGGCGTTTGAACTCACGGCCCAACAAAAGGGGCTTACTGAGGAAGAAATGGATCTGCTGCGCGATATCCATGCGTGCCAGAGCGGGGAAGTGGCTCCTGATGCGCTTCTGCGCTTGGCCTCCGTCTATGATCGCGCCATCGATGACTGGATGGAAGTCCTGTCGGAGGACGGGGAAAAACCCAGCGTGTCACAGTGGGAGCATCTCGCACGCATCCGCAGTTGCCTTGGGTTCAACTCCTTGTCCTTTGAGACGAGATTGTCCCACACCCGACAGTTTCCGCTTCTGCAATCGGTTCGCATTTGGACCAGCCGAGGAGAGAAGGTGACGCGTGCCATGGTCGTTGCCAACCATGAGACCGAGCTTGAACTCGATTGGTCGGAGGCCGCTCAGGAGCTGTTGCTTGGCGAGAACGTCAACATTTCCTTCAGTCGCCAAGGCGATGGCGAATATCGTTGCGAAGTCCCGGTGATCTCGGTGCGTCCGGGAGGCTTCTGCGTGGCGCACACGGCGCGCCTGAACCGCCAACAGCTTCGCATGTGGGTGCGTGTGCCGGTTGCGCTTTCTGGCAGGGTCTATCGCCTCGTAGCCCCTGATGGCCAAGCATTGCCCGTCGATGAACTGGAAATTCGCATGATGGATTTGTCGGGAGGCGGTGCCATGATCGCATCTCCCATGGCGATCCCGGTAGAGACGCGAGGGGCGATGTCCTTCGAGCTTGGTGACATGCGTCTTGACGATGTGCCGTTCCTGTTGTTGCGCCACGGCAAGGCGACGAGGGAAGGATGGCAGATCGGACACCTCTGTTTTGACGGAATCGAAACGCTTTCGCAAGAAAAAGTGATGCGCTTTGTTTTCGAAAGACAGCGTACCGGGCAGGCAAAGTCCTCCTAAGTCGAGATTTTACAATACATTAGGAGTGTATTGACTTGACTACGGGCGCAAGAGTGCCTAAACTGTCATATGTGAAGCTCCCGGATCGGAAGGAACTGCTTTGAGTCTCTTGAAGGACATTCTGAGTCGCGTCAAGGGCGAATCGGCCACTGTCGGTTTGGATATCGGCAACTACGCGGTCAAACTCGTCAAGATCGTACACACGCGCTCCGGTCCCAAGCTTGTTGCTTTCGGGTACACGGAGCTCAAGCCTGATACCGTGAGTAACGGTGAGATCAAGAATCGAGATGCGCTTCTGGAAGCCATCACGACCTTGATCCACAACACCGACCCCGAGATCAAGGATGTCATCGTCTCCCTTTCGTGGAGCTTTGGCGTGTTGGGCGATCGCATCCAGCTCAAGTCCCAAAAGGGCAAGAGCGATGAGGATACGATTCTTTCCGAAGCGAGCCAGCGCCCGCCCTTTGATGTCGAGAACATCACCTTGGATTACAAGGTCCTGCGTCGCAATGTCGAGACGCAGGAAATTGAAGTCTTTTTGGTTGCGGCCAAAAATCAGGTGATGCAGTCGTACATCAACCTCCTCTATGATGCCGGCCTGCGCCCGGTGGTCGTGGACGTGGACGCCTTCGCGTTTGCCAACGCCTACATGTACACCGTGGGCGAAGTGAACCCGGAAGATGTGACTGCGCTGATCAACATCGGTGACAACTTCACCAACATCACTTTCCTCAAGGGTGGCATCTACCACTCGACGCGCGACGTGAGCACCGCCGGTGATTACTTCGTCAAGCA
Organism: Fibrobacterota bacterium; assembly: GCA_039798005.1. Classification (GTDB taxonomy): domain Bacteria; phylum Fibrobacterota; class Fibrobacteria; order UBA5070; family UBA5070; genus JBDKGV01. The sequence goes on from JBDKGV010000165.1 coordinate 2,287, forward strand.
GATCCAGCGCCAGTTGAAGGTCAGTCGTGAGCAGTCGCTTGCGATCGTGAAGGGACGCGACCCGGACAAGGTCGATCCCGCCCGCCTTCAGTCGACCATCGAGTTTTGCTGCGATGAACTGCAAGTGGGAATCGATCTTGCGTTCCAGTACTTCCAGAACAACGAGAAGGAATCGCGCATTTCCAAGATCGTGCTTTGCGGCGGCGGCGCCTGCATTCCTGGTGTCCCGGAATATCTTCAGCGCCGTCACGATACCCAGGTGGTCGTGCTCAATCCGCTCTTGAACGTTGCCCTCGACCCCGAGGTCTTCCAAAGCCCTATCCCTGAGACGACTGCGACCCTGCTCACGGTGGCCGTCGGCATGGCTCTGAGGAAAATCTGATGGCCTTGATGATCGAAGTCAATTTGCTTCCAGCCGAGTTTCAGGTTGCTCGCAACGAGTATGCTTGGGTCGGTGACCGCAGAGTCATCTATTCGGCCCTTGTCCTGATCGTTGCGATCGCCGTCGGTTGGATGGGGTGGCTCACTCTGCAGGCGACGCTGTCGTCCACGCAGTCGAGCATCGAGACCTTGCAGAAGGAAATCAACTCCTACGACACGGTGAAGACCCAGATCAAGGCCCTTGAAGACCTGAAGGCCAAGCAGGATGCCAAGAACCAGTCGCTCAAGTCGATTTCGGTGTCGAAGAAGCGTTGGGTCCGGATCCTTGAAGACCTCAATGCCTCGGTGCCTCCCCACACTTGGATCGTGTCGATCAAGGAAGAGGGCGATGACCGGATTGCGATCGTTGCTCGCACCTATGTATTCCAGGAAGTGGCTCAGTTGATGATGCAGCTGGAACGGCGTCCCTTCTTCGATGTGCCCGCTTTGGACAATATCGAGCAGGTTTCCGTTCAAGGGGCGGAGAAAGGCTCGACCAATGCCTTTGCCTTCACCTTGCACTGCCCCCTCAAGAATGCGATCAATCAAGACGATGCTCCTGCGGGGCAGAAGGGGGTGACTGTTGGCCCTTAAGTTTGATCCCAAGGACAAAATCAACCAATGGTTGATTCTTGTCGTGCTGTTGGTGGGCGCCGGTGGGTACTATTTCTGGGACAGCGTATACATTCCCATGACCCAGGAGATCCGTACCCTCAAGGAAGAGGAAGACAAGTTGCAGCGTGAGCTGACCAAGGTGAAATCCCAAGTTCAGCGCATGGCCAAGCTCCGTGAGGAGCTGACCGCTGCTCAAGCTGATTTTGCCAAGCTCCAGGAGATGTTCCCGGATCAGGAGCAGATCCCGACTCGTTTGCAGGATCTCACGTCGGTGACCCGTCGTTCAGGGACCATCACGACCCGGTTCCAACCTCTGCCCGCAGTGCAGAAGGATTACTACACGGAAAACAAGTACAAGCTCAATATCACGGGCAGCTATCATGCGATGGGGGAGATGTTTGCGGAATTGGCAAACTTCAAATACCCCACCAGCGTATTGAAGCTCTCCCTGGATGTCTCCCCAAAGCTCAAGGATGAGCTGGACAATGCTGACAAGCATGGGACCAATGCCAACACCGTGGTGACCGAATTCGAGTTCACCACCTACACATCGAGGAAATGATGAAGGCGATGTGGGCTACGGGCTTGTTTCTGGCAGGATTGGCTGGTGCAGGAGACATCAGGGATGCCTCCCTGATCGGTGACCGCAATGGCTGGCGGATGGAATTTGATTGTTCCGAAGAGCCGCTGACTCGAGTCTGGCAACCGGAACCTGGAATCGTCCGGGTTGAGTTTCAAAACTTCCATGCGGCATCTGTGAGCCGGGCCTTCGGGGAAAACCCTTGGTTTGTCGGCGTGAATGCCGTGGCAGGGAAGAACGCCGTTTACGACTTCAAGGTGCGTCCGGGTGTGACGCTTCCAGACGGTTTCAATCGGGCATGGGATGGCAGGCGCCTGCGGGTGACGCTTTCACGAACTGCGGCAAGCCAAGCGTTCGTCGAAGCCGTGAAGGTCATGGGGACTCCCTCGATGGGGCCTTCGGCGACCGCGGCCGCGATCGAAACCTCGGGAGAATTGCTCAAGGCGTCCTTGGTTTCCATCCAAGACCAGGAAGTGCTTGAGTTGCATTTTTCCAAGACGCCTCTCAAGGCGGCGCTTCGTTCCACGCCCAATGGACTGAAGCTCGACTTGGAATTGGACGGTGCACGGCTCAACGCCTCGAAACTTGGCTCCCCACGGGGTGATGGCTGGAATGTTCGTGGGCTTTCCGCGACCCGTGAGGGACGCAAGGAAACCTTGCGCATCGAGCTTGGGGAACCGGTCAAGAGCGCCGTCCTCAACCGGATGGGCAATGTCGTGACCGTGCGCATGCGTCGGGAGACGCCGGCCTCGGGTGTTCGAGTCTGGGAATCGGGCAAGAACGAGGTATTCGGGGGAATTGCGATTCCTGTGGATGAAATGCAGTCCTTGGGCAAGGCGCGAGTCGATGTCTCAAGCCGCATCTTCACTCCGGCGACTTCTGCGCCATCCGTCGTCATTTCCGCACCTGTTGGACAGGACAAGTCGACACGCGATGCCGAAATCCTCGAAGTGGAGCGCCGCAAGTCCCAGGAGTTCGCGCTCAAGCAGAAGTTGGATGAAGACGCCAAGCAGTCGGTCATCGATGAGAAGAACCGGATCGTCTACCATACCTTCGGTGTTCGTGATCCGTTCATCCCGCTCGATCCGGGCGATGCTGAAAATGGTTTGAACATCGATCAGATGAAGGTCGTGGGAATCATTTTTTCCAAGGTGAAGCGAATGGCCGTGCTTGAGCATGTGACTCAGGCCGGGCTTTCCGTTGCGCTCAAGGAAGGCGATCCCATCCAGAATGGGCGTGTTTCCCGCATTGAAAAAGATCGCGTGGTATTCACCCTCGAAGAATTTGGTCAGACGCGTGAATTTGCGCTTCGACTTCAGGCTCCCAAAGGAGACAGGACATGATTCGTTTCGGTAAACTGCCTTTGGCGATAGTGCTGTGCCTTGGAGCCGCGGCTTTGGCCCAGGCCACTGGTGACCAGATGAAGATTGCGCCCACGACTCCGCTTCGGCCCGGTGCCGGCAAGATCGGTGCGATCGATCATCTTGAATTGACGGCCACCGATGTGCGCTCCGTCTACCGTTTGCTTTCCGAGTATGCCGGCGTGGACATCATCGTGGATCCCACGGTCACGGGCCAAGTGAACGCCACCATCAACAACAAGAACTGGCAGGAAGTCGTCCAGATCGTGGCGAAGATGCTCAATCTGACCGTCACGAATGAGCTTGGCTACCTGTATGTTCAGAAGACCGAAGACTTCAACAAGAAGCTTCTGGACAAGGCCGTCAGCAGCCAATCCCAGGCGACCATGGTCAAGCTTCAACGCAAGATCATCCGCGTGAACAACGCAACGGCCGAGGACATGGACAAGGCCGTCAAGGAACTGCTGTCCCCTCGTGGCAAGACCACCGTGGTGAGCCGCACCAATTCCATCATCGTGACCGATGGGGAAGAGCAGATCGCCGCCATCGAGAAGGTGATCAAGCAGCTTGACCTTGAAACCAATCAAGTGATGATCGAAGCCAAGCTCATTCAGGTCTCCTCGGGCACGACCCAGGAGCTCGGTGTGAAGTGGAACCTGCAGGGGCGCTTGCCGGGAGCCAGTGGTCAAAAGGGGGCCGGTGGAAATCTGGCTCCGGGTTCGGTCGGCATCGCCAACAACACGCCTGCCAACGGCAATGTTCAGCAGTCGATCACCTTCGGCTTGCTCAACGGCGATCTGAACGCGACGCTCCAGCATCTGCTCAGCACCAACAAGGGTGAAGTGGTCGCAAGTCCGCAGATCACCACCTTGGACAACAAGCTGGCCCGCATCTTCATGGGTGACAAGGTGCCTGTCAACACCCGCGACGTTTCCGGCAATACCGTCACGACCTATGTCGATGCCGGTACGGAGCTGATCGTGACTCCGCTGATCACGAGCTCCGATCGCATCCTCTTGAGCCTCAAGCCATCAAGGAACAGCTACGAAGTCGTCAGTGGCGCCGGTACGGTCATTCGCACCCAGAACGCGGAGACCAACGTCTTCGTTTCCGATGGTGAGACCGTGGTGATCGGTGGCTTGGTCAGCAAGGAAGAGAAGAAGACCGAGTCCGGAATTCCTCTCCTCAAGGACATCCCCTTCATCGGGTTCCTGTTCAAGAACAGCCGCAAGGAACTGTCCAAGACGGATCTGATCATCTTCGTGACGCCGCACATCGTGCGTCGCGGAGTCAGCACCAAGACGGCTCCGCCACTGGTGACCCCGGCGACGATCCAAGACACGCCCGTGGACAAGACCAATGTCTCGGTCCCTGCGCCAGTTGCTCCCGCAGCAGTTGCTGCTCCGGTTCCTGCACCCCAGGCTTCGGCTCCCGTCGTGGTGCCCGCCGCAGTTGCACCGGTGCCTGAGCCGGTGCGCGCACCTGAGCCCCAGCCGATTCCCGTCGCTGCGCCGGCTTCCGAGCCTGCTGCACCGGTGACGGTGGTGGAGAACCCCGTGACGATGACAAATTCATCGTACGGAGAGATTCCCCCGCCAAGCATGGATACGGTTTCAAGCCACTGATCGCATAGGTTCGGGCAATGAAAAAGCCATTCCGCAAGGAATGGCTTTTTTGTTTCTCTCCATCGATGGCCGAGATCTGATCAGACGTCCTCTTCCAGGACAAGCAGCTCGTCCATGGTCTGGCGACGACGGATCTGACGCAGTGCGCCGTCTTCCAGCAGCACCTCGGGGGCGTACGGGCGGGAGTTGTAGTTGGAGGACATGGTCGCTCCATAGGCTCCCGTGTCGTGGAACACCAGGTAGTCGCCGAAGGCGGGGGTGGGGATGTCGCGGGTGACCACGATGCCGCCCTCTTCCTGGGTGAACACGTCGCCAGATTCGCAGAGCGGGCCGGCCACCACGAAGGGTTTGACGGAATCCGTCTTTTCCTGTCCGTCTGCGCCGAGCACCGAAATCTCGTGCCAAGATCCGTACATCGAGGGGCGGACGAGGTCGCTGAAGCCCATGTCGACCAGGACGAAGGCGTTGTCGGCCTGGGCCTTGACCGAACGAACTTCGGCCACCATCTTGCCGGACTCCGCCACGAGGTACCGGCCCGGTTCGATTTCGAGATGGACCTTGTTGCCCACGATGGCCTCGACCCGCTTGCGGGCGTCATCCCACAGCTTGAAGTACTTGTCCACATCGACATGGTCGCCGCCGGTCTTGTAGGGGATGGGCAGTCCGCCACCCGCTGAGATGGCGCGCAGGGGACGTGCCGCCTTCTTCACGATCTCCACCATGGCGTCACACACTTGGGCCAGGTGCTCGAAATCGGCACCGGAACCGATGTGCATGTGCAGGCCGATGAGGTCGAGTCCATATTGGTCGATGGCTGTCAGGGCTTGGGAAAGGGACTCGTGCCAGATTCCGTGCTTGGACAGATCGCCACCGGTATTGGTCTTGCGGCTGTGGCCGTGGCCGAAGCCTGGATTGATGCGCAGCCAGACGCGGTGGCCTGGCTTGCGGGCCCCGATCTGCTCAAGCATGTCGATGCTGCCTGCATTGACGGGAATGTCCAGCTCGAGCACGCGCTCGAGCGTGGGGCGATCGAGGATGTCCGCCGTGTAGA
>JBDKGV010000166.1:0-7874 GCA_039798005.1 Fibrobacterota bacterium
CGCAGGAACGCACTCTCCCCCATCGCCAGAATCCCATAAAAGAACGCCACCGGAAGCGCCGCCCCCACGGTCGCCACCACGCTTGCGCCCAAGGCCCCCAAGCACCCGATAGCCACCAGCACATTGGCCAAGTAGAGCGGATGTCCGAACCATCGATACGGCCCACCGCAAGCCCGGACTGGGGCCGCAAGCACGGCGCCGCGGGTATGCCGACCAATGAAGGTGCGGGCCCAGATCCTCAACCCCAAACCCAAGGAAAGCGGTGCCAGGGACCACCACGGCGCATCGGGCCGCCTTTCCCAAAGCAGGCCCGCCCCGCCAAGCCCCAGAGCACTCACGAGGAATCCACGCCACCGGTAGGCCCATGCAAACAGCGGATGACGGAACCAACCGGACATGGGACCAAATATGCCAACGAATCCTTCGGCCATTGTAAAACCTGTGTCATCCGGAAATATCGCCCAGTCAGGCACTGTATCTTGGTCCCCGTGAACGAACGAGGCAAATGTCTGGCAATGCCCTGCAATATCGGCCGCAGGGCGCGTCGTATGCGGCTTGTCGCGGGGCTCTTCGCCTTGGGCGCGGCATTGGTGCTGGGAGCCATGATCTGGAGCCAACAGGAAGACGCGTGGTGGCGTCTTATGGTCTTTCCCCCGCTCTTCATGGGTTTCCTGGGCATTTTTCAATCCCGCAGCGGAATCTGTGCCGCCTATTCCCTCATGGGGCTTTGGGAATGCCCCACAGGTACCGCCCAAAAGATCCCCGATCCTCGGATTGAAAACCAATTCAAGGAATTGGCCAAACGTCTCCTGATCGCATCCTTTCTGATCTCCTCTCTTTTGGTTGGCATTTTTATCGCCCTCTGACCCATTTTGGGGGAATCCCTCCAGCCATTGACTCGTCATTTCCCTGTGAGAACTCCAATGCATCCCTCCGGAACCACCAGTCATCGCCTTGGACTGGCCTTCGCTTGCCTGACGGTGGCATCCATGGCCCAAGGCAATTCACCGGAAGAGCCTTTCCTGCGCCAGATGATGCTGCGCCACCCGTCCATCCAAGCGGAAAGTCTCTCCGTTGCAGGAACGGTCGCGATGCGGGAAGGGGCTGCCAGCCTGCTGCTGCCTCAGTTCCAGATCGGTGCCAAAGCCGATGCGAACACCGACTTCGCCGGCACCAAAAACGCACTGGGCCAGGGAACCGCCACGGCAACCCAATTGCTCCCCACCGGAGGCACGCTTTCCGGGCAGGCGTTGCTGCAACGCAGTTGGACTTCCGTCCCCGTCAAGACCAGTTCGGCATGGAATCCCGCCATCCAAGCCCTTGCCGACACCCTCGGGCTTGCGCTCCCTCCCTCGACCACCACGACGGGCGGCAGTTCGACCCGCGACACCCTGGGCCTTGAAGTCGCCTTCATGCAACCCTTGCTCAAAGGGTTTGGCGCCTCGAACACGACCTTCTACAATGTCGAGCAGGCGCAATTGAACCAAAAGGTTCAGACCCAAGCGAGCCGCGCTCAAATCCTCTCCTTGATTTCCCAAGGGCGAAAAGCCTGGTGGAACCAGCGCGCCTACGAGGCCATCCTTGCGGCCCGCAGCCAGGACACATCACGTACGCTGAGACTTTTGCAAGCCACAAGGCAGCGCCGTTCCGAAGGATCCGCAAGCAACCTCGACACGCTCCAGGCGTGGGCCGACCATCTTCAGGCGCGCAGCGAATGGCTGTCGGCCTGGACCGATGCCCGCAGTGGCGCCGTCAATCTGGGAGCCTACCTCGACACCACCGAGGTCTGGATCGGCACGCCGGGCGACACCGCGATGCTGCTTCCCCCGTCTGTGCTTTCCAGCGCCCAAGCCTCCCCCGACAGCCTGATCGAACTGGCCCAGGCCCAAGCCCCTGACATCGCCCAAGCCCTTGCCTTGGAAGAGAAGGCCCGCAGTGAAGAGCTCTACCGATCCCGGCAAAGCCTTCCCCAACTGGATGCCGGTGTCTACGCCAGAAAAGGCCTGCTCCCCGAGGATGCCAACCCCAGCGGCATCCAATTCGGCGCCCGCGCCACCTTCCTGTGGAACATTCCCGATGGAGTCAACCGAGCCACCGCCAAGAAGGCCATTCTGGACCTTCGCAAGACCGGCATCGCCGCGCTCAAGGCCCGCCGCGACCTCAAGCGAAGCCTCGTGCGGCTGACCGAAGATGGCCGTTCCCGACGCCAATCGCTCGAACTCGCCCTGCTTGTGATCCAAGCCCAAGCGGCTCGATTGCAGGCCGCCGAAACCGGCTATCGGGACGGTTCCGCCTCGTGGAGCGACTTGGCTCTTGCGCGTCGCGAATGGCTCAATTCCCTGACCAGCGCCTGGAGCGCCATGGCCACCTTGCAGGCAGGCGAATCCGATCTTCAATCATTGACTGGCACCGGCCCCTCGACACTTGGCTGGAACTGGGGAAATTGACATGCGACACCTGAAGCGACATATCGCCCTGCTGGGCCTCGGCTCCTTGATCCTGTTGGGCTGCTCCGGAAAAAAGGACGGCAACGCACCTGCCCGCAGCGGCGTGGCAGGCCCGGCGGCCCTGCGCGACGTGGCACGCCTGACCGGCACCATCCAGCCCATGGATTCGGTGCAGCTCAAAAGCGAGGTCAGCGGCCAGATCAAGCGCATGCTTGTGAAGGAAGGCGCCTTTGTCAAGAAGGGCGATCTTCTTCTGGAGATCGACCGGGAACAGCTCGAACTGCGCCATTCCCAGCTTGGCATCGCCTTGGAAAAGGCCCGTCTGGATCTGCGTTCGGCCGAGCGCGATCTGGCTCGCGCCCAGAGCCAATTGGCCAGCGGCACCGCAAGCCACGATCGGGTCCAGGACACGGAAATCCTTCGAGACAAGGCAAGGCTTTCCGTCAAGAACGCCGAGCTCGACCTGCGCAGCAACGCCAAGGATCTGGCCAACACCCGCATTCTTGCGCCCCAGGATGGCCAGCTCATCCGGCTCAATGTCACCACAGGCGAAGTGGCCATTTCCGCGGCCTCGGCATCGGGAGGAAACGTCCTTGGCGTGATCGCCGACCCGTCCCGGCTCAAGGTCGTGGTGGAAGTCAGCGAGCTCGACTACCCTCGCCTCAAACTTGGCCAATCCGTGGAGATCTCGACCGAATCCCAGAGCGACCGCCTGATCGAAGGAACCGTCAGCTACATCCCTCCCAGCGCCCGGGCATCCTCCAGCAATTCCCAGGTCATGATCTTCCCCGTGCAGGTCGCGCTCAACCTCGCCGCACCGACGCGAAGTCTCCTGGAAGTCGCCTCCAGTCCCGCCGGACGCGGGGGCTCCGGCAAGCGCGGCCCGAAGGGCAATCGCGATTCGAGCAAGGTCGCCTCCAAGGATTCGTCGAATCCCGGCAAACGCACCGGGCGCAAGGCATCGGTTGACACATCCAAGATCCAGCTCGTGTCGGGCATGACGGTGAATGTCGATTTCGTCTTCCTCGAGCGCAAGGCGGCCTTGGCGGTTCCCTACGACCTTGTCCAAACCTCGACCGACGGGGCTCGCAAGACCGTGCGCGTGCGCGGTGAAAAGGGACTGCGCCCCCAGCCCGTCAAGGTCGGCGCCACCGATTACCGTTCCATCGAGATCCTCGAAGGACTCAAGGCCGGCGACTCGGTCTTTGCGGCTTCCGACTCGGCCAAATCCGGCGCGAAGAAGGGTGCCGGAGGGCCTCCATGATGGCTGACCTCGTCATCGAAACCAAGGACCTGCGCAAGAGCTACAAGCTGGGCAAGGAGGACGTGCCGGTGCTGCACGGCATCGACTTCCGCTTGCCCAAAGGGGACTATGCCGCCATCATGGGCCCCTCGGGAAGCGGCAAGAGCACGATGCTCAACATCCTTGGCTGCCTCGATCGCCCGACCTCAGGCCAGTGCCTGATCGCAGGCCGCGACACCGCCAAGCTCTCCGAGAACCAACTGGCCGAACTTCGTTGCCGGGAGATCGGATTCGTCTTCCAAGCCTTCAATCTGCTGCCTCGCCTGACCTTGCGGGAGAACATTGAGCTGCCCCTGCAGTACTTGGGCATCAGCCGCAAAGACCGCCGCAAGCGCACCGACGAGGTCATGCAACGCTTGGGTCTTGGGGAACGCGGCGATCACCTGCCCAGCGAGGTCTCGGGTGGCCAGAAGCAGCGCGCGGCCATCGCCCGGGCCCTGGTGAAACGACCGGCACTCCTGCTTGCCGACGAGCCCACCGGCAACCTCGACTCCACCACCACCGAAGAGGTGATGGACATCTTCGACGAACTGCATCGCGAAGGCAACACCATCCTTTTGATCACCCATGAAGCCGATGTGGCGGCCCGCACCCGTGCCGAGTGGCACATCCGCGATGGCCTGATCACGGCCCTGCGAGGCGCCTGAGTGGATTCCCAGGTCGGGTACGGATGGCGACTGCCTTTCCAGTTGGCACTTTCCGAGCTTTCCAGCCATCGGATGCGTTCCTTCCTCTCGACCTTCGCGGTCTTTCTGGGAGTGGCGGCCCTGCTTGTCATGACCTCGTTCTCACGCGGCATGGAATCCCAGAACCGCCAGACCTTCCTGCAGATGGGGGGCGCCCAGGTCGTCCCGATCCAAACCGTCCAGGCCAAGGATCAGGCCGAGCAGACCCGCTTTGCGAAATCGCCGGGCCTGTTGCTTTCCGACTTCAAGGCGCTGCAGGAGCGGATTCCGGAAATCGAGATGATCCTGCCCGCCGCCACGTCCAACCTGCGCTTTCGAGCCGGAGGCAAGCGCATCCGCGGTCACGGCGTCGCACAGGGCTGGGACAATTTTTCGATCTACAACTACCAACTGCAGGCCGCAAGCGAAGTCAACCGTGAGAACTGGGAAAAGGGGGCCGCCATCGCCCTGATCGGATCGCGCGTCGCCGATGACATCCGCAAGAATCTCAAGGCCGACCCCATCGGTCAGGAGCTTTCCCTCCAAGCCGGAGGCGGTCGCGTGAAGGTGGTGGGACTCATCAAGACGGAGTCGAAATTCGACCGCCGCACCATGGAGATCAATGTGCCGCTGGCTTGGCTGATGCGCCAGCAAGGCACCGAAAACCCGGCCGTCACGGGTTCGGTCAAGATCCGCAACCTCGACGCGGTTCCCGCGACCATCGCAAGCATCAAGACCGAACTGCGCATCCTCCATCGCGGCGTGGAGGACGTCGACGTCTCCACCAACGAGGATTTGATGAAAGACAGCCAGAATTCCATCAAGGTCATGGCCTTGGTGACCGGCGTGATCTCGGCCATCGCGCTGGTTTCCGGTGCCATCGGAATCCTGAACATCCTCCTTTCCTCGCTTGCCTCCCGCATCCGGGAACTGGGCATCCAAAAGGCGCTCGGGGCCCCGTCCCGACTGCTCTTTCGCCAAGTCTTCCTGGAATCGCTTCTGGTCTCCGGCGTGGGCGGCGCATTGGGATGCATCACCGGCATCCTTCCCGGCCTCATCGCCAAGGGCGCACTCCCCTTCCAACCGGAACTTGCGCTGTCCGACCTGTTGATGGGCCTTGGCCTTTCCCTCGGCATCGGTGTCGGCGCGGGTCTCCTGCCCGCCTTCAAGGCATCCCGCCTGGATCCGGTGGAGGCGATGCGCTCATGACCTCCTTCCTTGCCTCCATCTGGGTCGGAATGTCGGCGGCCTTGCGCGAAATGCGGGTGCAACCGCTTCGCTCGGCCCTGTCCATGACGGGCGTGGGCCTTGCCATCGCCGCCCTCACGGCGCTCCTGTCCATCATCGGTGGACTCAACCAGTTCATCCGCGTCTCTTCCGAGAACATGGGTGGCCCCGGTCGGTTCACGCTGCGCAGCCAGGAGGCGTCCACCCCGGCGGAGATCTTCCAATTCTCGCGCTCCCAAGGCACCCGCGCCGCCGACATCCCAAACCTTGAAGAATCCATGGACGGCGCCGTCAACGGCATGAAGTCGGCAAGCCAATGGAACATGGCCAGTGCCGGAGGCATCCTGACTCGCGTCAACATCAACGGCATCGACGAGGAATACCTCGACAGGCTCCTGAAGGTCAAGGTCGAGCAAGGCCGGCTCTTCACCAAGGAGGAATTCCTGCGCGGCGACCCCGTCTGCGTGCTGGGCTGGGAAGTCGCCGACCGCCTCGCGGGCAAGGCCCGCAGCCGAGGGGACTCGTTGGTGGGGTCGAGCATCCTGCTCTCCGGGGTGCGCTACCGCGTGATCGGGCGCATCACCATGGAAAGAAACGGCGGCTGGCGCTACGCCGTGGCCGCCTTCGTGCCTTGGAACGCCATGACGCGCTTCCATCTGGGGCCCAACCCCAAGCTGGACAACCTCCAACTGCAGGCCTCCTCGCCCGACAGCGTACAGGCCATGCTGCCTGCGCTCAACGCCGCGGTTCGCGGACTGCATCGCGGCGCCGAGGACTTCACCTTCGAACTCTTCAATTTCCTCAAGGAGTTCCAGGCGATGATCGGCAACGTCACGCTCCTTTTCTCCTTCGTGGCGGCCCTTTCCTTGGGCGTAGGGGCCTTGGGCATCTTCAACGTGATGCTTGCCAGCCTCAACGACCGGGTGCGCGAGGTGGGCGTGCGCAAGGCCCTTGGCGCCAAGCCCTTGGAAATCGGCGTCCAGTTCCTGGCCGAATCGATCACGCTGGCCATCGTCGGCGGACTTGTCGGAATGGCACTGGGAGCCTTTCCGCTCCTGCTGGGCGATGCCTTGGAGAAAAGTTTCAGTTTCCGCCCCCTGCTCGATCTCCCCACCGTCCTCAAAGCCTTGGGCATCACCATCGCCACGGGCGTCCTGTCGGGCCTTTACCCCGCTTGGAAGGCCATGCGCCTTGACCCGATCGAAGCCTTGCGGTACGAATAGCAGCCAAACCTGTGAAATGGGATCCTCCGACAATCTCGCGATGGATGGTAATCAGCGAGCGGGAGGTGTAGTATCTTGCCGAGAGTGGGGCGCATCCCTTTCCGGACACCCCCTCCGATTGGAGTGACCAAAGATGAATGGAATGTTCACCGACAGAGTCAAGAAGGTCATGCAGCTGGCACGCGAAGAATCCGTGCGCCTGGGCAATGACTATGTGGGCACCGAGCACCTCCTGCTGGGCCTGATCCGCGAAGGCGACGGCGTGGCGATCGCCGTGCTGCGCAACTTGCACGTGGACCTGGACGAACTGGCTCGTTCCATCGAGAAGAGCATCACCTCCTCGGGTGGCATGATGACCATCGGGCAGATGATCCCCTTCACGCCGCGTGCCAAGAAGGTCCTGGAGATCGCGGCGCAGGAAGCGCGCGCCATGACCCACAAGTACATCGGCACCGAGCACATCCTGCTTGCCCTGATGAAGGACAACGAGTCCGCCGCCGCCACTGCCCTTGCCGCCGTGGGCGTGGACTACGAGTCCAGCCGCGAGGAGATCGAGAAGGTCCTGCGCGGAGCCGAATCGAACGCCCCCCTCCAAGGCGGCGGACCGGCTCCCAGCGTGACCCCCAACGACCCATCCTCGGCCGCCGCCAAGAAGAAGTCCAAGACCCCGTTCCTGGACCACTTCGGTCGCGACCTCACGGAACTGGCCAAGGCCGGCAAGCTCGATCCGATCATCGGACGCGATGCCGAGATCGAACGCGTGATCCAGATCCTGTCGCGCCGCAAGAAGAACAACCCGCTCCTGATCGGCGAGCCCGGCGTGGGCAAGACCGCCGTGGTCGAGGGCCTTGCCCTGAAGATCATCGAGCGCAAGATCCCCGAGATCCTCGAGAACAAGCGCGTGGTCACCTTGGACATGGCCGCGCTCGTGGCCGGTACCAAGTACCGCGGCCAGTTCGAAGAGCGTCTCAAGGCCTTGATGACGGAGCTTCAGAAGAACGACAACGTC
>JBDKGV010000167.1:0-7755 GCA_039798005.1 Fibrobacterota bacterium
CGTGACCGACATCTCCATGGATACGTCGGATGAGAGAATGGGATCGGAGTAGACCCTCACAGAATCCTGACTGTAGGATTCCATCGGCATGACGCGCATCGGGATCGAGATGGAAAGTTCGAGGTCGAGGAGCGTGTTCGAGGACTTGTTCGGACCGGCCACGAAGTTTCCGCTCCAAACCACATCTCCACTCTTGGCCCGGAAGATCTTGAGCGAAAGCAGCAGGTCCCCTTCGGCACTGCGCGTGCAGGAACCTTCGAGGAACCCTTCCACCCGAAGCTTCTCGGCAAGCTTCCAGAGCTCCTCCTGGCTTGGCGCCGCATTGGACACCTGGAAGCTTGTGTCAGTGGAGATCACCCGCAAGGTGCGCAGTTCAGGGGAGTTCACCACGGTCTTGCCGTTGCGACGAACCTCCTCCTCGATGCGCGACTGGATGTGGCGCATCATGCCCGGCGTGAACTCGCGCGGATCGGCCTTGAACTGATAGGCCGCGATGCGCTGGATCTCCGGCGGGATGTCTCCCAGATTGCGCCCGACCTGCCGCGAGATGTCAGCCATCTGCGAGATGTCGGTGCTCGCGTCGGGGCGCACGAAAGGGTTCGGGGGATTCTCGGACTGGGCCGGAAGAGCCAGTCCCAGGGTCGTCAAAAGCAGTGAGATGATCATGACGGCCTCCCGTTCTTTCGGAAATCTTCACGAATGACCTGAAGGATCTTCCTCTGGGCGGCTTCCACCTCGAGCGCAGTGGCCTGCGCACGGCTTTCCATGCCCGACTGCACCATCATCTGCATGCGATCGGGAAGTTGCGCCATGAGCTTGGTGCACAGCTGTGCATCCATCCGCAGGAAGGCAAGCGACAGCGTCTCCCCGTCCATCGCCTGGAGCTTGTCGGCGAGGTAGGCATCGGGCAGGCCTCCGAGCTCGGGAAGCGTGATGGTGCGTTCCCGGATCTTGCGCGCCAGATTGAGATCCATCTCGGAGATCGAATGGATGTACTCGAACTGCTGCGTCACCGGCAGATTGTCGATGAGCGCCACGATGCTCTCCACACCGTCGGCCGAGACGAACTTCATGTTCGCGACTTCCAGCGCCTTGAGCGAGAGGCGATCGGCGATCTCCTTGTAGACGTCGTGGGGGATCTGGGTGATGTTGCCCATGCTCACCAGAAGCTTGGCGCGGTTGGAGCCATCGAGCTTTTGCAGGATGGAACCGGCCTTCTCGGACGAGAGCTGGGCCAGGGCGAAACCCACGATGCCCATCGACTCGTCCCGCAGGATGTGCATGATCTGGCCTTCGTTCAACTGCTCGAGGAATCCGAAGAGGTCAGCATCACGGCCGTCGGTGGCCACGGTGGAACTGGCCGTCTGGAACTCGCGCCGGAATTCCTTGGCCACGATGAGAAACTCCTCGGGGGAGTGGTCTTCGCGGGAGGCCAACTGTATCTCCAAGGCCCGGGCATTTTCCTTGCCCAAGGAATCCTGAACGATCTGCAGCAGCCGGGGATGCAGCCCTGCCACAAGCGTCCCCACATCGCGCCAGCCTTTGATGCTGTCGCGCTTGAGCCAGCTCTTGAGGATCAATCCGCAGATGCGCGGCTCGCCGACGAAGCTGTTCAAGAGATAAGGACGGATCGACTGGGCGTCGTTGGCGGCATTGGCCTCCTGTGTCGGTGCCGCGGCCGGGACAGTCGTCGTCGGCGAAAGCGCAATGGTCGTCGTGGGTGCAGGCGTCGCGCCCGCTGATGCGTCCTCCTCGTCCCCTTTGCTTCCCTTGCCGCGCAAGAACGGCATTCTTTCCCGCAGGGCCGTCGGGGAGGCGATCGCACGACTGAGCAGCCACACACACAGCAACACGAAGATGCACACGATCAGAAGTGGCAGAAGATCGTAGATCCGCTCCATCGGGTCCTTGGACTTCTCGACCGGGGCGGCGCCAAACGCCATCGCGTTCTTCATCCCCGTATCAGGGATTGCCGGAACCAATTGAGCTCCCGCCATGCCGCCCAGAGGCGCGAAGTTGTCGAATTTCCGTGGCGAGGCCAGGGACTTGTCGCTGCGAGGGAAGACCACCCGTTCCACCGCGACGAGATCGCCGCGCGCCGTATCCAAGGTCGCCGCAAGGCCCACCAGGTAGACGATGAAGTCGCGGTCGCGGATGTTGTAGGACGTGTCGACCAGAATGTCGTAGCTCACGGCCGCCAAGCGATCCATCACGCTGGCGGGACCCGATCCCCCACGGTTGGACGGCTGGACGGGAAGGCCTGGCAAGGCCGGCATGGGGTGCGCCGTCTGGTTGTCGACGAAGCCGTCGTCCTCCTCCTCGAAGAGCTCGACCTTCGCCCGGACGAGGAAGGTGTTCTCCGAGTAGTAGCGAAGCAGTGCCTGCTTTGCGACCAGCTCGTAGCTGCGCTCCAGTTGGCGCTGAGGATTGTTGGAAGCATCGGCAGGGCTCGGGAGCTGCGCGGGGCGCCCGAAAGCCATGGCAGCCAAGGCCAGGAAAAGGAGCAGGAACGGTGGGCGTCGAGTAACCATGACGTCCACATCCTACCCCTCTCCCGAAATGAGATGCAACCATGAATTCCCAAAACGCCTACATTCCTTGACATGTTCACCCGCATCCTGACCCCGATCCTCCTGGGCATGTCCCTTCCATGGGCGGCCACCTACCACTTCGCGGCCGACGGAGACGATGCGCGCACGCCATCCCAAGCCGGCAGCCCAACCACGCCGTGGAAAACTCTGGCCCAGTTGGGCACGGTCAAGGTGATGCCCGGAGACTCGATCCTCTTGCGACGCGCCGACGTGTGGCATGAAGCCTTGTCCATCAAGCGCTCCGGCACATTGGAAAGTCCGGTGGTGATTGCGCCTTACGGCAGCGGCACCGCCATGCCCGAGCTTCATGGCACGATCCCGTTGGCAGGGGCGCCCGGGGGTGGCCCCTATTCCGCGAAGGTCGTCTCAGGCCAAAGCGTCAAGGCGGTCTTCACAAACAACGAGCCGATGCGATGCGCCCGCTACCCCGACACCGGCTGGGTGAAAGCAAGCACCGTCGAAGGCAACAGCGCCCTGACGGCACCCGGTGTCGCCGGTCAGAACTGGGTCGGCGCCTCGATCCACTTGCGCACCAGCGTATGGACACTGGAAACCCACCGCGTCCTTTCCCAAGCAGGTGGTCGCCTGGTCCTGGACACCAAGTCGCTCAGCACCCTCCCTGACAGCGTGCAGTTTTTCCTGACAAACCACGCCTCTGCCCTGCCTTTCAGCACTCGTCCGGCTTGGGCCTATTCCGCATCCGACAGCACCCTTCGCTGGACCGGCCCGGCGGCATCGGTCCAAGCCGCAGTGCTTCCGACCTTGCTTGACATCACGGGCTTCAACCATGTGCGCGCCTCCGGACTTCGGCTCTTCGGCTCGACCTTCCAAGCGGTGAAGATGTTCGGGGCCGGCCTTCATGTCGAGAACTGCAACCTTGACCGGCCAGGTCTCACGGGCGTGATGATCAAGGGGCGCGAGAACCGCTTTGTCGGCAATCGCGTCACGGCAGCCGCAAACACGGCGATCTCGGGCATCGGAGCCGCACAAACCATCGAGTCCAATATCGTCCGGCGCACCGCGCTGCTTCCCGATTTCGGGCCTGACGGCATGGGTGATGGCTGCTGCGGTGGCCGCGCCATCGACTTTTCCGCCGACTCCAGCCTGATCGCCCGCAACGACATCGACTCCACCGGATACATCGGGATCGGCTTCAAGGGCCTGTCCAATCTGGTGGAGGAAAACGTCATCGCCCACAGCTGCATGACCACCGACGACTGCGCCGGAATCTATTCGTATGCCGGCAAGTATGACAATGCCGGGGCGGCAGGCAGCACCGTGCGCCGCAACTTCGTCCATTCTGCGGTGGGTGCTCCCCCGGGCATTCCCAAGCCTTCCGACGCCTCGGTCGGCATCTATCTCGACGACGGCTCCCACGACATCCAAGTCGACTCGAACGTGGTCTGGGACAACGGCAAAGGGATCTTCCTGCACAACACCCAGCGCGTCCGATTGCGCGGCAACATCGCCTTCAACAACCGCCTCACCCAATTGTTGCTGGCGCATGACGGGCTCGCCGGCACCGGAGACATGACGGGCAATCAGATCACCGACAATCTCTTTGTCGGCTTTCCCGGCCAAGGTGCCGATCCCCAAAGGACCATTCAACAGATCCAATCGCAACCGCTGGCCTCCATGTCCGGCAACACGTTCTGCTCCTATCAGATCGTCTCGACAAAGTGCTGGACCGAGACGGCCGATCTTTGGAATCAGACAAGCCTCAAGGACAACGATGCTCGTCTCGGCCCGGAAACCCAAGCCAACGGCACCTTCGACAATTCCGCCCAAGGCTGGATCTCATGGCCAGCCCAAGCAACCTTCGCCCTCGATTCGGGAACCAGTTGCCGCACCGGCTACTGCTTGAAAGTGGCCTATCTCGGCGGCTCTCCAACCACCAATCCCCTCTTTTACGCCAAGAAAAGCCTGACGGTCCAGCAAGGCCAAGCCATGCAGCTTTCCTTCCGCGCCCGCGCCCCCCGTGCAGGCCAAAGCCTCACGGCCACCTTGCGCCGAGGCGGCGGTGACTATGCCGTACTGGGCTTTCTCGCGGCAGTCAGCCTCGATACGAACTGGACCAGCCACAGTTTCCTGTTCCGGCCCAGTGAATCCGAGACCAACGCGCGCATCGACTTCCGCAATTCCTACACGGATTCCATCTACTGGATCGACGACATCTCCGTGCGCAGCGTTCCCGATTCCCTTCTGATCAAACGCGCCCCTCCCGTTCTCTTGACCAATCCAACCCAGGCCACCACACAGCTTGGTCTCCAAGGCTCCCCCTGGATGGATGCCTGGGGCACGACATTCCCCGCAAGCGTTTCCCTGCAAGGCTGGCAAGGCAAGGTCGCCTTTCCCTGGCCAGGCTGGGCCACATCCATTCATGGCCATGCCACCTCCCCCGCTCTGCGGGTTCAACGCCTCGGAAATGGCTGGCAGGTTTCCGGACTCCACGGGCCCGCGCGGATCGTGGACCTGCGAGGCAGGACTCTTGCGTCTCTCCGGCCCGACAGCCGGGGCCAAGCCTCTTGGCATCCAAGCGCCCCCGTTCGCCTCTGCTGGCTGCGCACCGCCACAGAGACGCGCACGCTCATCGACCGTCGCTGAATCCCGGACAGGGGGCCATGCAAGCCCCGGCATCCGATGCTACGGTCCGATTTCAGGCATTCCCGCCACCGCCCGAATCGCGACCGTATATTCTTTCCATGCTTCCCCGCCTGCTCACCTCGATCCTCCTGGGCATGTCCCTTCCATGGGCTGCCACCTACCACTTCGCGACCGACGGAGACGATGTGCGCACGGCGGCACAGGCCGGCAGTCCCGCCACGCCGTGGAGGACTCTGGCCCAGTTGGGCACGGTCAAGGTGATGCCCGGAGACTCGATCCTCTTGCGACGCGCCGACGTGTGGCGCGAGCCCCTCGTCCTCAAGCAATCCGGCACCATGTCCCAACCCGTCACGATCGCCCCGTACGGGAACGGCTCCGCACCGCCGGAATTGCGGGGAACCATCCGCCTCGCCGCCGCCCCGGTTTCGGGCATGCATTCCGCCCGCCTGCCCGACGGCCAGAAAGTCCTGTCGGTCTTTGTCAATGGACGCAGGATGCGATGTGCCCGGTTTCCGGATACCGGCTGGGTGGTCGCAAGCTCCGTGGAAAGAGACAGCATTGTGACGGCCTCCGCACTGGCTGGCCAGGATTGGGTCGGGGCCTCCATCCATCTGCGCAGCAGCATGTGGACCTTGGAAACCCATCGCGTCCTTGCCCAGCGGGGAGGACGCTTGACCTTGGACGGAAAGGCGATCTACGGACCGCCGGACAGCGTCCGGTTCTTCCTCTCCAACCACCGTTCGGCCCTGCAGGGCGTTGAAGCCTGGGCCCACGACGCCTCCGACAGCACCCTTCACTGGACAGGTTCCGGTGATACGGTCGAGGCGGCGGTCCTGCCCACGCTGATTGACCTTTCCAACCGCAGCCATGTCCGCGTGCAAGGTCTGCGCATCTTCGGGTCCACGGCCCAAGCCGTCAAGCTGGGAGGTACCGGAATTCAAGTCGAAGGGTGCGAGATCCTGGAACCCGGACTGGTCGGCATCAAGCTCGCAGGCCGGGAAGGCCTCTTCCAAGCCAACCGCATCGAGGGCGCAGGGAACGGTGCGCTGGTCGGCAGTGGTCAGGGACATCGCATCGCATCCAACCGCATCCGTCGCACCGCGTTGCTTTCCGATCTCGGGCCCGATGGCATGGGGTACGGTTGCTGTGGCGGAAGGGCCATCGACTTCTCCGGCGATTCGAACACCGTTGCCCGCAACTCGATCGATTCCAGCGGCTACATCGGGATCGGTTTCCGGGGGCGCAACACCTTGGTGGAGGAGAACGAGGTCAGTCACAGCTGCATGACGACTGACGATTGCGGCGGCATCTACACATGGACAGGAAAGTTCCTGGATACGGGCTCCGAGGGCAGCGTCATCCGACGCAACTTCGTGCGCGATCCCGTCGGCGCCCCTTCGGGCTGGCCCGGTGCCTGGGACGCGGCCCAAGGCATCTATCTGGACGATGGTTCCCACGACATCGTGGTCGACTCGAACGTGGTCACGGGAAATGCACGAGGCATCTTCCTGCACAACAACCGCCGCTGCACGGTCCGAGGCAATGTCGCCTTCGGAAATCGCGCCTCCCAGATCGCCTTGAGCCACGACCATCTGGCCGGACCAGGCGACATGTTCGACAACCGGATCGAAGACAATCTCCTCGTGGCTCTTCCTGACCAAGGCGCCGATGTGACCATCGACATCCATCAGGCCCAGACCGTCCCGATGGCCACGGTCACCGGGAATGTCGTCTGCTCCGATCAGACGATCTCCGCCCGCTGCTCCCAGGATGACCGGATCCTGTGGAGGAAGGAGGCCATCACGGCCAACGACCCTCGCCTCGGGCCGGAAATCCAGCCCAATGGGCATTTCGACTCCACCCGTCTGGCATGGAGCTCCTGGCCAGCCCAAGCCAAGCTCTCGCTGGATTCCGGAACCGCCTGCCTCGAAGGAAAGTGCCTGAAGATGACCTATGTGGGGGACACCGCGGCGAACAGCCCGCTGGCCAACTCCAGCCGCACCGTCTCCACCACACCCGGGCAGGCATGGCGGCTCTCGTTTCGAGCCCGCGCCCTGAATCCAGGACAGATCCTGTCACCCACCTTCCGGCGCGCCGGCGGGAACTACGGGACGCTTGGCTTCTCGGTTGCCGTGACCATCGACACCCAATGGACCTCCCACAGTTTCCTGTTCCGGGCAAGCGAGACGGAGCCCAAGGCCCGGGTCGACTTCCACAATTCCCGCAAGGATTCCGTCTACTGGCTGGATGACGTCTCCTTGCGCAGCGTTCCCGATTCCCTCCTGGTCGGACTGCCGACGGCCCGACTGCTGCCCAATCCGACATCGACTCCGCGTCCGGCTTCGCTTGCCGCCGGTCCATGGATGGATGCCTGGGGAACCACGTTGAACCAAGGAACCATCCTGCATCCTTGGCAAGCCAAGGTCGCCTTCCCTTACACGGGTTGGTCGACTGCCGTCCGGCCTCGCGCCACGCCATCCCTCTTGCGAATCACGCGAGCCGGAGGCAACTGGGAAATCCACGGACTGCGGGGTACGGCCCATGTCGTGGATATGCGTGG
>JBDKGV010000168.1:0-7730 GCA_039798005.1 Fibrobacterota bacterium
TGGACGGGGCGATGCCGTGCTCAGGCAGGCAAAGAACCCATGAATGGCTGGTGAATCTACTCAGCGCGACGGAAACGGTGAAATCGATGCTACCAAAGCTGGAGATCAACCGCGCAGACTCCTAGGAACCGCCACCAGGGGATTCCATCCCCTTGGATCCCCTGAATAGAGACACTCCGTGGGACGCAAGGCGGGTCAAGTCAAGTTGGCGGTGACTTTGATCATTGCCGGAGGCACGGCTTTCAGCGAACCGTGCGGTTCAAGCGGGGCAGGACTGCCTGTGGAATGCTGGGTGGGCAAAGTCAGGTTGTAACAACAACTGGAAGTGTCGGCGATGTCGGTTTCTTTGGCCGCGAAGCGGTCAAAGCCCGGAATCTCCAGCGCGAAACGCCTACGGTAACAGAATTGCGAGCACTGGCACTGGTTCACCGCAAACCGATCCACGGAGTGTCTCTATCCGTGGGTCCAGCCGGCGGAACGGCTGGCGGTGGTTTCCAAAGGTGGACCGCTCCACCTTGGGCCGGGTCTGGGCAGGAGGCCCAGAACAACAGCCGGGCGCAGCCCGATCAAAAGCCAATCTGTAGGAGACTCAAGATGCTGGGCGAAGCGCCTGCAGTCAAGCCGCACGCAGTGCAAAGGCTTGCCGGGTGCAGCCCATAATTCCTAATTGAGGAAGGCCGCACTCCAAGCCTTGGCAGGCTGACTCTTGCCGGGCTTGATCACCTTCATGGCTTCCAGTTGGACGGAAAGATCGTTCCAGCGCGCTGCATTCATGGTGCCCACGCCGCCCTTTTGCGTGTCGGGGTTCTGGCAGAGTTTCACGAGTTCGCGGTGCCCGAACATCAGGATGGCGTCGTCCAGTTGGGCATTGGCCTTGCGGATCGCGGCATTGGCCACGGCGGGGTTCGCAAGGTATCGAGTCCAGCCTTCGCGGCTTGCCTTCACGACTTTGCGCACCAGCTCTGGATTGGACTTCAGGGTCTTTTCCGAAACCACCAGCACGCTCGTGTAGGGATTGTAACCGAGGTCGGACACCAGCAAGTTCACGGGCTTGGCGCCTTTGCCTTGGGCCACGAACGGCTCTGAGATCCCGTAGGCCTGCTGTGCAAAGCTCTTGCTTGCGACAAAGGGGGCCACGCTGCCGTTGTAGGGCACGAAGCGCACTCCGGTCAGGGGGAGCTTGTTCTTCAGGAAGTTGGCGAACGGGGCCTGGGCTTCGATGGCAAGGGTCAGGTTCTTGAGGTCCTGCAGGCGCTTGATGCCGCTTTCCTCGTGGACCATGATCACGCGAGGGGAGGTCTGGATGGGGGCAAGCACCGCGACCACGGGGACGCCTTGGGCGCGGGCGATCAGGACCTCGTCGGCATTGGAGACGCCAAAGAGCACCTTGCCGGTGGCCACCTGCTGGAGCACCGGCACGCCGGGGCCTCCCGGAATCAGGTTGATGTCAAGGCCTGCCGCCTTGTAAAGGCCTGCGACCTGCGCCTCGTAGAAGCCTGCGTGCTCGGCTTCAGGGAACCAGTTCAGGGCGATGCCGGTTCCGGCTTGGGCAATGGAAAGGGTCAGGAGGAGACTTGCGGCAAGGGTGCGAAGGCGCATGGAGAGTCCTTTGGTGGTTGGTGCGTTCATGAGGCCTCCAGCCGGGCGAGCACGAGCCGGGAGACAAATCCTGTCAAAAGAAAGACGGCAAGGCCCAGCAGGGTGGACAGGCCGACCGAAGCAAAGAGGAGCTCGGTCTTGAGCTGACCGCTGGTCTGCAGGATCAGGTATCCGAGGCCCGGGTGCTGCGCTCCGTAGCCGGCAAAGAACTCCCCGACGATGGCTCCGATCACGGTGAGCCCGGCGGCGACCTTGGCCCCTGCCACGACAAACGGAACGGAATGCGGGAGTCGCAGCTTGAAGAGAGTCTGCAGGCGTCCGGCGCCGTGCAGGCGAAAGAGTTCCAGAAGCTGGGGATCGATGCGGGTGAGGCCTTCCACGGTGTTGGAGAGGATGGGGAACACGCTCAACAGGAAGGACACCAGGACGATACTGCCAAAGCCTGCGCCAAACCACAGCACGATGAGCGGGGCGATGGCCACGATGGGCACCGTCTGGAGGAAGATGGCCCACGGGTAGAGGCTGGCCCGGATCCAGCGCGCTTGGGCAAAGAGCATGGCGGTTGCAATCCCGACCAGAAGCGATGCGGCAAAGCCGCCCACGGCACCGGCCAGGGTCACGAGGCCTGCCGGAACCAGTTGGCCGCGTTCAGCGATGGCTTCGGAGAGGATGGCCCACGGCGAGGGGAGGAGATAGGAGGGGATTTCCCACAGTCGCACCACGGCTTCCCAGGCCGCAAGGGAGGCCAACAGAAACAGGATGGGCGGTAGCACGGTTGGGAGCAGGGAGCGCGGGCGCATCAGGCCATGGCCTCCTTGAGCCGGTGGGAGATTTCGCGCAAGAGGTCTGCCATGGCGGGGCTCGTGCGCAGATCGGTGTCACGGTTGGTCCCGAAGGGGATGGCGATGTCGGCGGTGATCCTGCCGGGGCGCGGCGTCATCACCAGCACCCGGTCGGCGAGGAAGGCGGCTTCGGCCACGTTGTGCGTGACCAGCACCGTGGTGAAGCCTTCCTTGCGGCGCAATTCCAACAAGTCCTCCTGCAGGCGGTTGCGGGTGATGTCGTCCAAGGCGGCAAACGGTTCGTCCAGGAGAAGCAGGGACGGTTTCACGGCAAGGGCGCGGGCGATGGACACGCGCATCCGCATGCCCCCTGAGAGCTGGGCCGGAAAGGCTTTCGCACTTTCCGAAAGGCCGACCATGGCAAGCAGATCCTGCGCCCGTTGGCGGGCCTGTGCCTTGGGAAGGCCCAGGAGTTCCAAGGGAAGCCGCACATTCGCCTCGATCCGGCGCCACGGGAGAAGGGTGGGACTTTGGAACACGAAGCCACAGCGATGACTTCCTTGATTGGCCTTGGCGGGCAGAACCCCGTTTACGGAAAGCTTGCCTGCGGAAGGGGCAAGCAAGCCGGCCAGCAGGCGAAGCAGGGTGGATTTGCCGCACCCGGAGGGTCCCACGATGGCGAGGAATTCCCCCTGCGGGACCTCCAAGTTCAACCCGGACAGGGCAAGGGTCCCGGCGGGGAAGCGATGCTCAAGTGCCGTGGCGTGGACCAAAGGCTGTGAGGATGGCAGATCCATGGCTGCAAACTATACGGGTGGTGTTGGTCGGGCGACATGGCCCCACCATCTGCTCAAAATTGTGCACATTGACATTCCTGTCTGCTTGCATTTTCGTCGGCGTAATTATAGATTGGTCCCTCTTACGCCGGAACGTCCAGTGGACCACATTGGGTGTGTCTGGCATCAAATCATCCACGGACGGTCGGAAACGACCCAAGCTCGGATCTCAAGGAGTTACAGGCATGAAGGACAATATCCATCCCAAGTATCGCGCAGTCGTGATCAAGGACATCTCTTCGGATTTCCAACTGATCACCCGTTCGACTCGCGACAGCAAGGATAAGATCACCGTTGACGGCGTCGAATATCCGCTGATCACCGTCGAAGTGTCCTCGGCCTCGCACCCTTACTACACCGGCAAGCAGATCCTTCTGGACTCCGCAGGCCGTATCGACCGCTTCAAGAGCCGCTACACCGAGATCGTCGGTGCCAAGCGCAAGACCCGCGAAGAGGTCAAGCCCGTCGAGTCCGAGGCCGAGAAGGCCTTGTCCAAGACCAAGCTCAAGAAGCTGGCCGCCGCCAACGCTCCTGCCAAGGCTCCCAAGGCCGAAGTGGTCGAGGCTGTTGCCGAAGTTGCTGAAGTGGCCGAAGCCACCGAGACCGTCGAAGGCTGATCCGCACTTCTGATTGATGGGCCTCTGCTCAAGCACGAGCAGGGGCTTTTCTCCAGAAGGCTATCTTTCCGCTCTACCCATCATTGAGAGGATACGAGACATGGACAACCTCCAGTACGATCCGGACGAGATTTACGCCCGTGGCATCTCCGCTTTTCAGGCGGTTCTGATGGCTGCACAGGAAGCCCGTTTCATCAATGAACAGGCTCGCTTGGGCTTCTATGACCTCAAGGGCGAGAAGGCCACCACCGTGGCTCTCGAGCGTCTGCGCGACAAGAAGATCCAGGTCGTCGAGGAGTGAAAAGGGCGAGGATCGCATGACCCTCAAGGGCCGTCGCGTCCTCGTGGGAATCTCAGGTGGCATCGCCGCCTACAAGATTCCTGAACTGGTGCGTTGTCTCCAGCGGCGTGGCGCCGAAGTGCGCTGTGTCGCGACCGAGAAGGCGACGCGCTTGGTTTCCGTCGATGCCTTGGCCACTCTCACCCATGCTCCGGTGGAAACCAGCGTATGGGTGACGGGTGGCGCACGGCATACCCATCATATCGATTGGGCGCAGTGGGCCGAACTCTTCGTGATCGCCCCGCTGACGGCCAACACCGCGGCCCGCTTGGCGCACGGACTTGCTGAAGATTCAGTGAGTCTTGCTTGGCTTTCCTGCCAGTGCCCCAAGCTCCTGTGCCCTGCCATGAACACCCGCATGCTCACGGCTCCCGCCACGCGTCGCAACCTCGCCCAGTTGGCTCTGGACGGGGCTTTCGTGCTTGCGCCTGACGTGGGTGAGCTTGCCTGCGGCGAGACCGGGGAAGGCCGCATGCCCGACCCCGAACGCATCGCCCAGGAAGTCGAGACGATCCTCTCGCCCAAGGCGGCGCGCTCGCTGAAGCTCCTGCTCACCATGGGACGCACCGAGGAGCCGATCGACGCCGTGCGCGTCATCACCAACCATTCCAGCGGCCGCACCGGCGCCGAAATCGCCCAGGCCGCTTTGCGACGCGGTCATCAAGTGACCGTGATCTGCGGACCTTGCGACATCGCTCCGCCGCCCGGTGCCAAGCTGGTGCGTATCCGCACCGCCTTGGAGATGCAAGCGGCCGTCGAGGCGCACTGGACCGGCATGGACGTCGCCATCTGTGCCGCGGCCGTGGCCGACTTCCGCCCGGCGAATCCGCCTGCGGAAAAGATTCCCGCCTCGCGCGGCATGAATTCCATCGAGCTTCTGCCCAACCCTGACATCTTGGCGGGGCTGTGCGCCAGCCGCAAGCCCGGTCAAAAGGTCGTGGGCTTTGCCTTGGAGACCGGTGGCCTTGCGCGCGGTCAGGAGAAGCTGGGCAAGAAGGGCGCCGACCTTTGCGTGTGCAACGATCCACTCAAGGACGGTGACGATGCCGGCTTCGGGCGCTCAAGGGTATGGGGCTGGATCGGCACTCCGGTCGAGACGATCGAGGCGGCTTGGATTCCCAAGTCCGATCTGGCGGGCCAGCTTCTGCAGCGGCTCGAGAGCCTTTCATGAGTGCCACCCTTTCGCCCTTGCTGCGGGCATGGGTGCGTGCCCAACGCGACCTCGGGACGGAATCCGTCTTTTTCGACGAGGTCTTGAAGCTTCCTGAACCCGAAGCTCAAGCTCCGGCGCCCGCCGTGCGCGCACCGGCTCCGATCGAGCGCCCTGTCGCACGTCCGGCACCGCGCAGCTTTGAAAGCCCCGCCCGTGCGCCCGCCCCGGCACCGGCGCGCCAAGCCCCTGCGAGCCGTCCAGCTCCTGTGGCAGCGCCTGCGCCCATGCGTCCGGCACCACTTCGCCCGGCCGCGATCCCCACCTTCGCCACCCGTGCCGAGCTTGGCCAACACGCCGGCAACTGCTCCCGCTGCATCCTCTCCAAGGACCGCGAGCGCGTGGTCTGGAGCGGTGGCGTGGAGAATTCCACCTGGATGGTGCTCACGCTCTTTGGCTGGGGAGAAGATGTCGCCTCGGGTGAGCTTCTGTCCGCCAGCTACGCCCAGACGTTCCGCGACCTCGCGCGCTCGGTGGGCCTTCCCGAACCCGTGGTGGGTGCGGTGTTCTGCTGCCCCCCTCGCAACCCTGCGGACACCAGCGTGCAAGGGCGCATCGAGGCGACGCGCTGCCGTCCATACTGGAGCCAGTTGCTGCGGCTCTCGGGTGCCAAGGCCGTGCTTGTGCTGGATCACAAGGCCGCGCAGCTTGCCGCCGGCAAGGCGCTGGAGTGGCCCGCTTTCCGTGGCCAGCCCTTCACGCTCGAAGGCCTGCCTGCGATCGCTACCCACCATCCGGCCCGACTGGCGCGACAGGCGGCGCTCGCCCCTGAGGTGGAAGCCGACCTTCGACAGATTCTGTCCTTCCCCGGAGTGAGTCCATGATGGACCTGAGGCTTGGCCTTCCCCACAACCTCGAGGCCGAGCGCTCGGTGCTGGGTGCGATTTTCCGCGATCCGCGCATCGTCGATACGGTGGTGGAGCGTCTGGAGGAAGTGGACTTCTACGACGAGCGCCATCGCATCGTCTACGCGTGCATCCGTGGCCTGCATCTTTCCCAGAAGCAGGTGGACCTGGTCACGGTCGCTGACAAGCTGCGTCGCGACCACAAGCTTGAGCCCATCGGCGGCGAATCGTTCCTGATGGAATTGGCCGAGGGCGTGCTTGCCACCGCGGGCGTGGAAGGGCACTGCGACCTTATCCGTCAGAAATCCTGCCTGCGCCAGCTGATCTCGGCATCCAATCGCATCCTGGAAAGCGCTTACGAGGAAAGCGACGACGCCGAGACGGTGATGGACAAGGCTTCGAGCGAGATCATGGCCGTCCAGTCCCGCAAGGGACCGATGCCCCTGATCCCGATCCTCGATGTGCTGCCGCAGATGCAGGAGCGCATCGCCTCCTACGCCACGCGCGGCATCATCGGCATCCCCACGGGTATCCCTTCCTTGGACGACACGCTGCGCGGATTCCGCAAGCAGGCGCTGATCATCTTGGGTGCGCGTCCTGGCGTGGGCAAGACGGCCCTGGCGCTGAACTTCGCGTTGACGGCCGCCTCGGGCAATCACGACCCCGACGGCATGCAGCATCCGGTCCTGGTCTTCTCGATGGAAATGGGCATCCACGAAATCGTGGAGCGCCTCCTGTGCATCCGCGCCGGCATCGACGCCTCCCAGTTGTATCGTGGCCAGTTGCCCCAGTACATCTACGAAGACGCCATCAACGACCTGCACACCAACCGGATTCCCATCCTGGTGGACGACACGGCCGCGTTGAACATTCTTGAGCTTCGCAGCCGTTGCAAACGGGCGACCGCGCAACTTCGCAACGAAGGCAAGCACCTGGGAATGATCATCATCGACTACCTTCAGTTGATGCAGGGACCTGGCAACAGCAAGGGCGACAACCGCCAGAACGAAGTCGCCCAGATTTCCCGTGGCCTCAAGCAGTTGGCCAAGGAGCTGGACGTGCCGGTGATCGCCCTGTCCCAGCTCTCTCGCGATTCGGCCAAGGGCGATGTGAAGCCTCAGCTTTACCACTTGCGTGAATCGGGTTCGATCGAGCAGGACGCCGACGTGGTGATGTTCCTGCACAAGGAGGAGAAGGAGAACGCCGAGGCCGGGGCTCCCAATCTCGTCGAGCTCCTGATCCGCAAGAACCGCGCCGGTGCCCAGAGGGAGATCATGCTCAACTGGGAAGCAAGGTGCTTCCGGTTCACGGAAATCACCAACGCCTACGGGGATTTCTGATGGCACGTTCCAATCCATTCGTCGCCGTCGTGGAAGCGACGGGCGAGGTCGCAAGCCATGCGGTGATGACGGTCCTGCGCGCCGTCGGCCGGATGCTCTTCACCCTGGGCGAGCTCTTCAGCCTCACCTTCCAGATCTTCTGGCTCTTCCGTACGGCCCTC
>JBDKGV010000169.1:0-7709 GCA_039798005.1 Fibrobacterota bacterium
TGGTCGACAGTGCCCGCCATTTCAAGGCGATCCTGACCCCGGGCAAGTATGCGGGACTCTCCGCGGCAAGCGATACGGGTGTCGGAACGATCAACAACGGTTGGCCCAAGCCCGCCCTCTCGATGACCGATGTCGTCGTGGCTCGCAAGACCACTGATTTCGTACTCAAGGTGCCGGTTCGTTTGAGTCAAGCCGCGACCTTCGCGTCCAGCTACAGCTTTGCCGCCGTGGATGGCAGTGCCAAGAACGGCGTGGATTTCTCCCTGACCGCCGGTTCAAGCACCATCGCAAGCCTCGACTCCATTCCCGTGACGATCAAGGCCTCCAACCAGCTGGACAGCACGCGCCGATTCTACGTGATCATCACCACTTGGGACAAGACCAGGCTCGCGACGGCTCCGACCTCCGATACGCTTGCGGTCGTTGAGCTCACCAATGCGATCTCGGGCGCCCGCGTGCTGGTGGATTCGGCCAGTGCCGACCAGTCCAAGTCCGGGACGATCCGCTTCCCGGTGCGTCTTGTCGACGCCTTGGGCAATGCCCTGACCTCACGGATCGCCGTGCCGTATTCCTACAGCACCATCGACGGTTCCGCCAAGGGTGGCGTGCACTTCACGGCGGCGACCCTCAAGCTGGATACCATTCCGGCCGGATCCTCGGTGGATACCTTCCCCATCGCCCTGATCCCCACGGTGAAGTACGATTCGACCCGCCACTTCCTGGTGGATGTCGCACCGGTCTCCGGGTTGGGCGGTGTCTCCGCGCTGCATGACAGCGCTGTGGGAACCATCGCAAACGGCTTCGCCTTGCCGAAGATCCGCATCGATTCGGCAAGCATCGTCCGCCCCAAGGTCAAGACGCCCCTGTCCTTCAAGGTGTCGCTGGATCGGGCCTCGGCCATCGATCTTCCCTTCACATGGGCCACGCGCAACGGTTCTGCGGTTGCCGACACCGATTTCGTGGGAGTCCCTGCGACTCCAGCCGTGATTCGGGATTCGACCTTGCTGTCGGTTTCGATCTTCGCGCGCCCCGGGGAGTATGATACGCTTCGTCACTTCCATGTCGATCTTTCCAAGCTGACCAGTTTCTCGAACGCATCGGCCACGGCACCCGGAGCGATCTTGCCTTCGATGGGGCTTCCCTTGATCGCAGTGATGCCGGGCAGCGTTATGGAAGGTCCGAACGGCAAGGACACCGGACTTGTCTTCAATGTGGAATTGCGTGATTCCTTGGGAGTCTCGGTGACCAGCCGGCTTTCCACCACCTTCACTTGGAAGACCATCGACAGTACGGCTCAAAGCGTTCCGTACGGTGTGTTCCCTGCTGATTTCAAGGCGGAAGTGTCCGCTTCGGGATCGATTCCGGCCGGGAAGGGAGTTTCGAGCTTCTCGGCAATCGTGCATGGCAATGGACTGAAGCAGGCCGACCGCGTCCTGCGGGCCACCATCCTGGCCGCCGTCAATGCCGGCGTCGATCTTGGCTCGACCAATCTGGGCACCATCATGGATGACGACAGCATCAGCAATCGGGCCTACTTCCCGGTTGCCAAGACCGCTGTCGCGGAATCGTTGAGCGTGGTCTGGATTCCTGTGCGCATCCAGCCCGCCGCCATCTACCCGGACACCTTGGACGTCTCCGTGGATGCTCGCTCGACAGCCAAGGTCGATTCGAACTTCCAGTTGCTCCAGCCTTTGCAAGGGGCGATCCGCGATACCAATGTGGTTCCCGCAACGGTCGTTCCCTCCGTTCGGCTTGTGGTCGAAGTGGGGGATACGCTCCTGTGGCTTCCGGTCCGGATCATCCATGACAGCGTCCGCACCTTGGACTTCAAGGTGTTCCTGAACCTCAAGGCGATCAAGGCTGTGGGGTTGAATGTCGATCCGGGTCGCGCCCAGGCGGAACTCGATATCGTCAACACCGATGCGGCTCCCTATCTCGGCCTTCGCGACACCGTCCTGTCGGTGGTGCGCGGCCAGTCCCTGAAGCTTGGCCTTGGGATTCGCCCGTTGCGCAGCGACAAGGATCCCAGCGCCCAGTATACCGGAACCGTTTCCGACACCACGGGCAACACGACCGCAGCTTGGGCAAGCTTCGTGACCTTGGCCAAGGATGGACAGACCCCCACGTTCACACGCCTTCAGAAGGACACGAGCATCAACTTCGTGACCGTGAACGATGGCCGTGATGGCCCTGCCGTGCGGACCGTCCTGCGCCTGCACGACTGGTCGGTCGGCGAGGCTCTCCAGCCCTTGGTCGGCGATACGGTCCTCCACGACAGCGTGGTGGTCTGGATCACCAACACCAATCTGCCGTCCAAGGCAAGCTTCACGGCCAAGTCCCTCGTGGTCAAGGACGTGGATGGACAAGCGACCATCAAGGTGATCCTCGATCGCGCCTCCTGGTGGAGCACCTCGGTTGGCATCAAGGCCACGGGCGCCTTGGACAGCGTGAACATCGCGGCGGACAGCACCGTGATGCTCAAGTTCCTCCCCGGTGACACGACCGCAAGCTTCGTCCTGATCTTCGGCAACGACCACAAGGT
The DNA here is from genome assembly GCA_039798005.1 of Fibrobacterota bacterium. Lineage (GTDB taxonomy): Bacteria > Fibrobacterota > Fibrobacteria > UBA5070 > UBA5070 > JBDKGV01. The sequence goes on from JBDKGV010000169.1 coordinate 2,543, forward strand.
CGGAGCGGATCGGGAATTCGACCTGCACTTGTCCGATTTCTTCCACTTGGTGCCGGGCCAGGACAGTGTCCTGCACGTGAAGATCCTCAATACCAATGCGGGTCCGAAGGTCAAGATCACCTCTCCGAAGGTCGTTGCGCCCAGCACTGTGGTGGCTTTGGGCAAGAAGGATCTTGCGGCGAACGGCAAGGTGCCCGTGACGTGGACGGTCAATGGCAAGAGCCAGCCGACCTTTGATACGCTCCTGCCGGAAGGTCCGTCCACCATCTACAAGAGCTACACGGACGAATGGGGCAATGTCGGTTGGGACAGCGTCAATGTGACCTTGGACACCACGCCTCCCTCCGTGCAGATCACGGCGATCAGCAAGGACAGCGGCAAGACCTGGATCAGCGTGTCCCCCAACGACACGCCCGCAGTCAACAAGCCGGGAATCCTTGTGAAGTGGATCTCCATCGACGGCAAGGACACGACATCCCATCAGGATTCCGAGGTCCTCAAGAAGGACATGAATCCGGTGACCCGTTGTGTTGAGGATGCCGTGGGCAACAAGGGCTGTGGAACCCGGTTGGTTGAACTCGATACCATTCCCCCGAAGGTCTGGATCGTGACGCCTCCGTATGGAAGCCACTGGCTGGCTGGTTGCATCCAGACGCTCTGGTTTGAGCAGGACGGGGAGAAGATCACCCGGCACGACACCACCTTCTGCTTCCAGAACGTGGGACCGGGCACCATCACGGTCACTTCCGCGCCTGATCGCGCCGGCAATGTCGGCAAGGCATCCACGCTCATCTACATCGATCCCAATTCGCCGACCGTCGCCAAATACGTGGATACTGACGGCGACGGCAAGATCGATGCCGTGGTGATCCAGTTCCCCCGTCCTTGGACGGACAGCTTGCCGAATTTCGACATCTCCTACGGTGGCCCGGGCGTCAATGCCCAGACCGGCCTGAAGTCGAGCTATGGCACCGCCGGTCAGCTCGGCTCCTTGAAGGTGATCAACGGCGACACGGTACGGGTGGTGGCCGGCACTCCGGTTCTCGATGCTTCGGGGCAGCAGGCGCTCAATCCCGACGGCACGCCGCGATACCAGTCGACCGTGGGCGTTCCGCTCCTGGATTCGACCGGCAAGCAGGTGACCGATGCCAAGGGCGTCCCGCTTTGGAAGGTTGATGCCAACTCCACGGCGATCGACTCCTCGGTCCTGGTGGTGAAGCTCGATACTCCGTTCCCTTACGGCTGGACCTCGAGCACGCTCACGAACCTGGGTGTCCTGCACGCCACGATCAGCACCGTGGACACCACGGGCAAGGTGGTGAAGACGCCGTGGAAGGAAAACTTCCCCATCATGGACGGCGTGGTTCCGGTCATCCTGGAAAGTCGGATCTTCCGCACCGAGAGCTACACGGAGAAGGATACCTTGGTCATCCAGCTTTCCGAGGCGGTGAGTTTCAGCAAGACCAGCGGCACAGGAATCTTCGAGGTCTCCTACGACAACGGCAAGACCTGGGTGGCCGTGGATGCCGATACCATCACGGCAAGCGGCAGCATTCGCGTGCTGCTTGAACCCGGGCAGCCGGGATCGCCCCGTCCTGGCGTGCTGATTCGCATTGCCGGTCACATCACCGACGCATCCGGAAACGTGGCGAACTCGTCGACATCGCCGTCTGCGGTGGTGCTTGGATCCGGTCGCCCCGACCTGATCGAGGTCAAGTCGCCCAGCACCTTGTTCGAGGTGCCGTCCAACTGGTCCTCACGGCCCCTCAAGGGAGGCTTCACCTTCCTGGCATCCGATCGGGAAAGCGACGAGCCTTCCGCGTATGTCCCGGGCCAAGGGTACGGACCGTCAAGCGTGACCGAGACGATCTGCCCGGACCTCAAGCTGTGCGCCGCCACGAACATCTATGTGAACCGGCCCTCGACCGTCCAGATGTTCGTGTACGACCAGGTGGGAACCTTCGTGGCCAAGACCGGTTTCACGATCACCAAGGACGACTTGGCCAAGATCCGCAAGGACAAGCTGGACCGGGCCCGGTTGCAGATCCTGTGGAACTTGCGTGACGAGTCGGGACGGCAGGTCGTCTCCGGCGTGTATCTCATCCGCATGGTGATCCGCTATACCGACGATGTGACGGTGGGCGGGAAGCTTGACAACTTCATCCTGCGGTACGGCGTGAAGATCCGCTAGTCGCCCTTTCCCGGAGATCGACAAACGCAAGGGTCCGGATCGATTCCGGATCCTTTTTGCGTTCCGGCCAGGTGCTTAGTTTCTAGAGTTGGACACTACCGATGAACGACAAGAAGAGCATGATGGATCCGACGCTTCGACGCTTGCTGGCATGGCCTTCCGCTCAGGTTCGTTTGGACCTGGACACCCGTTGCAATCTCAAATGCGATTTCTGCTCGACGGGTCAGAGTGGCAATGTCGGGCGGGGGCACTTCCCTTTGGAGGAGCTTGAAGCCAACCTTGAGATGCTCGGTCGCGATGCCTGGTCGGTGTATCTCTCCTGTGCCGGTGAGCCGTTGCTGCACCCTCAATTCGCCCAGGCCATGACGCTGGTGCGCAAGCATCTTCGCGACTGCGATGTGCAATTGGTGACCAACGCGACCCTGCTTGACGAATCGCGAGCCTTGTCCCTGCTGTCCGGTGGCCTCTCCCGGGTCACCTTCTCGGTGGACTCCATCAGGGCTGCACGGTACGAGAGCATTCGCGTCAATGGGCGGTGGGAGACCACGCGCAAGAATATCTTGCGGTTCTTGGAGTTGCGGGGCAAGAGCGCTTGGCCCAAGGTGATGATCAACACCATTTTGCTGGACGAGACACAGGATGAGATCGAGGAGATCGCGCAGTTTTGCCTGGATCACGGCATCGATGCCTTCCGGGTCCAGCATCTGCAGGAATTTGCCGATGTGCCCACCACGCATCAGCCTTTGCCGGACTCCCCGGCCTTGCAGCGTCGTCTGCTCAAGATCCAACGCAAGCTGCTGCTCAAAGGAGTGGTTTTCGATCATCCGTACGCCCTGCGATGGGAGAAGGCCGTGTCGATGCTGATGAGCTTGCGCTTGCATCGCGACCCGGTGGGCTTCGTGAAGTACCTCGTGGGCGGGGCGATCGGGGCGCTGTTCAGCCCCTGCCGATTCGTGGGATGGGAAGGCGTGGTGTTCCGGTCCGGAGCCTTCCATTCCTGCACCGAGCAAGGTGATATGCGCTGGGACCCGTCGCAGGAAGGGATGCTTGCCTACATGCGCAGATCGCGCAAGACGCAGCAATGCCAGGCCTTTGCCAACTGCAAGGACTGCCGCTTCTACAAGCCGAGATAGGGCTTTTTCCTCACTCCTTCCATTCCTTTTTGCCAAAGGTTGTCACCATGTTTCGATCCATCGAAGATTTCCTCGTCAGCTGGACCCAGGAGGTCGAATCCACGGGCAAGGTGCTTGGGGCACTGACGGATGCATCGCTTTCCCGGAGCGTGACTCCCGGTGGGCGGACCCTCGGTAAGCTCGCTTGGCACTTGGTGGAGACCCTCCAGGAGATGCTCCCTGCGGCCGGTCTTCAGGTGGAATTTGTCATCGACCCCCATTCAGTGCCGGATCAAGCCGCTGAGATCTCTCGCCAGTACCGGGCGGGCGCCGTGGCTGTGGCCCAGGCTCTTGAAGCCCAATGGGACGACGCCACCCTGCAGGACACCGTGATGATGTACGGCATGCCTTGGAAGCGCGGCTTCACCTTGCATGTGCTCCTGATGCACCAGGCCCATCACCGTGGCCAGATGACGGTCCTCATGCGTCAGGCAGGCCTTGCCGTGCCGGGAGTCTGTGGCCCCAGCCGGGAGGAGTGGATCGCGTTTGGAATGGAGCCTCAGGACTAAAGGTCTTTTGTCAATTTTTGTCACGCTGGCGAGTGGGATCTCAAGGCAGTTTGAGACTAATTTTAATGTGGATTCCGCAGTCTTGAATTGCTTTTGTACATTTGGCGGCGAACTCAACGAGGAGAAACGTGATGACCACGGCGACCCAAAGTCAGACTGGTGGCCCAAAGCCGAGCGAATTGGCGCATCAGGATGCAGGCCAATCCAGCTTTCTCACCACCAACATTGATGCGTTCATCAATTGGGGGCGTGGGAACTCGCTCTGGCCGTTCCCGTTTGGCACGGCTTGCTGCGCGATCGAGTACATGGCCGCCATGAGCAGCCGCTTCGACTTCGCGCGCTTTGCCACGGAATTCATGCGCTTCACCCCGCGCCAATCGGACATGCTCCTGGTGGCGGGAACCATCACCTACAAGCAGGCTCCCGTCCTTCGCCGCATCTGGGAACAGATGGCCGAGCCGAAGTGGGTGGTCTCCGTGGGCGCTTGCGCCTGCTCGGGTGGATTCTACGACTGCTATTGCACCGTCCCCGGCATCGACGAGATCATCCCGGTGGATGTCTACATCGCCGGTTGCCCTCCGCGGCCGGAAGCCTACATGGAAGCCGCCATGCTCCTGCAGGAGAAGATCAAGGACGAATCCTTCATGGAGCAGCGCCGCCAAGGACTCAAGCAGAAGGTCTACATCGGATGAGCCATTCGCACGAAGCGCACGCGACCGTCAAGACTTGGGCCGACGAGCCTGCGGTCGCAAGCCCGGAAGATCACAAGACCGCTCAGGGCCATCTCTTCGGCCTGCTGAGCGAGAAGTTCGGCGTGACCATGGATCCGCTGGATTCCTGGGGCCTGACCGTCGTGATCGAGAAAGCGCGTCTGCGGGAGCTGATGCGGTTCCTGCGCGACGACGAGCATTGCCTCTTCAACAGCTTCCTCGACGTCACCGCGGTGGACTACCTCAACTGGCCCGGACACGAAGGTCCGCGCTTTTCGGTGGTGTACATCCTGCGCAGCCTTTCGATCATCGCCAACCGCATCCGCGTCAAGGTGTGGGTGGAAGAGGACGACCTCGACGTGCCTTCGGTCCACGACCTTTGGAAGATCGCCAACTGGCAGGAGCGCGAGACGTTCGACCAGTACGGCATCCAGTTCACCGGGCACCCGAACCTCAAGCGCCTTTTGAACCACCACGAGTTCGTCGGGCACCCGTTGCGCAAGGACTATCCCGCCCAGCGTCGCCAGAAGCTCTCGATGAACGACCCGATGCTGGATCAGATGGAAGCCCGCCTCAAGGCTCAGG
>JBDKGV010000170.1:0-7692 GCA_039798005.1 Fibrobacterota bacterium
TTACCGGATCGGATGAAGGAAATCCCTGTGAAAATCCAGCCTTTCGGGCTTTCTTTCACTGGACGGACACCCGATTTGTCCGGTGCCGGGACTGCACGGAAGAGTGGAGCATTTTCAGCCCAATCATCAAATGTGAAGCGAATTCTTCAATTCCGCTAGGAATTTCTACATTCGTAAGATGGAAAATGAAGTGATTGAGGGGTCGACGCGGTCTTTTCGCGAATTCGGCCTAGTGGACAAGCTGGTCAAGGGGTTGGAAGAGCGAGGGATCACGAGTCCTACGCCTGTCCAGGAAGCGGTGTTCAGTCACCTGCTGGCCGACCCAGAGACCTTGACCTTGGGTGATTTGCTGGCTCAGGCCCGCACCGGTTCGGGCAAGACCTTGGCCTTCCTGCTTCCCCTGGTCAAGGGGTTGGCGGATGGTGATGTCAAACGTGCTTGGGTGGTGTGCCCGACACGCGAATTGGCGCAGCAGGTGGCTCGTGAAGCACGCTTGGTGCTGGGAGAGGATGCCGTGGCACTTCTTGTGGGTGGCGTGCCTTATGGCCCGCAGCACCGCGAGTTGCGCATGAACCCCATGCTGATCTGCGCGACGCCCGGGCGTCTGGGCGATCACATGCGTCATGGTTCGCTCGAGGAGGGCTGCGAGGTCCTGGTGCTCGACGAAGCCGACCGCATGCTCGACCTGGGTTTCCGCGAAGAGCTGGATGCGATCGTGGCGGCTTCGGGCCCCACTTCGCGTCGCTGGTTCTTCTCGGCCACCTTCCCGCGCAACGTGTCGCAGGCGGCCGGCGAGTGGCTGCGCAAGCCCAAGCTGATCCGCTTGGACCAAGGACGCGGCTCGAGCCACGTCCCGTTGAAGTACGTGGTCGCCAACCGCGACCGCTGCCTGGAAGCCTTGGTGCGCCTGGTGCACTTCCATGAGCCCGAGCGCGCCTTGGTGTTCGTGAACACCCGCGTGGAAGTCGAGCTCGTCTCGCAGGCTTTGATTCGTGACGGCATCGCCGCCGACGGACTCTCCGGCGACCTGTCCCAGGAAGCCCGTGAGCGCGCCCTGCTGCGTCTGCGCGAAGGCCGCGTGAGCGTGCTGGTGGCCACCGACGTCGCCGCCCGTGGCATCGACGTGCCGGGCTTGGCTCAGGTGTACAACCTCGGCCTTCCCACCGACCCTGCCAACTTCATTCACCGTGTGGGCCGTACCGCTCGCGCCGGTGCCGAAGGCGAAGCCTGGAGCGTGATCGTTCCCAACGACCGCCGCAAGCTGTTCTTCCTGGCCCGTGAGACCGAGTCCAAGCCGGAAGAGTGCGACGTGCCCGACCGTCTGTCGCTGGTGCATCGTCGCCGCGAGCGTCTGGCCATGCGCGTTTCCGAAGGTCTGGGCGAAGGCCTGGAGCTTCCGGAAGCCTTCAAGGCCATGGTCGAGGAGCATGGTGCCGACGCGGTGCTCGCCTCCCTGATCCATCGCCTCGAGCCGGACCCGCCGCCAGAGACCGCCTTCCAGCGCGGCACCGGTGTGCGTGCCGTCAACGGCAACAACAGCAACAACGGTGCCTCGGGCGAGTCCTCGCTGGGCGCTTGGCTTGCCGTGGGCGTCGGTCGTGAAGACGGCGTGCACCCGCGCGACCTCCAGAAGGCTTTGATCGACCACTCGGGATTGACCGCCGACGACTTCGGTTCCGTCCGTCTCCTGCCGCGTCTGACCTTGGTCGAGGTGACCGTGGACGGCTTGGCTCGCGTGCTCAAGATCAACCTGAGCTGGGGTGGCCGCAAGGTGCGTCTGCGCGAGGCCGAACCGCCGCGCACCCGGTAAATGACGGTTCGTCTCCAACTGGAAGCGGTCTTGGAGGAGCGCCACCACAAGCGTGAGCTTGCGGGGATGGCGCGTACTCTGAAGACGGACTGGGCTGGAGACTTCTCTCACAACGACTACCTGGGCTTGGCCCGCGATCCCGCGATGCGAAAGCGTCTTGGAGACGCGGTGGGCGCAGGCCTGGTCGCCGGTTCCACGGGTTCCCGCCTCCTTTCCGGCGGGCATCCGGTGTTCCGAAAACTCGAAGAAGAGTTCGCCTCCGCCACCGGCACCGAGGCGGCTCTTTTTTTCGCGTCCGCCTCCGAAGCCAACCGCGCCGCCGTGACCACCCTGGTGTCGCGGCATGACGTGGTGGTGCTGGACGAACTGGCCCACGCCTCGCTCTGGGACGGGGCGCTGCACAGCGGAGCCAAGCGCCTGCGCTTTGCGCACAACGACCCCGATTCCCTGCGTCGCACCCTGCGCGAGGCCCCTGCCTCCAAGGTGCGCTTGGTGCTGGTGGAGTCGGTCTATTCCATGGACGGCGACGCCGCGCCTTTGGTTGACCTCCTGCGCGTATGCGAAGAGGAGGATGCTCTTCTGTTGGTGGATGAGGCCCATGGAACCGGGATCTACGGGGCCAACCGTACCGGTCTTTCGGAAGGGCTGCCGCGTTCGGGTGCGCTGGTCGCCACGGTCCACGGCTGCGGCAAGGCCTTGGGCAGCGCGGGCGGCGTGCTTTGCGCCCCGCGTTCTGTCGTGACGGAAATTGTCAATTCCTGCCGCGAGTTCATCTTCACCACGGCCCCCTCGCCCCTTGCCGCCTGGGCAAGCCTGGAAGGGTTGCTGACCTCCCGCCGGGAACCTTGGCGGGTCGAACGGCTGTTCTCCCTTGCGCATCGCTTGGATGCCGGACTTCGTGCCATGGGATTTGCCCAACCCCCTTCCATGGTCCCCACTGCGATCTTTCCGCTCCTGTGCCACGGTCTCGAGCCTGCCTTGGCATTGCGACAGAAAATGTCAAAATCCGGATTTGAACTGAGCGTGATCCGGTCCCCGACGGTCGCCGAGGGAACCGAGCGCCTGCGCCTGACCTTGTGCGCCACGCTTGAGGATTCAACGCTCGACGGCCTGCTTGCCGCCTTGGAGGAACGATGATCGCCGACACCTCCGTCCTTCGCATGCTGCGTCGCATGGTGATCCCCGCCGTGGCCAGCGTGATCTTCTTCGTCTCCTGCCAGCAGCTCGGCTCATCGAAGTCCTCCGGAAATCCCGACGTCGACTCGGTGCGCGTCGCCTTGGCGCCGACCGTCGATTCGGGGAACCTGGCGGATGGCTTGCAAGCCAAGGTCGCATGGATGCGGGTCCAGTTCGGGACCATGCAGACCGATACGACGCTTCTGCTGGACACCATCGTCCCTTGGAGTCGCGAGAGCTTCGTCTCCCCGGCCTTCCCGACGCGGTGCGGCTATTTTGCGACCGTCACGGGCTTGGACACGACCTTCCGCAAGGTCTGGGGCGGTGGAGCGACGCGGCGTTCCGTCCGGGCCCACTTGGCCGGAAGCGGAATCGACAGCCTGCGGGTTCCCGTGCTGCTGACGCCTGTCTTGAAAGCCGATTCCGCAAGCCTTCCCTCCGGCGCCATCGACTTCCCGCGCATCGCGAGATTCCCCGCCCGGATCGAGCCGGGTGCGCGTCGGGTATGCAGTTTCGATGGCGTGCACTGGGCGCCGTGCCCGAACCGTTTGCGCATCGACTCGACGATGAGCGTGCAGGTTCAGGTCCAGAGCGTGGACACCATGATCGGCGCTCCGCACAGCCGCGTGGTCCGGCAGTCGTGGACGGCAAAGCCGGTGGCGGCTCCGGTGTGGCGCTTGAAGCGCCATCGCGATCTCCCGGGGCAACCGTGGAGGGCATGGTTGCGTACGACGACCCGGGGAGCGAAGATCGAGTGGTCCGCGGATTCCGGGAAGACGTGGAACGCCTACAAGTGGCGCTTCCGGATCCGGCCAGGCAAGCTCTATCTGGCGCGGGCGATCAAGGCCCATCAAGGGGAAAGTCCTGCGGTCGAGCTATCGTGGAAACGCTCTGGACGAGTCCTGAAGGCATCCCAAGTCGAATCCGCCATTGGAGAGGCGGTACGCAAGGAGACCGCTCCGGGACCGACTCACCACGCCGTGGATTCGACGCGCAATCCTGCAAGCCGATCAGGCGGGGACAGCACCGGGACTTCACCGCGACCGTAGCCGCAAGGCGCAAGCGGTCGGTTCAGCCCCAGCGCAGCGAGGTCATGGAGAGGTTGCCCATGTCCCAGCCGTCGCAGACGTAATCCAACGGATCCTCCGCCGAGGATGCGCCGAACATCGCGATCAAGGGGAACCAGTGATCCGGGGTCGGGTGACTGATGCGCCCGGCCTGGGTGCTGTGCAATCCGAGCAGGGTCGTGGTGTCGCGCGCCTTGAGCGCACTCATGGTGCGGGCCTGGAAGTCGGCGGCCCACTGCGGTGTCGTCGGATCCTTGCGTTGGAGTTGCCGGAACGCCTGGGGGAGATTGTGGGTGATGTTCCCCGAGCCCAGGAGGAGGATCCCTTCGTCGCGCAGGGCGGACAATTTTTGTCCCAGTTCGAGATGCTGGGCCGGGGTGGCGGCGAGGTCGAGCGACACCTGCAGGACGGGAATGTCGGCCTTGGGGAAAAGGCGCAGCAGGAGCGACCAGGCTCCATGGTCGAGTCCCCAATCCAGGGTCGATTTCCCGCCGAGTGCCTGACTGATCGTCTCGGCGAGTTCGGGCCGTCCGGGGGCCGAGTACTCGACATCGAAGAGCGCCTTGGGAAAGCCGCCGAAGTCATGGATGGTGGTCGGATTCACGGATGCCGTGACCAAGGTGCCTTGGGTCCACCAGTGGGCACTGACCACGACGATGGCCTTCGGGCGGTCCAAGGATTGACCAAGTCGTACCCAAGCCCGCGACCAGGGCGTGTCCTCCAAGGCGTTCAACGGAGAGCCGTGCCCCAGGAATAGAACCGGTTGTCTTGAGGGTTGCGTATCCATATGTGGTACAAGATCCATTGTTGTGCATGACGCGTGGCGGCAAGCCTGAAAATCCCGCAAGTCGGTCCCATGAGGGCATGGTTGATTTCCCGTGTACGGATTCGTTCCGGCATTATGGTATCCTCATCGGATGGTTCCGCATTCGGTGATCCGGATCTTCGTGACATTCCTGCTGATCTTGAGCCATGCCCTGCTTGCGGCACAGGTCATCACGTTCCCGCCGTTTCCAATCGTGACGCTCGGGGCGAAGGGGTTTTCTCCCGGTGCATCGGCCAGTTCGGGCCTCGTTGTCAGCTATGCCAGTTCCAATCCATCCGTTGCCACGGTCTCGGCCCAGGGGATCGTGGATGTCCGCAGGGCCGGGGCGACGGTGATCACGGCAAGTCAAGCCGGGGACGGGACGACTCCGGCGGCGGTGCCGGTCGCCCGGACGCTGTGGGTGAAGGGGCCTCCCGCTTCGGTGCTGCGGACATGGGGCTACAACGATTCCGGGCAGATCGGGGACGGCACCAAGAACGTGGACCGGTCCACGCCCTATGCCGTGCCGGGATTGGACAGCATCATGGCCGTCTCGGCGGGGTGCTATTTCACTCTGGCGCTCAAGGCGGACGGCACGGTGATGGCCTGGGGGCTCAACGACAGCGGTGTGCTCGGGGACGGGACCACGATCGATCGCTTGGTTCCGGTGCCGGTTGCGGGACTGTCGGGAGTGATCGCCATTTCGGCCGGGCATCGTCACAGCCTTGCCCTGAAGCCGGACGGCACGGTGATGGCCTGGGGCTGGAATGCCAGCGGGGAGCTGGGAGTGGGCGATACCTTGCCTCATCTCATGCCGCAAGTCGTCACCGGATTGAACGGTGTGATCGCCATCGAGGCCGGTGAAAATTGTTCGTATGCGCTCAAGTCCGATGGTTCCGTTGTCGCTTGGGGATCGAATGCCAACGGTCGGTTGGGTGATGGCACTGTGATTCGACAACTGGTGCCCAAGTCGATTCCCGCCCTGAAGAACATCGTCTCCCTGAGTGCCGGCGAAGGCCATGCGATGGCCTTGCGGGTGGACGGGAAGGTGCTGACTTGGGGGCGCAATTTCATGGGGCAACTGGGGGATGCAACTCAAGACGACAAATCGAGTCCATTGATCGTATATGGCTTGAGTGATGTGGTGGAGATCGCAGCCGGGTACTACAACTCTTTTGCGATGAAAGTAGACGGGAACGTTGTGGCATGGGGTGACAATCGCTTCAGTGCATTGACCACGGGAGGGGGGAAGTTCAATAATCCCATTCCGGTAAAAAATTTGAAGGGTATTGCTGTCCGGCAATTGGGGCTGCTTGGAAATGACCGTGATAGCAGTGTTGTGACCATGGCCTTGAAGACCGATGGGACGCTGGTGGGGTGGGGCGGGAATTCGCACTCGCAACTGGGGGACGGCACCACCACGCCCCGATCGACGGCACCATTGAGCACTGCCTCGGGATTGAACATGATCGGTGAGATTTCCGGCAACCTCGCGCATTTCGTGACGCTGGGAACGTACTACCAGAACATCGACTTTCCTGCGACCACGGTGGAGATCGGCACCCCCGATTTCCTGCCGGCCTGGGCAAGTTCCGGGATGGACGTGAGCTATGCCAGTGACAATCCGTTGGTGGCCACGGTGGTCGATGGCAAGATCCATGTGGTCGGAGTCGGCACGGCCAAGATCACGGCAAGCCAGGCGGGAGGCGGAATCTACCTGCCGGCGGCGACGGTGGAGCAGACCCTGACCGTGACCAAGGTTCAGGTGAAGGTGACTGCCCAAGCCAAGACGAAGGTCTACGGCGAGGCGGATCCTGCACTGACCTACACCGCGACGGGTCTTTTGAACGGAGATGGGGTGACAGGGACGCTGGCCCGCGTTCCCGGAGAAGCGGTGGGGACCTATGCGATCACAGTGGGCACGCTTGCGGTGGGCGAGAATTATCAACTGGTCTTTGCGGGTGCGAACTTGGAAATCTCGGCCAAAATCGTTGCCGTGACGGCGCAGCCCAAGACGAAGGTCTATGGTGATCTCGATCCTGCACTGACCTGGGTGGCGGTCGGCTTGGTGGGCTCCGACACGCTTGGCGGTGCGCTTTCGCGCAGTGCGGGGGATTCCGTCGGGACGTACCCGATCGGGATCGGAACGCTTGCGGGTTCGAACTACACGGTGAGTTTCGTGGGCAGCGCGCTTTCGGTGTCGCGAAGGCCGGTGACGGTGCGGGCGGATTCCCTTGTGAAAAAATACGGTGCTTCGGATCCTCCGCTGACATGGAAGGTCGAGGGGTTGTTGGGAGCGGATGTGCTGTCGGGTGCTCTTTCCCGCACTGCGGGCGAATCGATCGGCCGCTATGCGATAGGCCAAGGATCGCTTGCGGCAAGTGCCAACTACACCATCGCGTCGTTTGTGGGTGCGGTGCTTTCGATCGCCCCGAAATCGGTGACGGTGACGGTGCGATCGACCTTGAAGGTTTACGGTGACCTCGATCCGGTCTTGAGCTATGCCACGGAGGGTCTGGTAGGGACGGACTCCCTTTCCGGAACATTGTCCCGCAGTCCCGGGGAATCGGTCGGGGTCTATTCCATCGGTTTGGGGTCCCTTTCCCATCCGGAGTACGCCTTGACCTTTGTCAGTGGCACCCTTTCGATCACTCCAAGGCCGGCGACAGTGACGGTGCATTCCGCCTCGAAGGTGTACGGGGATCTCGATCCGGCCTTGACCTTCTCGGCAGAGGGCTTGGTGGGAACCGATGGGCTTGCGGGAACGCCCGGGCGCGCCGCCGGGGAATCGGTCGGGACCTATGCGATTGGTCCGGGGTCGCTTGCTCATCCGA
>JBDKGV010000171.1:0-7682 GCA_039798005.1 Fibrobacterota bacterium
CGTTGGAGCTTGCCTCGTGATTGCCAAGCATCGCGTTGGTGAACGCGATCTTGCTCCATAAGCGCAGGTTGCGGTTCGGGGCCGCGACCATGCCCATACGGATCGTGGCATAACTGTTCTTGAACTGTGTTGCATCGGCCGCCATCCAAGCGGGATAATCAGCGTATGCAGAGCTCACGATCTTGCCGATGGCTTCGCCCGCGAAGGAAACCGGCTTGGAACCGCCTCCCAACAGGGAGCGGCGTGCCATGCTCTCGTATTTGTCCAAGCTTGACTGGATGCTGTCCAGTTCGGCATTGGCCGCCTCGCCCAATTTGGGCGGCGCCGTTTGCGCCCAGACACCAGGCGTTGACACCATCGCCAACGCCAGTGCGGACATTGTTTTGGGAAGGATTCGCTTCACGTCTTCACTCCAGGATGGCGGCAGGTACCGCGTTGATCACCGGCTCTGTGTCGTCAAAACTCAAGCATTGGTTCAGAATAATCAGCCTTTGACTGCTCCAGCAGTCAGCCCAGAGACGATATGTCTCTGCATCAAGAAAAAAAGCACCATGACAGGAAGCGTTGCTACCGTCGCCGCCGCCATCATCAGGTCATAGCGGTTCTGGTAATTTCCAGCAAAAAGTCGGATTCCAACCGGGATGGTACTCGTCTCTGCATTGGTCAGAAGCCAGGCAAACATGAGTTCATCCCATACGGTCAAGAAAACATAAATACCAGAGGCTATAATCCCAGGCATTGCTGCCGGAATGATCACCGACCAGAAGGCCCGGAACGGAGTGCATCCGTCGACCAAGGCCGCTTCTTCCAGCTCCCGTGGGATTGCTGCAAAGAAGCCCCGCAAGATCCAGATGGTGAAGGGTACATAAAAGGCCGAATAGAGCAGCACGAGACCCCAGCGCGTCCCGATGATGGATACGCCAGTCTTCTCGCCTACTTGAGTGAAGAGAATATAGAGCGGGATCAGAAACATGATGCCTGGAATCATCTGGGTTGCAAGAATAGAATATCCAAAAATACCCTTGCCACCGAACTCAAAGCGCGCCAAAGCATACCCGGCAAGGGAGGCCAGCACCATGGCGATGAGCATCACGCTGGTGCAAACGATCAGGCTGTTCTTCAAATAGGTGCCAAAGGGAAGATTCCGCCACAGATCGACGTAATTGCGCCAATGGATGTAGAAATGTGCGCTTGGGAGCAGGCTTTGCCCACCGGCCACCAACTTCCCTCCACTCATGGCAACATGGACAACCTCACCGGCACCGCCACCCACGAGGAGATTGCCGGAATCCAGTGCAGCAACCTGAACCAATTCCGATCCGACCGCATCCCGGTCCAAGGACAAGGCCGACCGCAGTCCTTTCACTTCGACGGCTTGGCTGTCGCTGGATTTCCCGGCCTTTCGATCAATCCCGACCAGCCCTTGGGCACATCCAAACCAGAGACGATCCTTTTCCAAGGCCAAGGACAGGATTTGACCGCGATCCAACCCTTCCAATGAGCCCAATTCACGCATCTTCTTGCCGGAATTCATGGCGTGAATGAAAACCTTCGCGCCTTGGACAAAGGCGATCTCGTTGTCAAGCAGCGGTAGAGCCAGGCCAGGCCGATCCCACGGCAGGCCATTCTGCCCCCATCGGTGAGCGATATCCACGCGGGAAGCGTTCGCGTCCCAACCCAAAAAGCCATCGCTTCCCAGCAAGATCATCTGTCTGCCCTGGGAGCCTGGCACTTCCAACACCTGATCGATGCCAAAGGGAATTCCACTGGCCACATTGAAGAATCGGATCTTCCCCGATGCCTTGTCCAGCTCCACAAGGCCCGGTCCCTTCTCCATGCGCAGTGCCGCCAAGACCTTGGTCGAGGTCGCAACCACCGAAGTGCCCTGCACATCATTGACCCAAACCGTCTGCCAGGGAAGCTTCGGGAATTGAAGGTCCCAAGCCTCCTTGAGATCCCCCATGTCGATTCGTTGGGCCACTGCCAAGGATCCATCCAGACGCTGAAGTCCCTTGTCCGCGCTCAGACTCCAAAGATCCGCGCCATCTTGAGCCCAAGACGAGGTGAACCAGCCAAAATTTTCACCATGCTGCGACGTCATCCCCGATGCATCGGCTTTGAAGCGGGCAATTCCTCCATCGGAACTTCCAACCAACCAATCCGTTCCGGATGAGGCCAGAAAATTGACCTCCGAACGCCGCTTGCCGATCCCCACTTGCCCGGACATGATCTCGTTGTTGTCCTTGAGACTGCACCAGATCATCCACAGGATCGGCAACAGGTTGGCAAACACCAACACGAAGGTCAGTGCCGTCAGCAGGGTTCCAATCAGGCGTTTGCGACGGAAAGGACTCATGTCGCCGTCAAATCCCGACGGAAGATCCGGTACCAGACCACCACCAAGGCGATCATGGCAACCATCAGGATCACGGACATGGCGGCACCATGCCCAAAATCCCACATCTGAAACGAATTGCGGAAGATCGCCGTCATGATCAGATCACCATGCTTGCCGGGAAAGCCCGCCCCGTTGCCAAACATCATGATCACGATATTGAAGGAATAGACGTTGAAAATCATGCCATTGAGGATGAGGACCGACCAGACCGGAGCCAAAAGCGGCAGTGTGATCTGGCGAAATTTCATCCAAGCTCCGGCCCCGTCCAGGGAAGCGGCTTCGTAGATGTCTTGGGGAATGTTCTGCAGACCCGCAAGCAACATCAGCATCGAGTAGGGCCAAAACCGCCAGATCGTGGGCAAAATGATCGCCCAAAGCGTATTCGGACCCAAAAGCCACTGTGGTTTCTCGCTCACCAAGTGGAGCCAATCATGCAAGACGATGTTCACGATTCCACTGTCTTGCTGCCACATGAAACCCCAAAGAAGTCCCACCACGTAGGTGGGAATGATCCAAGGGAAGAGCATCAAGGTCCGCGCAAGACCACGGCCCTTGAAATGCCGATTGAGAAGCATGGCTCCCACCAGTCCCAGGATCGAGGTTCCCAAGGTGACGATCAGGGCATACCAGAAGGTGTTCCGCACGGCATCGAGCATGCCGACCTGCAGGTTGGGATCCAAGAGGACATCCTTGTAGTTCCCGAGGATCCCGTTCTCCGGGATCGGCGCCTTCAGATAGAGAAGCAGATTGCTCTTGCGTGAAGCCAGAAAGGAGAGCCAAATTCCATGCACCATCGGCAGGAAATGGACCAGCAGCATCCCCACGACGGTAGGAGCCAGAAACCACCAAGCGATCCGGTTCCGGGAGGAAGAGGGACTGGCCGACACGCTCAAGCCCTACTGTGCAGCCCGCAGCGCCTGTAGCTTGGCCAGATATTGGGGCTTCTTCTCCAACTGGCTCTTGACCAATTCCCGAATCTGATCTGCGGCGATCTTGAGTTCAGCACGCACCTTCGCCTCATCGTACTTGCCGTTGACTTCGGCGGCAATGTCGATGATGTTGCCGAACCGCGTGTTCAAGATGACCGTCTCGAGTTCACCCCAGTAGGGCACGGAAGGATAGGGCATCCCGTGATCGACAAGGTCCCGGAACAAGCGGCGGTTGTCGTTGCTCGAGTAATAGGGACTGTCGAAAACCTTGCGAAGCGCAGGGGCCATGCCCGAAAGCCGGCAGTATTCCATCACGGCACCCGTGTCCGTCGTCAAGTAACGCAGAAGCTCCTTGGCTTCCTTGGGATGGGCTGTCGACTTGAAGATCGCCAACTGCGAACCGCCCACGAAGAGCTTGCGACCGGCGGGGCCGGCAGGAGGAAGCGCCGTTCCGAAATTCTTGGCGGCGACCGTATTGCCCACACCGCCTTGCTCCACCGGACGCTCCAGATAGACCAGTTTGGTGGATGCTTCTTGCCATGTGGCAATGCGCCCTTGGTCAAACTCTGCGGAAACCTGCGCCGTGGTCTTCTCCAAGTACGCCTTGGGAGACACTCCCGAACGGATCAAACGCAAATAGGCCAGCACACCTTGGATCGACTTCTCGTCGTCCAGAAGCACCGAATCGCCGGTGGCATTGACGACGCCGCCGCCATTGCCGATGATCCACGGATAGATGTTGTGAACGACATTCCAGTCGTTCTTGCCTGCCATGCCGATGGCTTCGACCTTTTGGCCCCCGATGGTGATCGCCGAGCTCTTGATCTTTTCCAAGGCGGCGAAATAGCTGTTCCACGAAGCCGTCGCGGTGTTGATGTCCACGCCCGCCTTCTGCCACACGTCCTTGCGGTAGTAGAGCGGACGCACATCGACCATCCAAGGCATCGAAGTCACGCTGTCGGCATACAAGGGCTTCATGTAGGTGTAGGAAGCACGAACGAAGGGAGAATCCGTCGCCAAATCCTTGCGTGCGGAATCAAGAACGTCTTGGACGGAAAGCAGACTTCCGATATCCGTGATCGAAGCATTCCATGTCGTGCCCACCTGAACCACGTCGGGTCCCGCTCCGGAAGTCGCGGCCGCCGTGATCTTGGTCCATGCGGCACTCCAGTCGAGGATCTCGACCTGAACATCGATGTCCGGATGAGCCGCCTTGAAACGCTCCAGCACCTTCTCAAGATCGTCCTTGGGCTTGGAGGTGTTGGTCATGGCCCACAGGCGCAGGGAAACCTTGCCCGAGTTGTCTGCGGAATCCTTCGACCCTTTGCAACCAACCATGCCAAGCAACAATGCGCCAGCCACAAGGGTACCGGACAATCGGAGATCAAGAATTTTCATCACGGACACAGTCCCCCCTTTGTGGGCTTGCGGTCCAATTCTCCTGTGCACGCCACCAGCGCCATCGGGAGGACGGGAACCTCTTCAATCTAGACACAAACCTCAAGATACGCGCCTGCTTCCTGCGAGAACCGAAGTCGTTGCAAGAAACATGAAGGACGCCCCTTCGCAGTGGTCTCGATCCAGGAAATTTTGGGGAAAGAAGGAGCAACTCCCTCCGTGCGGAAATCCACACGGAGGGAGGAGAGAATCAGCGCTTGATCCAGTCCTTGTGAATCTCCGGGATGTCATCCAGGAGCTGCACAGTGATCGGGCTGGTCGGCTTGAGGATCACATCATCGGGCTTGCCCGAATCCACGATCTTGCCGTCATGCATGATGAACAAACGGTCCGAGACGTAGTAGGAAAGGCCAATGTCATGCGTCACGAAGACGATGGTCATCGACAGCTCCTCCTTGAGCTTCATCAGGTAGTCCAAGATGTTGGCGCGCACGCAGGCGTCCACCATCGAGGTCGGCTCGTCGGCGATCAGGACCTTGGGGCGAAGCGCAAAGATGCGTGCAAGCAGCATTCGCTGCATCTGACCGCCCGAAAGCTCGAACGGATACTTGCCTTCGATGTCCTTGGGGGCCACGTTCACAGCCAAGAGGCCGGCGTCCACCCGATCCGAGATCTCTTCCTTGGTCAGCTTGTCCTTCTTGATCTTGAATGCGGCTTCGAGCTGCGAGCGGATCGTGAAGAACTGATTGAAGCAGGAGAACGGATCCTGAAAGACGCACTGGACTTCGTTCCAGTGATCCTTCTGATCGACGATCTCATGACCCTCGTAAAGGAACTCGCCGGCAGATGGCTTGTACAGACCAAGCATGATCTTGGCCAGCACCGACTTGCCGCAACCCGAACCGCCGACGATCGAGACGATCTCGCCGTCCGCGATGTCAAAGCTCACGTCATCGACAGCCTTGACCAGCTTCTTGCCCGAGCCGAAGGTGCGGACGATGTTCTTGGCTGAAAAGATGGGCGTATTACTCGGCATAGTCGCACCTCACAAGTCGATCGGCAAACATGCGGATATCCTGCTTCTTCTGCGTGCATTCGGGCTTGGCCACCGGGCAACGCGCGGCGAAGCGGCAACCCTCGATGGTCTTGGCAAGCGACGGAGGAGCACCTTCGATCGCGGTCGGCTTGCGATCCTTCTGGCCGGGTTCGGCCGAGAGCATCGCACCCATCAGCGCCTTGGTGTACGGGTGCTTGGGGGAGAAGACGATCTGCTCGGCCGTGCCCTTCTCCACGAACTCCCCCGCGTACATGATGGCGATGTTGTCGGCCACATGGCGCAAGAGCGGAAGCTCGTGGGTGATGAAGATCATGCTGTTGAAGATGCCCTTGTCCAAGAGATCGAAGATCATCCGGATCACGACCTTCTGGGTCGACACGTCCAACGCCGAGGTCGGCTCGTCGGCGATCACCATCTGCGGGTTGAGCAGGGTGGAGATGCCGATCACCGAGCGCTGGCGCTCACCGGCGGTCAACTGGATCGGGTAGGAATTCAGGATCTTGGTGGCGTCCTTGCCGAAGATCAAGGCGAAGCGCTCCGCTAGGCGCTCGTAGCTTGCGGCGCGGCTGGTGCCGTGCTCATGCGCTGCGATGACGTCGGCGGCGATATCCTTGACCTTGCGGGTCGGGTTCAGGGCATTGAAGGCACCCTGAGGAATCATCGAGACCTTGCGGGACAGCACGTTTTCACGCACATCCTCGGGGGTGCGGTTCATCAGCGACTCGCCACCCACGCGCACATCGCCCGAAGTCGGGTGAAGGGGCGGAATGAAGAGGCCCATCAGGCCGTTCACCAAGGTGGACTTGCCACAACCGGATTCACCAGCGATGCCCAGGATCTCGCCCTGTTTCATCTGGAAGGAAACATCCGTGACCGCGTGGATCTTCTGTCCGAAGCGGGTCAGATAGTGCAGGCTGAGGTTTTCGACCTCGAACACTGGATTGGACATGTTTGCTCCTAGTCCCGCAGGCGGGGGTTGAACACCCCTTCCATGGAGGTGTTGATCAGGTAGAGAGCGAAGACGATCACGGTGATCATGACGGTGGACGGCACGAAAGCCCACCAGACGCCGTCACCCAGTGCACCGTTGTTCTTGGCCTGGTTCAGGATGATGCCCAGCGACTGCGTGTCGAGAGGTCCAAGGCCGATCATCGAGATGGCCGATTCCGACAGGATGCCCGAGGCGATCTGAAGGATGAACACCATGAACACATAGGAGAGCAGGTACGGCAGGATGTGCTTGACCAGGATCGCGAGGGTTCCGTCACCGTTGATGCGGGCGAGCGAAATGTGGTCGCGGCTCTTGATCGCTGCGGCCTGGGCGCGGACGGCGCGAGCCGACCAGGTCCAGGTGGTGCAGCCGATGATCAGGCCAATGAGCGTCAGCGAACGACCGTCCTTGAACGAGGCGCTGATCAGGATCAGAACCACGAAGGAGGGAATCACGATGAACAGGTTGGTGACCATGTTCAGGAGATCGTCGATGATGCCGCCCTTGAATCCACCGTAGATGCCCAGAAGGGTACCCACCGTGGTGGCGATCACACCGGCCAGGAAGCCGACATAGAGAGAGCTGCGAAGTCCGAGAATCAGGAGCGACACGTAGTCGCGACCCAGATCATCGGTTCCCAGCCAGTACTGCCAGCTGGGCTCGGCGTACTGCGAACCCACGCGATCCAGCGTGACGTTGTAGAAGACGGGTCCGAGCAGCGCCACCGCCACCGTGAGCAGGAAAAGTCCTGCTCCGAAGACGAACATGGGCGACTTGAGGAGATTCATGAACATCTTCATGGGTCAGTTCCCTCCCATCTGGAGGCCGGCCTTGACGCGGGGGTCAAGGAAGCCGATGAGGATATCGACGGTGAAGTTGGCGATCAGCACGCAGACCGTGATGATCAGG
>JBDKGV010000172.1:0-7583 GCA_039798005.1 Fibrobacterota bacterium
GATCCCCGAGATCCTCGAGAACAAGCGCGTGGTCACCTTGGACATGGCCGCGCTCGTGGCCGGTACCAAGTACCGCGGCCAGTTCGAAGAGCGTCTCAAGGCCTTGATGACGGAGCTTCAGAAGAATGACAACGTCATCACCTTCATCGATGAGATCCACACCATCGTCGGTGCCGGTGGCAGCGAAGGCAGCTTGGACGCCTCGAACATCTTCAAGCCGGCTCTGGCCCGTGGCGAGTTGCAGTGCATCGGCGCCACCACCTTCGACGAGTACCGCAAGCACATCGAGAAGGACGGTGCCTTGGAGCGCCGCTTCCAGACCATCGTCATCGATCCGCCCAGTGCCGACGAGTCGATCCTGATCCTCAAGGGGCTGCGCGAACGCTACGAGCGCCATCACAAGGTGATCTACACCGATGACGCCATCGAAGCCGCCGTGAAGCTCTCCGAACGGTACATGAACAACCGGCACCTGCCGGACAAGGCCATCGACATCATCGACGAGGCCGGTGCCCGCGTGCGCATCTCCTCCATGACCGTGCCTCCGGAGATCCGGGACATGGAAGCCGAGCTGGCCTTGGTGGTGGAAAAGAAGGAACAGGCCGTCACCGACCAGGACTACGAGGCCGCTGCCCGTCTGCGCGACGAGCAGGAGAAGCTGGGCGAGGAGCTCACCGCCAAGCGCGAGGCCTGGAAGGAATCGCGTTCCTCCGACCGCCTCAAGGTGGACGAGGAGGTGATCACCGAGGTCGTCGCCAAGATGACCGGCATCCCCATCACCCGCGCCGAGGGCAAGGAATCCGTCAATCTCCTCAATCTCGAGGACGAACTGCGCAAGCGCGTGGTCGGTCAGGAGAAGGCCCTCAAGGTCGTCGCCAAGGCCATCCGCCGCAGCCGTGCCGGCCTGCACTCCACCAAGAAGCCCATGGGCACCTTCATGTTCCTGGGGCCCACCGGCGTGGGCAAGACGGAACTTGCCAAGGCCCTCTCGGAGCTTGTCTTCAAGAGCTCCGATGCCCTGATCCGCATCGACATGAGCGAGTACATGGAGAAGTTCGCCGTCTCCCGCCTGGTCGGCGCGCCTCCGGGCTATGTCGGCTACGAGGAAGGTGGACAACTCACCGAGCGCATCCGCAAGAAGCCCTACGCCGTGGTGCTTCTGGACGAGATCGAAAAGGCCCACCCCGACGTCTTCAATCTGCTGTTGCAGATCCTGGACGAAGGCCACCTGACCGATTCGTTCGGACGCAAGGTCAACTTCCGCAACACCATCATCATCCTGACCTCGAACCTCGGCGCCCGCGACATCAAGAAGGGGGGCCTCGGCTTCTCGAACGGGACCGATGAGCAGAGCTACGAGCGCATGGAACGCGGCGTGCAGGACGAATTGAAGAAGACCTTCAACCCCGAGTTCCTGAACCGTCTGGACGAGACCGTGGTCTTCCACACCCTCACCCAGGAGAACCTCACCAGCATCGTCGACATCCAGTTGGCCGATGTCATGGGCCGCCTGCGCGAACGCCTGGTCACCATGGAAACCTCCGTCGAGGCAAAGAAGCTCCTGGTGGAGAAGTCCTACGATCCGACCTTGGGTGCCCGTCCGCTGCGTCGGACCATCCAGCGCATGGTCGAGGACGAGCTTGCCGAAGAGTTCCTGCGCGGCACCTTCACCGAAGGCGACACCATCACGGTGGATCGCGTCGAGGACACCCTCGTGTTCAAGAAGGTCGAGCCCACCGTCTCGGAATGACGGGTCAGCAACAGATCAGCAAACAAAAGGCTCCCGGAGATCTCCGGGAGCCTTTTTCATTACCACCCCAGGTCGAAGGTCGACCAGATCCCGATGGCAAGGCCTCCGGTGCTCCAACGCGGAGCGTCCTTCGAAGGGTCCAGTTCCAGGAGATCCGCCCAGGCGCCTTCCCCCAGGACTTCCTCCTGATGCCACCGGATGCGCCCGCCCACCTCGAAATGCCGGGAATTCACCATGCTGGAGGCCAGTCCCGCCGACCATCCGGCGCCCGCGCCCTTGGAAACCCCGCGCGCATCCAAGGTGGAGGACACCAGCCAACCGCGCGTCTCCACGACCAATGGCCCCATCCCGGCGATCGTGAAGACCCTGGGCGAGATCATGAAGTCGGGTCCGAGCCCCAGGCGCCAGACCTGAACCGTCGCGCTCCAGTTGCGCACCACGGAATCCCGGCTGGCACGCGCATCGTTCCACCAGCCGCACCACTGCCCTTCGGCCACCAGCCGCAAGGAACGCTTCCACTGGAGCGAAAGCTCGACACCCAAAAGCGGAGCAAGTTCACTCGATTGCAGCGGCTGCGTCAAGGTCAAGCTGTCACGCGCCACCACGGCGGCGACATCGCTGCGGAACCGGGTCCTCTGCTTGAAGGACGGGAATTGCGTCCCCACACTCCCCCCCAATCGCAAAGTCCAGTCCGGCAACCAGACCGAATCGATGGCCGCGGCAGGTTTGCGCGCCAAGGAATCCGGCAAGGCCTTCCGGGAGGAATCTTTCGGGGGCGGGATTCCGACCCCGGAAGGACGCAGGGAATCCACGGAAACGACGGCTGCAACGGCCTTCACCGAATCCGGGGAGGCAGGGAGCGAGAAGAGCGTACTGAGCAGGAACCAACCACACATGCCCCAAGTGTAGTTTCGGGGAAGTATGTTTTGTGCGTGTCGCGTTCTGGCCACAAATATGCCTTCCTGATCAATCCGGTTTCCGGAAGTGGTCGGGGTTTGCGCATCCAAGCCCAATTGCCGCTCCTGCTCGAGGCTGCGGGACTTGAGCCCAGTGACTGGCATATCGAAACCACCGTCCGCGACGGCGTGGCCGCCCAGGTCAGCCGCCTCTTCGAGACCTACGACCGGGTGATCATCGCCGGTGGCGACGGAACCATTGGCCAAGCCTTGGATGGCGCCTTGGATTGCGGCCATCCCGATCGGGCGGTAGGTTTTTTCCCCCTTGGCACCGGCAACGACATGGCCTTGGAACTGCAAGTGCTGCGCACGTTCCGCTGGAAGGGCGCCCAAGGCCTGATGCAAGCCTTCCTGGATGACCGGACCGTGGAACTGGACCTCTGGGATGTCAACGGCACCAACATCATGGCCAACTACCTGTCGGTGGGTCTGGACGCCTCGGTCGCCATGCGCTTTGCCCGCTACCGGCAGCAGCACCCCAACCGTTCGGTGCTTTGGAACAAGCTCTTCTACTTCATGGCGGGATTTGCGAACCTCCGGACCTATCTGAAGGACTTCGAGGTGCATCTGGGCAATGCCGGGGAAGCCAGCACCAATTTCGCCGGTGCGCGATCGGTCCTGATCCTGAACATCTCAAGCTACGCCGCCGGAACGCTGCGTTCTCCCGGCACCCGCCCCGACGATGGCGAGCTGTCCATCGTCCCCATCCCGTCCTTCCTGTCTTATGTGGGTCTGGTCCCCGGGACGCTTTTTGCACCGCTGGCCCGTGCCAGTGCCCGCGCGCTTCTGCCCATCTGGCGCACCCGCAGCGTGCATGCCCGCTGGCAGGGGGAGATCCCGCTTCAGATCGACGGCGAGCCGCGTCCCGAACTGGGCAAGGCCGGTCACCTCGACATCACCCACAAGGGAAAGATCAAGGTCCTGCTGGGAACCCGCACGCCTTGGTTTGCGAGGCATCACTGATGGCCACGCATGAGATCCGCGCCATGAGGATGAGCGATCTTTCCCGCGTTTCCGCCTTGGACGAACTGTGCCAGCCGCATCCGTGGGGGCCCGCCAATTTTCAAGGCGAATTGTTGCGCACCGACGATGGATTCAATCGCATCGTGGAAATCGATGGCAGTGCGATTGCCTATCTTTGTTGCTGGATGGTGCTGGACGAGCTGCATATCGGAACGATCGGCGTCCATCCCGATCATCGGCGCAAGCGCCTCGGATTGGAATTGATGTCGGCCTGTCACGATTGGGCCCGTTTGCGATCCGGGACGATCGCCCATCTGGAGGTTCGCGCAGGCAATGCTGCGGCCATCCGCATGTACGAACAGCTGAATTATCGCCGTGTTGGAATCCGGAAAGGGTACTATGCCGACAATCTGGAGGATGCCCACTTGCTGATGGCGAACCTGTGATTCAGGCATTCCTGATCCCACTTGCCTTCTTGGCCGGTGCCTTGTCCATCTGGACGGTCCTGCTGCGTCGCAACCGGCGCATTTTGCGCTCCAAACGGCATTTGGAAGCCATTTTCGACCACATCGACCCCATTGCCGTGGTCGATCCCAAGCTTCATACCTTGCGCGTGAACCGGGCCTTCCTGCATTTGGCCGGACGCTCCTTCCGGGAACTTCTGGGGGCTGACATCGCCGAGGTCCTGTCCCAATGGGGAGTGGTTCCCTCGGACTTGACGCGCATCCGCGAGCGGACCGAAAAATCCGTATTGCGCGAAATCTCCCTGCATCTGGGAGAGGGCGAACGCCTTTTCGACCTGCACATCTATCCCGTCCTCTCCAGCGCCCAGGTGATCGACGAGATCGTGGTGCACATGCAGGAAGTGACGCAATTGGCGCTCACTCGCAGGCGAGCCAACGACGCCTCCGATCGGCTTCGCCTCTTGAACGAGGAACTTTCCTCGCGCAACATCGCCCTCAAGACGGCCACCGATGCGATCTCGGCCGAAATCGACGTGGCCCGCGAGATCCAGCGAGGCATCCTGCCCCGCAATGTCCCCGATCTTCCCGGGCTCAATGTTCAAGTCCGGTACGAACCTGCGCGTCCGGTGGGTGGCGACCTCTACGACTTCGTCCATATCGACGAATACCGCATTGGCTTTTTCCTTGCCGACGTCTCCGGTCATGGCCTTCCTGCCGCCTTCGAAGGCGCCATGGTCAAGATGAGCTTCCAGCACCATGCCGCGACCTGCCAATCGCCGGCCGAAGTGCTTCGGCACATGAATGCCGACTTGCGCAAGAGCTTGGCTCCCGGCCATTACGTGACGGCCTTTTACGGCATCTTGGATCTTGTGGACCACTCCTTGGTCTACTGCCGTGCCGCCCATCCCAAACCGCTCCTGCTGCGTGCCAGCGGCGCCTGGGAGCGGCTCGAATCCTCCGGCCTTTTCGTGGGAATCGTCGAGGATGCCGATTATCGCAATGCCCGCGTGCAACTGGGCTGCGGAGACCGTCTGCACCTGTTCACGGACGGCTATTACGAAGGATTGGAATGCGGCAGCGCCCGCGGGTACGAGGCTCTCAAGGAATCGCTCTCCCAAGGCGTCCCCTTGGTCGAGACCCTTTGCAAGATCGAGCAATCCTTGGACGCGGTGCCGGCGCAGGAAGACGATCGCACCTTCATTCAAGTCGAACTGACCCAGCCCGCGCGCTTGCGCCGCTTCAGGCTGCTGGCGCGATTCCTCCCCGGCGATCCTCTTCAGGTGCGTCGCCTGCGCAATGCCCGCCAAGCCTCGGAGGCCGCCGAAGCCTTTGGCGCCTCGCTTGCCTTGGCAGGATGGCCCATGCGCGTCGCCAAGCGCTTGCGTCTGGCCGCTGACGAGATGTGCGCCAACGCCATCGAACACGGCGTGAAGGGCCGTGCAGACCGCAAGGCATGGGTCGGATGGAGCGTACGCGCCGACTCCTGCCGTTTTGCCGTGCATGACGGTGGCGACGGGTTCAACGCCGATGCACTCCCCGATCCCCGATCGACCGATCGCATCCATCTGTCGCGTGGCCGCGGCATCTACATGACTCGCCAGAGCGTCGACCGCTTGTGGTTCGATCACGGTGGCCGTACCGCGACCTTCTTCTACAAGTTGAAGAACGAAGGTCCGGCGGACTGATCCCGCGGGGTTCCACCTTGGAACGCCGGTTGTTCAAGATTTCGTTGCGTTCCTCCCTGAAGAAGCGATAAACTCTCCTGGAGAGGTTGTCGAGGCATGCGTGCCTCAACGGAGGAGCATCATGTCGAAGGGGATCGGCAGCAAGTCCGCGATCACATTGCTGGAGCTGATGGTCGTCATCGTCATCATCGGCATCCTGTCAATGCTTGCCATACCCAAAGTCAATGGATTTCTGGCGGCTCAGCGTTTGGGTGCCGATGCCAATCGGCTGTACCTGGATCTCCAATGGGCGCGCACCTTGGCTGCCAAGACCTCCATCCGCCACTATGTCGTCCTGTCCGGAACCTCCTGGCAGATCTTCAGGGAAGCCAGCACCCCGCTCAATCTCGCGTACAACGGTGAGGCGACCGAAACCAAGCTCAAACAGGACTCGCTCTCGGTGGGGGTGCAATTCGGGATCGCAAGCGGCGTTTCCGCTCCCGCTTCGGCACCCGTCGCCGCGACGGGCTTCAGCTCCACCGCAGTCCCCTCGGGAGGCTTGGCGCCTGGTGCCGCCGTGGACAATTGCGTCGATGGGGCCGTATCCGGGGACGGTACATGGAATTCCCAGATCGTGTTTTGCGGCGGCAGGGGCCTTCCCGACGTGGAAACCGGCGCCCTGTACCTGTCAACCTCGAAGGTCGCCAACCGGATCGAAGGCATCCTCTACAACGATGTGGACACCTTGGGCAGTCTTCAAATCCAGCGTTGGACTTGGGAAAACTCCACATGGAAACGCAAATGAAACCTCGCCTTGGCATTTCCATCCTCGAGGTCCTGGTGGCCCTGATCATCCTGGCCGTGGTCCTGCCAGGACTTGCCGGCATGGTGGTTTCCTCGCGCAAGGCTCAAAATGCCAACATCCACATGGATCAAGCCTATGCGTACGGTCTCCTGCTCATGGACTCCCTGTCGCTTTCTCCCACTTGGGCGCTTGAACCGAATTCGACCACGAGCAACACCATTGCCGGCAAGACCTACAACGCCGCCATCAAGGTGGATGTCGCGGCCGGGCTTGCCAACATCCGCATTTCCTGGAGCCAAGGCGGACTGATCCACAGCATCGCCATGACCGAGGCGCTCTCCAGCACAGGAGCCTACCGATGAACCGCAACGGTGTCTCGCTCCTGGAACTGTTGATCGCCATCGCCCTGACCACGATCGCCACCCTCATCACGATCAGTCTCCTCAGTACGGAATCCAGCCATTTCAATCGCACGCGCGAGAAGATCAAGATGCAGGCCGATGCCCGCGATGCCATGCGCATCGTCGAGGAGGAGGTGCGCAATGCCGGCTATGCGGCGCGCATCACCGCGACCAACCGCGTGCGTGCCGTCCTGAACCCATGCACGGAAGTCCACTTTTCCGCCGCAGGGGAAGCGATCGAGACCGGCCTCAACGGCACCACCATGGCCGAAGGCGATGGCCTCAATTTCCGGTATTACGAGCTTCCTGCCAATGGAGTCCTGACCACATGCGGGTCGGGTGCAGGATCACAGTACCGGGAAATCGGCTATCGCCTGAACCAAGGCCGCTTGGAACGGCGCTTCCGGAATGCACCGGGGGCGAGCGCGGTATGGATCCCGTTCCTGGACAACGTGGTTTCTTTCCAAGTGCGTTATGGACTGCTTTCCCAGCCGGTGGACACCCCTGCGGGCATGAGCACCACGGCCACGGCCAATGGCAACAACTGGACGAGCTTTTCCACGGCAGGCCTTGTGACAAG
>JBDKGV010000173.1:0-7510 GCA_039798005.1 Fibrobacterota bacterium
ATGCACGCCTCCAAGAAGTTCAAGGTCCCGGCGATGTTCGCCTTGGCGTACTTGACCGGATCGACCATGCTCTCGCCCGCGGCCTTGAGCGCGGCAAGATAGACCGCGGCCCGGCATCCCTTCAGTGCCTTGCGGGCGGCCAACGGGTCGGCCACATCGCCATGGATGAACGTCGTCCCCTTGCGGATGGAGCTGCGGTGACCCGTGAGGAGATTGTCCAGCACCACGATCTCATGCCCGGCTTCGGCCAGGTGGTGGGCCGTGTGGCTTCCGATGTATCCGGCTCCGCCGGCAACGCAAATGCGCATGATTACTGGCTTTCCTGTTCCGCGACAAGCCGCCGCAGGGTGATGAGGGTGATGTCATCGTTGGGAAGGCGGCCACGAGCGTGCGCATCGCGGTCGGAAAGGATTCCTCCCATGGCTTCCCAAGCACCTTGGGAGGCCCAGGACTTCACCACGCTCTCCAAGCGGGCGCGTCCATACTGCTGACCGTCGGGATCGAAGCTCTCGTTCAGGCCGTCCGTGTAGACCAAAAGGAAGTCGCCCGGATTCAGGACCGTCTCCCCTTCGACATATTGGGTGTTGTCGAACATGCCCAGGAAGTAGCCGCCACGCTCCACCAGCGTCTCGACGGCGCCATCGGCCCGCACGATGTACGGGTAAGGGTGGCAAACGCGACAGTAGCGCATCCGCCCCGTCGAAAGGACGATATGCGCGGCGAAGGCGGTGAGGTAATGGTCGGTGCGGATCACCGAGCGCAACTGTTCGTTCACCTTTTCCAGGATCATGGGAAGGTTCGTGAACCGGCCGGGTTCCAGATAGCGCTGGAACGCCATCTTGGCCATGGCGGTCACCAACGCCGAGGAGACTCCGTGCCCCGAGACGTCGGCCACCAGCAGAAAGACCTCGTCATCGGACAAGCGCACGACGTCGTAGAAATCACCGCCGACCTTGCCGGTGGGCAGGCATTCCGCCGCCACATCCCACCCTTGGATCTCGGGAAGGCTCTTGGGGAGGATCCCCTGCTGCACTTGCTTGGCCATGTCCAGTTCGGACTCGAAGGAGGCGTTCATCCGTTCAAGCACCCGGCGCGCCCGCTCAAGTTCCCGATTCTGAGCCTCAAGCTGCTGGGTTCGCTCGCGCACGCGTCGTTCCAGCTCGTGATTCACGGCCTTGAGTTGGGACTCCATCTCCTTGAACGCCGTCACATCGGAAACGAACCAGACCCGCCCCACCGTGTGCCCGGTCGCATTGGAAATCGGACGAGTGAAGATCTGCACCACCATGCTGCGCGGAAACTCGACGCGAAGCACGGCTTCCGCGTGGGCTTCCGGATCCTGCTCCACCTTGTGGACCAGTTCCATGAAGGAAGCGGGGGTGGCAAAGGTGTCGCGGATCAGCTCCACGACGGCGCGGTAGTGAAGCCCCTTGAACTGGCGCCAGTTCAGACCGAAGAAATACCCGAACCGACTGTTGGGCCAGGAAACCAGCCCGTTCTCGTCGATGACCAGGATGCCATCGCGCGAAGTCCCCAAGATCGCCTTGAAACGGCTCTCGAGCAACCTTTGGGAGGTGACGTCCTCCACCAGCAGCAGCCAGTGGTCGTCGCGCTGGATCGCCCGCAGGCGCAACGACAGGGCATCCTCGCCCGGCGGGGCGTAGTCGCGCTCCCATTCGGAATAGCCGAAGGAGGTGTCGAGGTAGTTGGTGATGTCCGTGAAGAGCGGCAGGCCACGGACGTTGTCCATGCCCAGCTCTTGGATCCAAGTTCCTGGCAGGCGGAACGAGTCCTTGCGAAAGACCCACCCGGCCTGCTGGTTCGCGGAATGGATCTGGCCTTCGGAAGTGATGACGATGGTGGCAATGCGACCAAGCTCCAGGGCACCGCTCTTGCGCAGCGACTCCTCGAGTTCGGCATCCGAGCCGAATTCTGATCCGATGACGGGATCGATCCCCATATATGAGGAAGAGTAGGAATCCGCGTGCATACCCAACCACCGTTTGACAACAAAGGTTTGCAAAGTCCAACTTTGAACCATGACGTACGAATTCCGCTCCGCATTCCGCTCCCGACTGAAAAACGCCCGATTGCTGGGAATTCTTCGCGACGCCCCTGCCGCCAGCCTGCGCGACCTCGCCCGTTGCCTGGTTGAAGCGGGCATCGAATTCATCGAAGTCACCATGAATACGCCCGATGCCCTGGCTCAAATCGCCTGCCTGCGCAAGGAACTCGACGGCAAGGCCGAAGTCGGTGCAGGCACGGTACTCACGGGCACCCAAGCCCAGGACGCCCTGTCGGCCGGCGCGACGTTCCTGGTGTCCCCCTGCTTTTCCCGTCCTGTCCAGGAGGTGGCCGATGCCCGATCCATCCCGACCCTGCCGGGCGCCTTCACGCCACAGGAGATCTGGGAGGCCGATCGGGACGGAGCCGCCATGGTCAAGCTCTTTCCGGCCAAATCCGCAGGTGGTCCCGGCTACGTGAAGGAATTGCGCGGCCCGTTCCGCGACATCCCTTTGCTGGTCTGCGGCGGGGTCTCCCCCCAAACGGCAGGCGAATACCTTGGCGCCGGTGCCGATGCCCTGGCCTTCGGAGGATCGATCTTCTCGCAGGCACGCCTGGCCGCTGGAGACTTTGACGCGATCCTGTCGGACCTCAAGGCGTTGCGCCATGCATCGATCCATCCGGATCGCCATCCCTGAAGCACTTTCCCGACCGGGAACCACTGGCGACGGCATGTCCAGCACCTTGAACAGGTTGATTTTGCCGGGAATTCCGTACTCAATTCGCGATGAAGTCGCAACAAAGTGGTAACTTGTTCCCTCCCTTTCCAGAAAGTCGCGTCATGACAGACTCTGTCCAATTGCACGATCCCTCCGTCGGAGCCGACCCTGCCCAGGCCAGCGCAATTGGCGTACGTTGGGACCTCTCCAGCTTCTACCCCGCCCCCGACAGTGCGGAACTGGCACGGGACATCGAAGC
The DNA here is from genome assembly GCA_039798005.1 of Fibrobacterota bacterium. Lineage (GTDB taxonomy): Bacteria > Fibrobacterota > Fibrobacteria > UBA5070 > UBA5070 > JBDKGV01. The sequence continues at coordinate 2,983 of JBDKGV010000173.1, forward strand.
GGCCCGCAGCCTGACAAGCGTCTGGAAGGCCCGTTGGGCGGGACGCATCGCCTCCCTCCCGGCGCACGAGGCGGGCATCATGCTCGACGAGTACGAAGCCCTGACCCTTGTCCAGTGGCGCCTGTTCAACTACGCATCGCTCCATTACGCCGCCGATGCCCGCAATCCCGTCTCCACGGCATTGCAGGCGCAGGTGCGCGAGTTGGGATCCCAGCTGGAGGCGGAGCTTTCCTTCTTTCAGGTCGAGATCTCCGCCTTGGAGGAGTCCGTCGTCGAGTCGTGGTGGAGCGAACCGCGGGCCTTGCGACTCAAGCGCCTGATCACGGAAATCCGCAAGTACCGCGTCCATATCCTCACCGAACCAGAGGAGCGCATGTCCAGCCGCAAGGACCTCACCGGTCGCGCGGCCTTGGTCCAGCTCTTCGACGATCTCACCAATTCGCTGGTCTTTCCCTTCGACGACGGCACCGGCCTTCGGGAACGCGCCGCCGCCGAGATGCTGGCCTACTCGCGCCACCCTGACCCCGAGATCCGTCGCAAGGCGCACGAGGCTTACCTCGGCGTCTACGAGAAGAACGGACTGGTCTTGGCGCATGTCTTCAACAGCCTGTGCCTGGATCACCACACCGACGGCGAGATGCGCGGCTACGCCTCCCCGATGACCCGCACCAACATGGGGAATTCCCTTCCCGATGCCGTGGTCGAAGCCATGATGCAGGCGACTCGCAGGAACTATCGGGTCGCCCAGCGCTTCTGGAAGGCCAAGGCACGCCTCTTGGGGATGCAGCAGTTGTCCAACACCGACCTCTACGCCCCGATTGCCGAGGTCGACAAGAAGATGTCCTGGAATGAGGCTCTGGATGCCGTCCATGCGGGATACCGCCGTTTCAGTCCGGAACTCGAGACGCTGGCGCGCAAGTTCTCCGACGAAGGATGGATCGATGCCGAGATCCGCCCCGGCAAGGAGGACGGAGCCTTCTGCTCGGGCACCCAGCCGGAACACCACCCCTACGTTCTCATCAACTACACGGGCAACCTGCGCGACGTCTTCACCTTGGCCCACGAACTGGGGCATGGCGTCCATTTCCTGAAGAGCGCCGTGCAACCGCTGTTCCTGTACGACGCGCCCTTGGTGCTTGCCGAGACGGCATCGGTCTTCGGTGAGATGCTCCTCGCCCAGGAGCTTCTGGCCCGCGAGACGGACCCGTTGGTGCGCCGCTCCATCCTCGCCTCGCGCATCGAGGACTCGCTGGCGACCTGCTACCGCCAGAACGTGCTCACCGAGTTCGAGCTTTCGGTCCACCTCGCCCGCAAGGACGGGCTCCTTGCCTCGGACAAGATCTGTCAATTGTGGAAGGACGCGAACGCCGCGCTCTTCGGCGATGCCGTGACCATGAACCCGGCCTACGCCTGGGGCTGGAGCTACATCCCCCATTTCATCCACACACGGTTCTACTGCTACGCCTACACCTTCGGGCAGCTCCTGGTGCTGGGCCTGTACCAAGCTTGGAAGGAAGACTCGCAAGGGTTCGTGCCCAAGTTCCTCGAGCTCCTCTCCAAGGGCGGGAGCGAAGACCCCGCCCAGGCTTGCGCCTCGGTGGGGATCGTGCTCGACGAGGCGTTCTGGGACGCGGGCCATCGCGCCTTGGAAGCCATGGTCGAGGAATTCGAAGCGTTGATCTGAAACACCCGGGGACGGATGGGAGGCCAGTGATGGCATGTTGCAACGATTCGTCCTGTCACGATCAGGCGCCGGTCCGGAATGGCCCGTACCGGCGCATCCTGATCCTGGCGCTTGCCTTGAATTTCCTCATGTTCCTGGTGGAGATCCTCGCGGCGCTGCACAGCGGATCGCTTGCCTTGCTTGCCGAATCCATCGACTTCCTCGGGGATGCGGCCAACTACGCGGTGAGCCTGTTCGTCCTGAACCGAAGCGCCCTCGCTCGAAGCCGCACGGCCTTCGCCAAGGGGTTTGTCATGACCTCGTGGGGCATTCTCATCCTGTTGCGCACGGTTCCATCGCTGTCCAGCCAAGCTCCTCCGGAGGCGTTCACCATGACTTGGGTGGGGATCCTGGCCCTTGGCGTGAATGTCGGCGTGGCCCTTTCCTTGTGGAAGTTCCGCGAGGGCGATGCCAACCGCCGGTCCGTCTGGCTGTGCAGTCGCAACGATGCCATCGGCAATCTTGCCATCCTGATCGCCGCAGGGCTGGTCGCCTGGACAGGTCGCCCTTGGCCCGATGTGCTGGTCGCCTTCCTGATGTCCGTCCTTGCCTTGAGCGCCGGCACTGCGATCATGCGGCAGTCAAGCCGGGAAACCCGGAACTGACCAACTACATTCGCTCCATGTTCGAATCAAAAATCTCGTCACGGTGTCTGCCGTGAAACGGTTCTGCATCGCCCTGTGCACAACCGCCCTGGGCTCGATCGGCTGGTGGTTGGGCGAGGACGGCGGACTGATGGCAGCCTCGCTCCTGGGCACCTTGGGAAGCGTGCTGGGCGTCTTTGCCGGCATCAAACTGTACGACGACGTCCTTCACTGACACGCACGACGGAGTCACGCATGAATCCTTGGAAATCCCGTCTGCTTGCCCTGCGCCGCGAGTTGGCCATGACCGCGCTTGCGCTGTGGCGGTCCGCCCTGGTCCTGCCCAGTTCCGGGGCCTTCGACGGTGCGGCGGCCATCGCCTATTACGCCGTGCTTGCCGTCTTCCCGTTCATCCTCATCGTCGTGATGGTGGGCGGCGGATTCCTGAAGAACCCGGAGCTGGCGAACCAAGCCATCGATTTCCTATCCAGCCACATCCCGGTGGCCGGTGACTTTCTCGACACCCACCTCGACACCTTGCAAGAGGCCGCCGGCAGCCTTGGCCTGATTTCCGGCATCGGTCTGTTCTGGTCGGCCATGGGTCTTTTCACCGCGCTGCGCAACGGCATGGACGCCTTGAACGACACGCCGCGAAGAGGATTCCTTCGAGGGCACTGGGCAAGCTTCGCCGCCGTGCTGCTTGCGGCCATCGGATTGATGCTGCTGATCTTCCTTTCCACCATCCTGGGCATGTTCGGAAGCCTGAGTGCCGTCAAGTTCATCGACGACCTGATCCCCGTGCTCCCCTTGCTTCCCATGATCCAGACCCTGTCCCGCCTTTCCAGCGAGTCGGTCTCGTTTGTCGCCTTCCTCTTTCTCCTGCGACTGCTTCCCTCGTCACGCCCGAGCTTCCGGGATTGCCTCGTGCCCGCGCTTGCGGTCTCGGTCACGGAGCACCTGTTCCGCGTCCTGTTCATCCGCTTCCTGCTTTCCCGGCAGGATCTCAACCCCATCCACGGCCCGCTCTCCGCGGCCATCGGCTTCCTTGGATGGGCCTACGCCTCTTCACTTCTGGTGCTGTGGGCCAGTCACTGGGTCAATCAGATCAAGCGCCTGCGGGAATCCTCCTGAAACGAAAATCGCCCCGAGCGAACTGCGGGGCGATCGGCGATCCTTGGGGAATCAGTCGGCGTTGCGTACCGTCCGCGCCCCTTCGAAGTAGAAGTCGTAGGCCGGCGTGTAAAGCGTGCGGTTGGAGGCGCGCAGGTGGACGGCGGAGCATCCCCAATTGCCGCCGCGAATGATCCAATCGCCGGTGGACGTCCCTGTGGGGTCGGTCACGGCCCCCTTGGGCCAAGCTTCGTAATCGGTCAGGTCGTTGGTCCATTCCGAGACGTTGCCGAGCATATCATAGAGGCCGTAGGCGTTGGGGAGCTTCGAGGCCACCGGATGGTTGCCGAAGCCGGTCGCACCAAGGCCCTTGTCGAAGGAATTGCCCGCCCATACGGCATGCTTGTCCAGTTGGCTTGCGGAGGAATCCTGGCCCCAGAAGAAATCCGTGACGGTTCCCGCCCGCGCTGCGTATTCCCATTCCGCCTCGGTCGGCAGGCGATAACCCGACTTCGTCAAGTCGGCCTTCACCTCCGCGAGGACCGAGCTCCCGCTCACCCCGTCCCGGGCCGAATAGGTGTAGACCGTATCCAATCCAGCCAACTTGCTGCGGGCATTGGCAAAGAGCATCACACCGCCTGCCGTATGGATGGAGTAGGCCGGATACATGTCTCCGATCCCGTATTCGGCGTCCCAGTACGGCTTGACGTAATCCGCCCCGTAACCCTTGGTCATCACGCTGTCGTAGAGCTTTTGGGTGACCTCGGTGGTGTCCATCCAGAAGTCGCGCGTGAACTTGACGGAGTGACGCGCCCCTTCCGGGACGAAGGTGAAATCCAAGGTTTCAGTGTTCGATCCCATCGCAAAGCTCTTCCCCTTGGCGATCACCTTCACTTGGTTGCCGGACCGGACGATGTCGCCCGCTGGAACCCAAGGTGAGGAAAGCAGCATGGTCTTGGCAAGACCCCTCGCGGACAGGCTGCCGACGGCCAGCGTATCCTCCAAGTATCCGGACTTTGTCAACTTGAGGATCCCGGCAGCCACAACGGCTCGAGCAGCGTTCACGCCGACTCCGCGCGCCGTGGCGACGACATTGCCGTCGATCTTCACC
>JBDKGV010000174.1:0-7468 GCA_039798005.1 Fibrobacterota bacterium
TAGTTGGAATGTGTCGCTGGATGCATTTAGGATTTTTGCGGTTGTTGTTTTTGTGTGGGTATATGAAAATGTGGTGTCATTGGCGCTCCAATTTCCTGTTACTGATCCGGATATGGTGCTGAAATTCACAGTGTCGCAATCCACGTAACTGAAACTTCCGTTGGAATTCAATGTCCACTTGGTAATCATGCGATTGCCACTGTCCTTCCATTCCTCCCACCACTCCCCGACAAAAGCCAGTTTGGGGTCGATGGGGTATTCTCTCGAGAAGAGGCTCCAGACCTTGATTCCATCGATCGTGGTGTCCTTGGCGAACTTGATCGGGCCGCTTTTGGGAAGGATGGTGTCCTTCGAGGCCTGGGTGGCATGGCTTGCGGTGTCGCGAGGGTCCTTGCCATCGGTGGTGTAATACGAGCCCTTGGGCACGAAAATGCCGGATGCGGTGTCAACTTTGAGGGGGGGACCTGCTGCCACACGGATGGTGTCGGACTGCACCGTGGTGGTTACGCCAGCGGCCTTCCCGTGAAAAGTGCCGCTCCAAGTGTAGGCCCTTCCCTTTTGCGGGAGGGTATCGTAGGCGCGGGCCACGATGGTGAAGGTGTCGCCGATGTTCACGGCCCCAAGGACCAGCCGCTGTCCTTTGACCAAGGAGTAGAGGGTGTCGATTTTGCTGACCGGCCTTCCGCCGCTGGTCAGGATCAGCTCGAACTTGTCGCCGCGCAATTCAGTTTCGCCGTCCGCCACGATGCGGGGGGCCAAGGTGAGGGTGCCGGCATCGCCCGGGCTGGAGGTCTCCGTGATGCTGTCGACACACGAACTCAGGAAGAAGGCGGCAAGGATGCCGACAAGGGCTTTGGTGGTCTTCATGGGACGGTCATCTCCACGGACGATGTGGTCGGGACGATGTTGGTGTTCGGGGTCGAGGCGGCGGCCTCCGGGGTCGCATCGCCTTGCATCAGGAGCACGGCGGCGGTGGCTCCTCCGGCGATCACCACGCCACCCAGCACCCAAGGCCAGACGGAGCCGCCTGAGGAGGGCGCTTTGGCCTGCTGCTCGGGAACGGGTACCGGTTTCGGGGAGGTGTCGGGAAGCAGGTCATTGACCGACAGGGGCAGACACTGGGTCAGGACGTCGTCGATGGCGCCCTTCTGGTTGCGCGTGCTGGAGCCCAGCACCTCGCCGCTGCCGACATCCACCATGCGCAGGGTGAGCGAGTAGGTGGAGCCCACGTGGCCCAGCGAGCCGACCAGGAGGCGATCGACGGCCAGGAGCTTGCCGACCTCCACGGAACAGTCGGACTGGCTGCAGGCGGACTGCTGGAAGCCTTGTTCCTTGAGGATGCGGTTCATCTGGGAGCGCTCCAGGACGCGCACCTTGCGGGTCCGGAGCAGTTCGCTTCCGATGGCGTCCTCGATGGTGGCCACGGTGCCCGAATCAACGGAGCGGGCCGAGAGAGGCATCACGGCGATTTGGGGAATGCGCGGTTCGGCGGCGTAGGTGCTGCAGGCCAGGGCAGCCAAAAGCGCAAGGGCGCATGGCAAGGCTCGAAGTTTCATGAGTGCCTCGTTCGGATTGGGATGCTTATATCAGATAATTAGCATCCGCAAAGGCAACAATCAAGCACGAAGGATTGAAAGCGGGTTTCAGTCGGAAAACGCAAGGAGTGGAATCTCTCAATGCGTATGTTGGCGCTATGGGTGAAATCGGGAAGGATGAAGTGGATTCCAGCGACGAGTTCTGGCGCACCGAAGGCATGGACCACGGTGAGGAAGGCATGGTCCACGACCCCGAGATGGCCCTGTTCCTGCGCGCGCTTCGCAAGCAGGTGATGGATGAGGCCGAAGAAGGGGCGAGGTCCGTGCGGCGCGACTGGAAGAAGCCCTTGGACCAGCGCGTCGAGGACGGCGTGGCCCTGGAGAATGTCACTTGCAAGATGCTGGACGAAGGCTGGATCGAGGTTTCCTTCGAGCGCAACCACAGCCGGTTCCGGGAAGGCGACCTGGTGCAGATCGGCATCGGCGACCCCGTCAAGGAGCCGGGAGTCAACGCCTTCATCGAGCGCGAGGATGATGGCCGGTTCCTTCTGTATGTGGGAGAGCAGGAACGCAAGGACCGGGCGATGGACCTGGAAGCCTTGGCAGACTTGAGGGTACTGGACCTGGGGCACATGGACCTTTCCCGGCAGGTGCTGGAGGCCTTGATCGAACTGGGCGCCTCGCGCGAAGGCCGCGAGCGGGTGCTGCCGCTTCTGATGGGGCGACTGACCCCCAAGATCGACTTGGCCCGAGCCACCCTTGCCGAACTGCACGGATTGGAGCGCGGCTTCAACTGGAGCCAGTGCGAGGCGCTGGCTCACTGCTTTGCCACCGACCTGCATACGCTTGTCCAGGGGCCGCCCGGCACGGGCAAGACGCGGGTGCTCGCGGAGGCTGCGGGAATGCTCGCGCGTGAAGGCAAGCGGGTGCTGGTGACCTCGCTCACGCACAGGGCCATCCACAATGCGCTGGAGGCCGTGGCGCGCGTGTCGGAGCACACCTTCCCGGTGGCCAAGGTGGGAGGCCAACCGGTGGAGGGACTTTCCTTCCCCTTCTACGATTCGATCCGCAACAGTCCGCTGCACCGGCACGACAAAGGGTATGTGGTGGGGGCGACGCCGTTTGCGGCCGCCTCGGGCCGGTTGGGCAAGGACGCGTTTGATGTGGTCATCTTCGACGAGGCCTCCCAGTTGACCGTCTCGCTTGCGGTGCTTGCCATGCGCAAGGGCAAGCGTTTCCTGTTCTTTGGCGACCATCGCCAGCTCCCGCCGGTCCTGCACACCGCAAGCGGCACCAAGGCGCATCAATCGTCGGTCTTTGGTCTGCTTGCCGACCGCGGGCACGATACGCTCCTCACCGAGACCTACCGCATGCCGCCTTCGCTTTCGCTGTGGCCAAGCCAGGCCTTCTACGGAGGCGAGCTGGAAAGCCATGAGTCGGTGGGGGAGCGCAAGCTGGAACTGACCTCGTTTCCTTCGCGGTTCGAGACCATCGTGGACCCCAAGACCCCGCGCGTGTATGTGCGCCTCACGCATTTCGCCTCGCGCACCAAGAGCGACCCCGAGGCGCGTCTGGTCGCCGAGATCGCCGCCGAGTTCCTGGCCTGCGGCGTACCGGCCAAGGAGCTTGCCGTCATCGCGCCTTTCCGGGCGCAAGGCCGTCTGATTCGCGTGCATCTGGAGGAACTGGTCCCCGACCCCTATGTGCGGCGCGACCTCGTGGTCGATACGGTGGAGCGGATGCAGGGCCAGGAGCGCAATGTGGTGATCGTCTCGCTCACTGCCTCGGACCCCGTATGGGCGGCCAAGCTTGCCGAGTTCTACTTCCAGCCCGAGCGCCTGAACGTCTCGATCACCCGCGCCCGGTGCAAGCTCGTGATGGTGGGGTCGCCGCGCATCCTGGAGGCCCTGCCGAAGGACCCGGACCTTGCCGCCTCGGTGGGCCTTCTGCGCTCGCTGTTGACCCAATCGAAGCGGGTGGACATCGCACTGCCGGAATAGACGGAAATTGTCAAATTCCGTCGAGGCCGACGTTCCCGGTCAGCATCCGGCTTGCGATCTCAACTTGTAAAACACAAATGCCAATTGTGTTTTACAAGTTTCGTGGGTGGGTTGTGCTTACGAGCCGCCCATCGGTCCGATCTCCTTCGGGAACTTGACCCCGCTGATCCTGACATCGATCCGGACGGTCGCGTTGGATCGGATCCCCAGGACCGGGAAGCGGTAGCGGCTGACCTTGTCGCGCATCGCATCGCGCAGCGGAGAGGGGAGGTTCCCGACAACCTCGCCGGCGATCACCTGGCCTTCGGGCGAGATGGTGAAGTGCAGGGTGAAGCGTCTGTGGGGAATGGATTCAAGCAGGGGAAGGGACTTCCGGACGAGATGTCCCAGACCAGGGAGGTGGGCGCGCAGGACTTGCAGGACGGAAGCTTCGGAGCGTTCCGAGTTCCCTTCCCAGCGCAACTGGCCCAGCTCCAGGGCGGGCATCGGGAAATTGTGCCCGATCCTTGGTGCGTCCGTCCCCTGCTGCATCCGCATCTGGTGTTCCATGGCAGTCTGCTGGAGCCGAGGGTTCGGGGGATCGCTCAAGGCGTTGTGCATGTCGCCGATGACGCTTCCCCAGGAAATCGTCCTGCTTTCGCTCGGCTCGGAGTTGTCAAGGAAGCGTCGTCCTTCCGGGCAACCGTTGGAGTCCAGGATCGATTCGCGATGCACCAGGAGGACATGGCGCCGGATCCGGGTCAAGGGCCAGGCAAGGTGCAGGGGAATGGCTGAATCCAAGGCGGCAGGATCGAGCCAGGCGCACCATTGAACGCTCGGGTGGGGAAGGAAATCGATCTGCTGCTCGTTCCAGCGGCTTGCAAAGGCGCGGGCCTGCACTTCTCCAAGTTCCCGGCCCAACGCATAGGTCCGGGCGTCGGGGAGTCTTCCGGTTTCGGTCAGGCAGAAGGTCTGGCCGGGTTCGAGCCGTGGGGTACGTCCCCCGCGCCCGGGTTGGAAGGCGGTGGCGATGGCGGCGAAGTCGTGGAGCACATGCTTGCCCCGGTTCACGAAGCACACGGTATCCGCGCCGCGATTGAGGATCTCCACCCGACCGGGTGAAGGGATGCTGGCTTCAAAGGCAAGAAACCCGACACTGTCGCGCCCCAAGACCAGCATGCGGTTGCGGGCTTCAAGGTTTGCGGTGGCTTCCGGTCTCGTGTTGGAAAGGGGATTCAAACCGATTATGGGCCCCAGACGCCAAGACGCCAGGCTGCCTTGCGGGGAGAGGATCGTCATGCCGCTTGGAAAGTCCAGCGTCAATTGAAAGGGCAAAGCGATCGCAGAACGGACCGTCAGGGAAGGCAGGATTGCGGAGCTCCATTGGTTGGAAACCATGAAAGTGGGGCGGCCATGGAACGCTTGGTCCAGACGAAGGCTGGGAGCGCCATCCTTGATGCCGGCGATACGGAGCCGACGCATTTGGCTGTCCTGGGGGCTCGGATAGAGGCGTTCCAGCGACAGGGAATCGCAGCGGATGTCGGTGGACAGCGGGTTCCTGAGGCGGATTCCGTTGGTTGACGGGAGGACGCCGGGGTCGGCATCGAGGATGACTCCCCATTGCTCGACCTCCATGACCAGCAGACGGTAGGTGCCGAAAACCGTGGCTCCCAAGGCGATGAAGAGCAGAAGGACCCAAGGCAGGGACGGACGGGGGAGTTTGGGGAGTTGCATCGGGTGACGTTTCGCGTGAAGAGGGAATCGAGGAAAATAGCTCGGTGGCTGGATTTGCCAAGCGATGCGCTTCGCGCGCCAGGGATGCCGCGTTCGCTTGCCATCGCCCACCCCTGCCCCTCCCGTCCGGGAGGGAATTGCCAAGCGATGCGCTTCGCGCGCCAGGGATGCCGGCCTTTGGCCCAAGACCCCGCAGCCCGGCAGAGACGCCCCGTCGGGGCGTCTCTGCGAAAGGGCGAGGAGGCTTGGCAGGCAGCCCGCCCCCCCTTCGGAAGGCTCCATCCCTCCCCAGCCCTCCCAACTTGGGAGGGAGCCGCAACCATGCGCAGGGGAGGCGCCCGGGAGACTGTCCTATGGAGCGTACACTCCTTTCAGGGCGATGTTCGGGAACAGGGGCTTGCCCGAGAGCGCTCCGTCCTTGTCGCTGTGCAGGGTCGCCTGGTCCATCACCTGCTGCAGGTGCTCGACCGGGACCATGCCGGCCGGATCGAGCGCCAAGCGGGTTTCCCCGGGGAAGCGGCTCTTGAGCTCCACGAGGGTCTGATGGAAGCGGGCAAGCGCCGTCTCGTTCGTGCCTTGGCCGTCGAGCGGGAGCGCAAGCAGGGGCTTTTCGTCAGATCCGTTCGGGTTGAGGAAGACCTTGATCGAATCCTTGGGCATCTGCACCACGAGATCGAACGGAGGCGTGACGGGGACGAGCTTGGGGGAGCTGACCGGAGCGGGGAGCTTGGCGGTGGTGACCACGACCACAAAGAAGCTGGTGGAAAGCATGAGGAAGGGGATGAGGACCATCATCAGGTCCAGGAACGGGGTGAGGTTGAGGTTTCCCCCCTCGGTGGTCTCGGTATCGATCTTGACGCGACGGATCATGGCTGTTCTCCTGTGTTGCGGGCGCCTCGGCGCCCGGCGGTGGTGTTTGATTTGACGGATTCTGTCGAATCTCTCCGGGTCCGGTTCCCCGAAGCCTGCTTCGTGGCCTCATTCCCGGAATTGCTGGCCAGAGGAATCCTCGCAGCTTGCTGCGAGGTGATTCATTGACAAATTTTGTCCTAGGGAAGCTCGCCCCGCGGCTCCCCCTTGGCGGTCCGGCCGGGCCTGAAGCGGGAGCTTCCGCCGGCCAGGATCTGGTCGATGATGTTCTCGTCGTTCGGGTCGAGCATCTCGCCCATGACGGGGCTCGGGAGGAAGCCTTCCGGGCAGCCGTCCTTGTCGAGCGCGGCCTCCTGATGAACCACCACAAGGGCGCGTCGGGTCGTCACGAAGGGCCACGAGAAGGAAAGCGGCATGATGCGGTCGGCGGTGGCCTGGTCCAGCCGGTACGACCAGCGGGTCTGCCGGTCGTCAGGCTGGGTGCGCAACCCTTCCCAGGCCTTCTCGAAGGCGCGCCCCTCGGCCTCTGAAAGGCCGGTGCGCAGGGCCATGGCAAGGGCGCCCAGGAGCGGGGTCTCGCCCTGGACGGCTCCTTGGTCGGGGTCCAGGTGCGCAAGGCAGGCCGTGAGCGTCTCTCCGGCCATGGTGCGTTCCACGCAGATGTCGTGGATGCGCCCGCCGGTGCGGTTGACGATCCGCAGCAAATCCTTCCCGACCGGCACGATCTCCAGTCCCCCTTGGCGGGGAAGACGGCCTTCGTAGAAGAGGAAGGTCGAGGTCTCGCCGGTGGAGGCCGTGAGGCTTGCGACCTCGCTGTTGACCAGGAACTGCAGGCTGTCAGGCGCGCCGATGAAGCGGGTCCCCAGGGGCGAGCCCAACCGGATCTTCCACGACATGGATTCGCCTTCCTTGCGTCCGATCGGATAGCTCTCGGTGGGAGCGCCTCCGGGGATGCGCACACCCACCGTCATCGGGATGGGGAGGTGGCTGTGGAAGGTCAGGACGGGGATCCTGGAATCCATGCCGCCCCAGCCGGGCATGATCGGCCGCATGGGAAAGCGGGCACGGAAGATCGAATCGCACCGGGCCGAAGCGGGCCGGACCAGATTGTCGCTTCGATCGACCATCAGGGAGGATTGCATCGCCGTGGCGCTTGAATCCACGAGGATGCCCCATTCGTGGACCTCCACCTGGAGCAGTTGGCGGATGCCAAAGCCCGACAGGATCAGCAAGCCGAGGGCGGGAAGGATGAAGATGCGCAGTGCGGTTTTCATGGCCTCTCCTTTTTGGCATTTTCCAGAAGGAAGGTGTAGGTGACGGTGACGTTGCCGTGCTCGATCGGGTCGAACT
>JBDKGV010000175.1:0-7445 GCA_039798005.1 Fibrobacterota bacterium
ACCGCTACAGCGCCTTTCGGTGATGCTTCCCTTTTGCAGGACGAGGATGCGGTCGACCATGCGGAAGGCGCTGTAGCGGTGGCTGGTCACGATCCTTGCCCGACCGGCTAGCATCGGTGTCAGGTGGTCCAGGATCCGCGCCTCGGTGGTGGCATCCACGGCGGACAGGGTGTCGTCCAGGAGAAGGATCTCGGCATCCTTGGCCAGGGCGCGCGCAAGGGACAAGCGCTGGCGCTGGCCGCCGGAGAGATTGATGCCGCGTTCCCCCAGCACTGCGGAGTATCCTCCCGGAATTTGAGGGACGTCCTGGTCGAATGCGGCGGGCACCGACCAGGTTTCGACGGGCAATTCCGGTGCATCGGCAAGTTGCCCCATCCGGATGTTCTCCATGATGGTCTGCGAGAACAGGAAGCCGTCTTGGGGGACCAAGGCAAAAAGCTTGAGAACATGTTCGGGTTGCAGGCTGGATGCGTCGATGCCACGCAGGAAGACCGTGCCTGCAGGTGGCCGTCGCAGGCCGGAAAGCAGGGCAAGCAGAGTGGTCTTTCCCGATCCGGGACCACCGGCAAGGCCGATTCCTTCGCCTTCCTGAAGGGTGAAGGAGATGTCCACCAAGGCCGCCGGGCCTTCCGGTCGATGCCGGAAGGAAAGGTTGCGGACATCCAGGAGCGGGACTCCGGCCCTTGCGGGTGGAATGACGGAATCTGTCAAACCTTCGTGCGCCGAGCGCTCGAACCCGTCCATCTCGCGCTCCAAGGCATCCAGGCGTTCGAGGGATGCGATGCCGCGCTGGAACAGGCTGGTCACCCATCCCAGTCCGACCATTGGCCACTGCAGGCGAAAGAAGACCATCACGCAGGCGGCGACGGTGCCCACCGACACGAGGTTCTGGCTGGCGGCAAGGCTCCCTCGCCACAGCAGAAGGCAGATGCCGATGCCTCCCAGTGCGGTGATGGCAGGCCAGAGGATGCCCTGGGCCCAACTCGACCGGATCGCAAGCTTCCTCAGGTCCTCGGAACGGGCCACGAAGCGCTCCTCGAAGACGGCCTCTCGCCCAAGTCCCTTGACCACTCCGATGCCGGTCAGGGTGTCATGGGCAAAGGTGTTGAGTTCCGAGAGGCTTTTCTGAATACGGGCGAACGACCTGTGCATGGCGGCCATGCCGCGATTGGCAAGGATCGGGGTGAGGGCCAAGGGGAGGAGTGCCCACATCGCCAATTCTGAACTCAGGTAAAACAGGGTGGACACCGACCAGATCACCGCGACGCCGGTGCGGAACAGATGGAGGATGGCCGGCCCGACCACATCACGGACGCGATCCAGGTCGGATGTGACCAGATTCATGAGGTCACCTGTCGATCGGGCGTCGAAGAAGGCGGGAGGCATGCGTTGCAACTTCTCGAAGAGGCGACTGCGCATGTCGTACTCGATGGCCCGGGAAGCGCGGATCACGGTCCATCGCTGGGTCCAGAGGAGAATTGCAGAGATCACGGCCGAGCCCAGGATCACGAAGAGCCACTGGTGAATCTGCTGCACCGGGGCATGGGCCCGCAATCCGTCCAAGATATTGGAAAGCAAGATGGGGGAGATTTGGTCCAAGGCTGTGGAGGCAAACACCGAGGCGATGCCGACAAGGACCGGGAGGCGGTAGGGCTTGAGCTGGACCCAAAGGTATTTGGTGATGGAAGGCACGATTCTCCCAAGATACTTGTTCCGGGCGGGGATGTTGAAAACTGAGTTGTCCATATGGAGAAGTGGGGTTTACCACAAGATATGGATTGCAATCGAGCATTTCTTGGTGTTATCTTGTTTTGGATGTCCAACACGACGAAACTCCAGTTGGCGGTACACGCTTCCCAGACGCAGGGCTGTACCCAAGCGCAGGCTCAAAAAGTCTTGGAGACTTTCCTTGGCTTGGTGGGGGAGCATCTCGAAACCGGCAATACGGTCGAGCTGCGCGGCTTCGGGCGCTTCAGTGCTCCCTATCGCGAACCTCGACCTGCCCGCAATCCGCATACTGGCGAGGAAGTGTTCCTTCCGCGCCGTCGCACTGCGGCCTTCCGCTTCTCTTCCGAGATCCTGGAGCAGCTCCAAGGCAAGACCGTCGAACATCAGTTCGAGGCCGCCTGATTCCAGCCAAGCTTCCGGTGGTTATTTGACCGGCATGCTCTTGCCGTTCCTGCCGTGGGTCAGCCAGAAGATGAGCTTGGCTTCCAGCTCCTCCGGCACGAAGGGCTTGGTCACGAAGTCATCCATCCCCAGTTCCATGGCAAGTTGGCGTCGATCATTCAATGCCGAGGCCGTCAAGGCGATGATCGGTGCGGAAAAACCCGCGTCCCTCAAGTGGCGGGTGGCTTGGTAGCCGTCCATGACCGGCATCTGCAGATCCATCAGGACGATGTCGAAGGGCTTGGAAAGTCCCATGTTCACGGCTTCCTGTCCGTTTTCGGCGTGTGACCAATCCAGTTGCCACAGGTCCAGGAATTGCCCTACGACCATGGTATTGACTGGATTGTCCTCGACCAAGAGCAGTCGACGGCTTGCGAGGGTCGTGGTGGGTTGTGCCAAGGGTGCGGCATCGGGTTCCAAGGGGGGATTTGCCAGCGGAACCATGATCTGAAAGGTGAAGGTCGAACCTTTTCCTTGGCTGCTGCTGACGGAGAGTACGCCTCCCATGGCATCCACGAGGCGACTGGAAATGGCAAGGCCGAGTCCAGTCCCGCCAAACCGACGGGTCGTTGAGCTTTCGGCCTGGGAGAACTGCTCGAAGATCTTGTGGAGCATGGTGCGTGGGATGCCAATGCCCGTGTCGTTGATGGAAAATTCAAGCCCGCTCAAGCCCTCAAGGAGGCCGCTTGCCCGCACACGCAAGATCACGCCGCCCTCGTGGGTGAACTTGATGGCATTGCCGATGATATTGGTGAGGACTTGCCGCAGGCGGACCGGGTCGGCACTGATCCAGTCGACGGCGCCTTCGTGCCAGAAAAGATCGAGAGAAATGTTCTTTTCCTGGGCTTGGGGCAGCAGGCTTCCCGTGACGCTCCGGCACAGGTCGCGACAGGAAAAGACGGTGTGCTCGAGCTCCAGTCGACCGGAATCGATCTTGGAGAAATCCAAGATGTCGTTCACCAGCGCCATGAGGTGCTGGCCGGATGTCTGCAGGATGCGGATGTTCTCCTGTTGATCCTCGCGAGGTTCGTTCTTTGCCAGCAGATTGGAGATGCCCACCAAGGCATTGAGCGGGGTGCGGATCTCATGGCTCATGGTGGAGAGGAAATCCGTCTTGGCCAAGGCGGTGTTCTCGGCATTCTCCTTGGCCTTCTGCAACTCCTCCATCGCCTGTCTGCGCTGGGTGATGTCCTCGATCACCCAAACGAAATTCGCAAGGTTTCCCGAGCTGTCGTTCATGCGGGAGATCGTGGCGTCGATCCAGTAGAGTTGACCGTCCTTCCGCGCATTGCAGATCTCCCCCTGCCAACTGTCGCCGTGCATGGTGGTGGCAAGGATGTCCTCGTCAAGGTCCGGGGCGTTCAGCTCCGACTCCAGCATGCTGGATGGCTGCTGGATGAGCGCCTCGCGGGGATAACCGGAGATCGTCTCGATGACCGGATTGGCGTAGACGATGATCCCGTTGGCATCGGTGATCAATACGGCCGCCGGGGATGCCTCGACGGCGCGTTGAAGCAAGCGGCGCTCCTGTTCCATGGCAAGGTCGGCGGTCTTGTCGCGGGCGACCCCCAAGTAGCCGATGATGACCCCTTCGGAATCCAGGATGGACGTGATCGACAAGATGACCCTGAATCGCGTTCCATTGCGCCGAATGTACCACCATTCGATCTCGTTGAATTCCTTCCGACTGGCCGGTTCGGAGAACGTGGAAAATCCCGGCGAGAAATCGGTGTTCCACCGGATGTTCTGCTCGCGACTGCGTTCGGCGACCTCTTCCGGGTCGTGAAGGATCGCCGGGGTCGCCTCAAGCGACCTGAGTTCTTCCAGCGTCCAGCCAAGCTCCTGCTCGGCGGCGGGATTGATGCTTGTGATGAGGCCTTGGAGGTCGGTGCTGATGACGAGGTATCTGGTCGAACCCATGATCGAACGCAGCAGGTCGGGTGGATTCCCGTCCTTGGCGTCGCTTGGATCCGGCGGGGTGGACCGGATCCGTTTGAGTGCCAGCGCGGTGCCGGCCAAGGCAAGGAGGCCCAGGCCAAGCGGCACGGCGAGGAAGGGACGCATCATGTCCGTCGGGATCCAAATCCCCATCGACACGCCGATCATGGCAAGCAACAGCAGCGCCTCCGAGGCCGCAGCGGCTCCAAGACCCCGTGAAATCCATGGATCTCTCGTTCCCATGGGATCAGTGTACCGCATTGGAGTTCGACGAATCAAGTCCTAGTGCGTGTTTCAGTTTACCTTGTCGGAGTCCCTCCGGTCGGTGCGGCGTGAATGGCTGCCGTGGGGAGTGCCTTTCCGGGCGCTTTTTTCGCTTCAATCGTCAGCAAAAGGCTCCATTGCCAAAGGGAAGGAAGCTCAATGGGAAAGATCCATTTCATCGGCGGGGAAAAGGGTGGGGTCGGAAAGTCGCTGGTCTCGCGGCTTCTGGCTCAGCACATGATCGATCGCGAGTTGCCGTTTGCCGGGTTCGACACCGATCGCTCGCACGCGTCGCTTCTGCGGTACTATGCGGATTACTCACGGCTTGTCGAGGTGGGCAATGTCGAGGCGTTGGACGGGATCGTCGAAGCGGCTGCGGTCAATGCATCGCAGCGCGTGCTGGTCGATCTCGCTGCCCAGACCACTCCGGCCATTTCGCACTGGATCGAGGATTCCGAACTGGTCGAGGTCGCCAAGGAGCTGGGCGTCTCCCTGGTCTGGTGGCATGTGATGGATGCCGGGCGGGATTCCGTGGAGCTGCTGCGCAGTTTTCTCGATCGCTTTGGAGGACGCATGCAGCTTGTGCTGGTCCTGAACGAAATTCGAGGGGAGCGGTTCCAGTTGCTGGAGGAATCCGGCTTGGACAAGCGTGCGTTTGAGCTCGGGGCGAAGGTACTCCCGCTGCGCAAACTCAACGATGACAGCATGCGCAAGATCGATGCGCAAGGCGCGAGTTTTTGGGCGGCGATGAATCCGGTGTCGCAGCACAATGCGACGCTGGGCCTTTTGGAGCGCCGAAGGGTCCGTTCCTGGCTCGAGCGGATCTCCGAGGATTTCGACCGCATCGGAGTCTGACGACCGAGCGGGATGCGACCCGTGGCGCATTGCGTCCGCTAGTCGTTCGTGGATCTGGCCAATGCCGCGTTGCGCCAGGGATGCCGGCCGAAAGGCCCAAGACCCCGGCGCCCCGCGCCGAGGCTTGGCAGGCAGCCCGGCCTGACAGGCCAGAAACGAAAAGAGCCACCCCTGTGGCGGCTCCAAACGGATGGCCTGAAGGAGGCGCCCGACCTTATCCGACGGATCCTTCCAAGCTCACAGCCAGGAGCTTCTGGGCCTCGACGGCAAATTCCATGGGCAGCTCGTTGAAGACCTGCTTGCAGAAGCCGTTCACGATCAGGTTCACGGCGTCCTCGGCCTTGAGGCCGCGGCTGCGCAGGAAGAAGATCTGGTCCTCGCCGATGCGGCTGGTGGAGGCCTCGTGCTCGACCATGGCGCCGTCGTTGCCCACGTCGATGTAGGGGATGGTGTGGGCGCCGCAGGTGTCGCCCATCAGGAGGCTGTCGCACTGGCTGTAGTTGCGCGCGCCTTCGGCACCGTGGTTGATCTTGACCTGGCCGCGATAGGTGTTCTGCGAGCGTCCGGCCGAGATGCCCTTCGAGACGATGGTGGACTTGGTGTTCTTGCCCACGTGGATCATCTTGGTGCCGGTGTCGGCCTGCTGGCGGTTGTTGGTGACCGCCACCGAGTAGAACTCGCCCACCGAGCCGTTGCCCTTGAGCACGCAGGAGGGGTATTTCCAGGTGATGGCGGAACCCGTCTCGACCTGGGTCCAGCTGACCTTGGAATTCTCGCCTTCGCACAGGGCGCGCTTGGTCACGAAGTTGAAGATGCCGCCCTTGCCGTCCTTGTCGCCGGGGTACCAGTTCTGGACGGTGCTGTACTTGATGTTGGCATCCTTGTGGACGATGAGCTCCACCACGGCGGCGTGGAGCTGGTTCTCGTCGCGCTGGGGGGCGGTGCAGCCCTCGAGGTAGCTCACGTGCGAGCCTTCATCGGCGATGATCAGCGTGCGCTCGAACTGGCCGCTCTTGGCCGCGTTGATGCGGAAGTAGGTGGAAAGCTCCATGGGGCAGCGCACCCCCTTGGGGATGAACACGAAGGAGCCGTCGGAGAAGACGGCGCTGTTGAGGGCGGCAAACCAGTTGTCGGCGACCGGCACCACCGAGCCGAGGTACTGCTTCACCAGCTCCGGATGCTCCTTGATGGCCTCCGAGATGGGGCAGAAGATCACGCCGACCTTCGACAGTTCATCGCGGAAGGTGGTCTTGACCGAGACCGAGTCGAACACGGCGTCCACCGCCACACCGGCAAGCGCGGCGCGCTCTCCAAGTGGAATGCCCAGCTTCTCGAAGGTCTCCAAAAGTTCCGGGTCGACCTCGTCCAGCGACTTCGGGCCGTCCTTCTGCTTGGGGGCGGCCCAGTAGCTCTGGCCTTGGTAGTCGATGGGGGGGACATCGGCTTTGACCCAGGTGGGGTTTTCCATGGTCTGCCACTTGCGGAAGGCCTTGAGGCGCCAGTCCAACATCCACTCCGGCTCTTCCTTCTTGGCCGAGATGAAGCGTACGGTGTCCTCGGTCAGGCCGACGGCCGCCATCTCGGTGTCGATGTCGGTGTGGAAGCCCCACTTGTAGGTGCTGTCGAGGCTTTCCTGAATGGCGTCGGAGGACGGCGCTTCGGTCGGGCTGGGCGTGGTTTCGCTCATGGTGTGGCTCCAGGGGTGACGCGGTGTCGGGCGTTCAGGAAGAGGGGGTGGACCATCTCGAAAAGCGTGATGCTTTCCAGGCTCTGGCGGATGGCGTCCGAGATGAGGTTCCAGTTGGGCTTGGTGGGGCAGCGTCCGGCCAGTTCGCAAACGCCGCCTGCCTCGGTGCATTCGGTGAGCTCGATCGGGCCTTCGACGGCGGCGATGATCTCGGCCAAGTTGATGCGCTGGGCTGGGCGGGTGAGGGCATAGCCGCCACTGGCGCCACGGGTGGAGGCAAGCAGCCCGGCCTTGGACAGGAGCTTTGCCGTCTTGTTGATCATGGGAAGCGACACGCCGGTTTCCTGGGCCAGTTCCGTGGTGGAACGCTGGGCATCCTTCTTTGCGAACTGGCTCATCAAGAGGATCGCATAGTCGGCTTGTTTGGTCAGCTTGATCACGAATTTAAAATAGAACCTTTTTGGTTCTGATTGCAACTGCTACCTGTCCGGAAGGTCATTTTCCGTTGGTTGAATTCCTTCGGGGCTGATTC
>JBDKGV010000176.1:0-7442 GCA_039798005.1 Fibrobacterota bacterium
ATGTCGGCGATTGGAGTCAAGGGAGCAAGATCCATTTTCTTGCTCCCGACCATGCCACGGGAAAATTGGGAGGCATGGTGAGCCGCATCCAGGAAAATCGCTTGCATGAACACATCTCGATCGAGCATCTGGGCATGGTGAATGACGGCACGGAAGACACGACCAGCGAGTCGGTACAAATCTGGTCCGGCTTGCACGAGAATTACACCTTCAAGGAGAAGGACGGTGGGACCGAGGTGCTTGTCGATATGGACATCACCGAAGATTTCAAGGAAATGTTCGAGGAGATGTGGCCCCATGCGCTGCAAAAACTCAAAGAACTGGCGGAGAGCTGAAGAAAACGAAGAACTCGCCGTTCCAATGCCCCGGTAAGCAATGAAAAGGGCAAAGGGAGAGCACCAATGCTGGAATTGCGCATGATCGCTGTTGCGTGATGGCCACGCCAGTGGCCGTGTGCAGTACCCTGTTTGGGGCCCCCGTGTTGCGATCCTGATCGCGCGGGGCAAGGTGACGGTCATGCAAGCACAAGGTTGCTGATCGTGAGTGGTGGGAGGACTCGCGAAGTGGTTGCGAAATTGCAGGGTCCCCAAGGATGCCATCCCTGGGTGGCGGTTCCCAGGGCCGCCAGTGGCCCTGGGCCCTGGTTTGGACCGGGAGGGTCCAGAGCAACTGTTTCAAAAAGAAAATCTGTTTATGGGGAAAACAGAGATCGCCGTCGGCACGACAGAAGCGAAACCTCGGACTCTCCCCGACCGTCGCCCCGCCGCGAAGGCACGGTGCCTGAGCGGATGAACGGGGACAAGACCCCGCAGGCGGAGCCAGATCCCGTCCTCCTTCGAGAACCTCACGACGAACGGGAGCTGGAGCCGGCGAGGAGGCTTGGTGAGCCAATGCACAAATCCTGTTAAAATGGCATTGGCGACCAGGGCGGGATCAGGGGCCAGCGGCGCCTTCGACAAGTGTTCGGGTTGCCGAGGAAGCCATGTCGCATGGCCTTGCAGGTTTTTAGCTTTCTCCAATGCAATCTGCGCTCCCTCTGCTCAAGCTCGAGTCGGTCACCTGCGGCTATCCGGCCGGAAACACCCCTTTGCGCGGGATCTGCCTGGAGATCTTTCCCGGGGATCTCGTGGTGCTGGCCGGGGCGAATGGATCGGGGAAAAGTGCGCTGCTTCGGGTCATGGGCGGATTTCAGGACCCGACCGAAGGCGTCGTGCGCTACAACGGCGCCGATTTGCGCGAACTTCCCGAGCGCACCTTGGATGAGCAGATCCTGCTTGTGCGCATGGAAGGCGACAAGATCCTCCTGGGTCCCACGGTCGAGGATGAACTGGCTCGCGCCTGCCGCTTGGCGGGCCTTCGCGGCGCGGCGATCCCCAAACGGGTGGAAGACGCCCTGCAGGCGATGGGAATGGAAACCTCGCGTGAATGGTATCTGGACGAGCTTTCCAGCGGAGAGCGTCGTCGCATCGCCTTGGCGCATGCCTTGATCTCCCGGCCCCGTCTCCTGCTTCTTGAAGATCCGTACACGGGTCTGGATCGCAGCGGCGTGGACCTGCTCAACGGGATCCTGCGCGACCTGTCGCGTCGCGGGACGGCCGTGGTCTTTACGGCAAGCACCTTGACCGTCCTGCCATGCTCCGAGCGCTTGATCGCCCTGCACGATGGCGAAGTGATCCTGGACGTCCCCTCCCGGGTGGCGGCAAGCGAACACCAGCTGCTCTTCCAGTGCGGCATCGCGCTTCCCTCGCATATTCAGCTGGCCTTGGCGCTGCGCGAGCGTGGTGTCCTGCAGTTCAGTCAGGCTCCGCTCACGGTCGAGGAAGTCGTCAATCTCCTTCCGCATCGGATGTAAGTGATGAAGGGTCTCTATCTCGTCGACGCCATGGCCTTGGCGTACCGTTCCTTCTTTGCCCTGATGAGCGCCCGCTTGCGCGGACCCCAAGGCGAGCCCGTGAGCGCCGTGTACGGCTTTGCCCAGGCGCTCCTGCGCGTGGCGGAAACGCGCGAGCCCAGCCATTTCGCGGTGGCGCGCGACCTCAAGGGGCCCACCTTCCGCCATGAGATGTACGAAGCCTACAAGGCCCAGCGCCAACCCATGCCGGATGACCTGGTCACCCAGCTTCCCATGCTCGATGCATTGGTGGCCGCCTGCGGACTGCCGCTTTTGTCCAAGGAGAGGCACGAGGCCGACGACGTGATGGCGACCTATGCGGTGATGGGGAAGGCGGCGGCCCTGCCGGTGTACCTCATGACCCGCGACAAGGATCTGATGCAGCTGGTGGGCGATGGCGTGTGCCTCTACGATCCGGGGCGAGGCTCGGAACGGCCCGAGGAGATCGGCCCGGAGTGGGTGATGGGCAAGCTCGGCGTGCGCCCGGACCAGGTGCGCGACTACCTGACGCTGGTGGGCGATGCGTCGGACAATATTCCCGGGGTAGCCAAGATCGGCCCCAAGACGGCCGTGGATCTTTTGACGGAATTTGACAATCTCGACAATATCTACGCGAACATCGACTCCATCGCCCGCAAGGCGGTGCGCGGCTACCTGATGGACGGCCGGGAGAACGCCGACCTCTCGCGGCGCCTGGTGTCGCTTGTGACGGATCTTGACGTGCCCCCGCTTGAGGCCTTGGAATACCGCGGCCTGAATTTGGACGGCATCGAGGAATTCCTGCTCTCGCACGGCATCAAGGCGTTGTTGCCTGCGGTCTACAAGCTGCGCGGCAACGGGGCGACGGCCCCCGTGATGGTCGGGCTCGGCGTGGGCAAGGCCTTTGATCTCTTTGGCGGCAGCGAGTTGGACGTCCCTGCACCGCCCGCTCCGCGCCCCAAGGTGGTGGCTCCCAACCTTCAGCCGGTCGTCGACGAGTCCGACCTGGAAGCCGTGTGCGTGCAGGTGAAAAGCTGCAAGCGCCTGGCCATTGCACCCTTGCGCGGCAAGGACGGTCTGACGGGCCTTGGGCTTGCCGTGGCGCCGGGGATCGTGCGCTATGTCCCGCTGTCGGGAGGGCTTGCCTTGGATCGGATCATGACCGACCTGTGGCCGTGCCTTGAGGAGAAATCGCCGGTGGTGCTCTGGGGTGCCAAGCTTGAGAGCCGACGGCTGCGGCATGATGGAATCCGGTTTTCGCATCCTTGTGAGGATGCGGAGCTCGCCGCGTACCTGCTGGCTCCGGGCGAGCGCAACAACACCTTGGAAACGCTCTCGGAGCGGCTTGGCATTGCGCTTGTCGACGAGGCTTCACTTGTGGGCACGGGCAAGACCAAGCGGGATGTCGGGCAACTGACCCAGGACGAGGCCTTGCGCCTGTGCGGCACCCGCGCCGATGCCCTCCTTCGGGTCTGGAACCATCTCTCGGAACGCCTGGAGACGGAGTCCCTGACGGGAATCTATCGCGACCTTGAGCTTCCGCTGTCGCGGGTGTTGGGGGAGATGGAAGAGGCGGGCATCGCCCTGGACACCGGTCTTTTCAAGCAGTTGTCCCAGGAGCTGGGCCAGGACATGGCGCGTCTGGATGCGCGCGCCCAAGAACTGGCCGGCCACGAATTCAACATTTCCTCACCCAAACAGTTGGGCACCATCCTCTTCGAGGAGCTTTCCCTGCCGCACGGCAAGAAGACCTCCACCGGGGCATGGTCCACGGATGCCGAGGTGCTGGAAGTGCTGGCGGCATCGCACGAGCTTCCGCGCGTGGTGCTGGAGCATCGCGAACTGGCCAAGCTCAAGGGCACCTACACCGATGTCCTGCCCACGCTATGCGATGAGTATGAGCGAGTGCACACCACCTTCGACCAGACCGTGGCGGCGACCGGCCGACTTTCGAGCATCGACCCCAACCTGCAGAACATCCCGGTGCGGGGCGAGATCGGGCGTCGCATCCGTCACGGCTTCGTGGCGCGTCCGGGACATCTGCTGCTGTCTGCCGACTATTCCCAGATCGAACTGCGACTGCTTGCTCATCTCTCAGGGGATCAGGCGCTTCTGGAGGTGTATCGCAACGGCCTGGACATCCATGCCCAGACGGCCTCGCGGGTCCATGGCGTGCCGCCGGAGGAGGTGTCCGCCGACCAGCGGCGCTTTGCCAAGGTGATCAATTTTGGCGTGGTCTACGGCATGGGAGCCCATGCCCTTTCGGGCCAGTTGGGGATTTCCCACGCTCAGGCCAAGACCTTCATCGAAGGGTATTTTGCGGCCTATCCGCGGGTGAAGCCTTGGATGGACGAGATGCTTGACGAGGCACGAAAGACGGGATTCGTCCAGACCGTCCTGGGGCGCAAGCGCTGGGTGCGCGGGCTCAACGACAAGAACCGCGCCTTCCGTGAATCGTCCGAGCGCATGGCGGTCAATACGCCGGTGCAGGGAAGCGCGGCAGACCTGGTGAAGCTTGCCATGCTTGCCGTGGATGCCTGGATCTTCGAGAGCGGAGTATCGGTGCGCCAGCTTCTGCAGGTGCACGACGAACTGGTGATGGAAGTGCGGGAGGACCAGGCACAGGAATGCGCGGTGCAGGTGAAACGGTTGATGGAAGGGGCCATGACCCTGTCCGTTCCGCTGTTGGTTGAAGTCGGCATCGCCCGCGACTGGGGAGCCGCCCACTGATGCCAGGACTTGTCGTGGGACTTTGCGGACCGATCGGCGCCGGAAAGACCTTGGCCCTGGAGGTTGCACGCTCCTTGGGATGGGATGCGGTTGAGGTCGATCGCCTGGCCCACGGACTCTACGGCCCCGGCACGGAACTTTCCCAGGCGATCTTTGGAGCCTTTGGCGCAGGGATGCGCTGCCATGATGGATCGGTGGATCGCAAGGCCTTGGGCCGCGTGGTGTTCGCCGACCCGAACGAACTTGCCAGGCTGGAAGCGCTGGTGCATCCCTTCGTGCATCGCGCGATGGACGAGTTGGTGGAATCGACACGCCGCGACGGGAAGCGATTGCTCCTGGAGGCGGCGATCCTGCCCAAGCGGCCGGATTTCTGCGCGCGTCTGGATGCCGTGATCGCGGTCACGGCGCCCGAGGAAGTGCGTCTTTCGCGAGTGATCGAAAGGGACGGACTGTCACGCCAGGCGGCACAGGAGCGATTGGCGCGAGCCATCTCACCGGAGATCGTGAAGGCATGCGCCACTCACACGCTTGAAAACGGCACAGACCCTGAGGATTTTCAAATCCAGGCCAAGGAGCTCTTGCTCCGTCTGCAGACCGGCGACCAAGACTAGCCGCTCCTTCCATGCCTGCGGCGCCGAGGGGGAACCTGCCGACCCGGATAGGCGAATGTCTTGACTAGTCTGGTGGATACCGCGTTCAAGGCCTACTTTGGCGGCATGGAACGCATTACCGTCATCGGAGGCGGCCTGGCAGGATGCTCGGCAGCACTCACCCTTGCCCGCCTTGGCCATGAGGTCGACCTATGGGAGATGCGGCCGTTGCTGCAGACTCCGGCGCATTCGACTGAAAACCTTGCCGAACTCGTGTGCTCCAACAGCTTCAAAGGCTTGGGGCTCACGGGAGCGCATGGCCTGCTCAAGGAGGAGTTGCGCCGCTGGGGAAGCGAGATGATCGAGGCCGCCTTCGAGGCGCGCGTGCCGGCGGGGGAGTCCCTGGCCATCGATCGGGAGCTTTTCTCCCAAGCGGTGGAGCGTCGCATCGCGGCTCAGCCCCGCATTCGCTTGCATCGCGGCGAGGTGACCACCATCGACCCGGATGCCTGGACGATCGTGGCGGCAGGGCCCTTGGCTTCGGCATCCCTGACCCGGCATCTGCTGGAGATGGTGGGCGGCGGGCGTCTTTCCTTCTTCGATGCGATCGCACCGGTGGTGACGCTGGAATCGCTGGATTGGGACCATTGCTGGCGTGCCAACCGTTGGGACAAGGGCGAGACGACCGACTTCATCAATTGCTCGCTCAACAAGGAAGAGTACCACGCTTTCGTGGCGGGCTTGGTCGCGGCCGATGCCGTGGAGCCCAAGCCCTTCGAGCCCAAGGAACTGTTCGAAGGGTGCCTGCCGATCGAGGAGATGGCCCGCCGTGGCCCGGAAACGCTGTGTCATGGCCCCTTGCGGCCCGTGGGCTTGGACGATCCCAAGACCGGGCGCTGGCCTCATGCCGTCCTGCAATTGCGCTCGGAAAACCGGGAAGGCACGCTCTTCAACCTGGTCGGTTGCCAGACCCGTTTGCGCTTTGGTGAGCAGAAGCGCCTGTTCGGTCTCATCCCCGCCTTGAAGAATGCCGAGTTTGCACGTCTTGGCGCCATGCACCGAAATACGTTCTTGGATTCGCCGTCGCTCCTGGATCGCGATTTCTCCTTGCGCGTGAGTCCAAGGACCTTCCTTGCCGGCCAGATCACCGGAGCGGAAGGCTACACCGAGGCCCTTGCCACCGGGTTCCACGCGGCGGTCTCGCTTCATCAGAAATTGACGGATTCCGTCATTCCCTTGCCGGAAGAATCGATGCTGGGTAGCCTGGTGCGCTTTCTCACCACCCCGCGTGGCGAGAAGGCTCCGGTGTTCCAGCCGATGAATGCGCACTTTGGACTGCTTCCCGACCCTCCGGTCCCGGAAGGCAAGCGCAAGCACGACAAGAGCGTCAAGAAGGATCTGCAGGCGGCGGCGGCCATCGACGGGGCGGTGAAATGGGCCAAACAAGTGTTGCCTTGGGGAGTCGTCGGGAATTGATTTCACCATTGCGGGAATCGAAACATCCAATTCGACGTCCGCTTGATATGTTGAGAGTGATGAATCCGATGCACCTTCGTCGACCCTTGGTCATAAGTCTTCAGGCGACCCTGCTTTCCTGTGCCCTTTTTGGATGCAGTTCCGAGAAGTCGGCAGGTGCCCATGGTTCTGGAAAAGAATCCAAGGAGGTCAAGGACGACAAGGGCGGAAAGAAGCCCGATCGACCCGCCATCGTGGATGGCATGATTGCCAAGGTGACTTCGACGGCCGTGGAAGTCTCGGGTGCCGGGACCCTGCTTGCGATGGATGAGGTTGATCTCAAGACCGAAGCCTCGGGCCGCATCCGCCAGTTGAACTTCCCGGAGGGCCGTGCCGTTTCCGAAGGCACGGTGATCGCCAAGATCGACGACGCGGTGCTGCAGGCCCAGAAGGCCAAGATCCAAGCCCAAGTGCAGCGGTACGCGACCAGCCTTGAGCGCAAGCGGCAGGAGCTTGCCCTGAAGGCCGTCAGCCAGCAGGACGTGGACCTTGTGGTTGCCGATCATGAGGCTGCCAAGGCGGATTTGCGGTTGGTGGATGCCCAGATTCGCAACACGGAAGTGCGTGCCCCGTTTGCGGGGCGCTTGGGCCTTCGCAATGTCAGCGTGGGCCAGGTGGTCACGATCGGGCAGACCTTGGCGCGCCTCACCCGCTCCCGCCCGCTGCGTGTGGAGCTTTCGGTTCCCGAAGCCAAGGCGGGCGCGTTGCGGTTGGGGACTCCGGTGAGCTTCAAGGTG
>JBDKGV010000177.1:0-7350 GCA_039798005.1 Fibrobacterota bacterium
TGGGCGGCGCCTACCGCTGGAATCCGGCAAGCTCCTCGTGGACCCCGATCACCGACTGGATCGGTTCGGTCTCCGATGACATGGGCATCCTCTCCATCGCCCTGGATCCCAACGACGGCTCGAAGGTCTACCTGCTTTCCGGCAAGTACTCCAACGCCTGGTCCAGCGAATACGGCCATGTCCTGATCTCCAAGGACACGGGCAAGACCTTCACCTCCACCACCCTGCACCTCAAGAACGGCGGCAATCTGGACGGTCGCGGCACCGGCGAGCGCCTGGCCGTCGATCCCAACAAGGGAAGCATTCTTTTGCTTGCCGGATCGGCATGGGACTCCTCGAAGGACGGTGTGAGCCAAGGCACCCTCAAGGGCGCCCTGTGGATGAGCACGAACTCAGGAGCTTCGTTCGATTCCGTGAAGACCGGCCCGGTCGGCAACGGAACCTTCGCCCTGTTCGACGCATCCAGCGGCACGACCGGCAGCGCCACCAAGACCATCTACGTGGGCATGGACAAGTCCAACGCAGGGGCCGCCGCCCTGTGGCGCTCAAAGGATGGCGGAGCCACTTGGTCCGTCGTACCCGGAACTCCGGCGGGCCTCATCCCCTCGGCCGGTGCGATCTCGGGGAAAGACCTCTACGTCAGCTTCAACAACGGCCTCGGCCCCAATGGCATCACCTCCGGCAAGCTGATGCGATTGAACACCGAGACCGACACCTGGACGGACGTGTCCCCGGTGAAGAGCGCAACCTTCGGCTTCGGCACGCCCAGCATCGACCTGCAGAATCCCGGCCGCATGGTCGTGAGCTCCGTGGACAAGTGGGCCGGTGGCGATGACGTCTGGCTTTCGCGCGACAACGGCGCCACCTGGACATCCACCCTACTTTCCGGGACCTTGGACAACTCCTTCGCCCCTTGGAAGAGCGTCCGCACCCCCCACTGGCTGGCCAGCGTCCAGATCGATCCGTTCGATTCCACCGTCGCCCTCTTCGGCACCGGTTACGGCGTGTACCGCACGCGCAACCTGCTCTCGGCCAAACCGACCTGGTACGCCGCCGACTCGAACCTCGAGGAGACCGTGCCCAAACAGCTGGTCTGCCATCCCTCCAACGCGGCGCTGTTCTCGGCCATGGGTGACCAGGGCGGCTTCCGCCATGTATCCTTGACCACGGCACCGGCCACCTCGCACACTCCCGATGTGGGCACTTCGCTTGCCATCGAGATCGCCTGGTCCAATCCGTCCATCCTGGTCAAGGCGCACAACGCGGCCAACGCCGCCGGAACCGTGGGAAGCATCTCCACCGACAGCGGCAAGACCTGGAGCGGCTTCGCCAAGCAGCCCGCCGGGGTCAGCGCCGCCTCCGAGGCGAACAACTGGAACGGTGGCGGCGGCATCCGCAGCATCGCCGTGAACGCCGACGGCAGTGCCATCGTGTGGACCGCCCTTGGCTCGACAGGCGCCTTCGTCTCGAAGGACAAGGGAGCGACCTGGACCGCCAGCACCGGCGGCACCGCCACCGCAGCCACCGCCACGCCCGTGGCCGACCGTGTCAACCCCAAGAAGATGTACGTGCTCGACCTCGGCTCGGGAACCGTCCTGACCAGCAGCGACGCCGGTTCCAGCTTCACCGCGGGCGGAACCGTCATCAAGCTCGACGATTGGGAGTCCGGCAACTCGAGCATCGTGACCGTTCCCGGCTACGAGGGCCATGTGCTGGTCGCCGGCGACCACGCATGGGGCGGCGGAGGTCTCTACCTCTCGAAGAGCTCCGCAAGCTCCTTCACGAAGCTCGCCGCAGTCACAAGCGCCTTCAAGGTGGGCGTGGGCAAGGCGGCTCCCGGCAAGACCTTCCCCAGCGTCTACATCATGGGCAAGGTCGGTGGGGTCAGCGGATTCTTCCGCTCCGACGACTCCTGCAAGACTTGGACCCGGATCAACGATGCCCAGCACCAGTTCGGAACCATCCACCACATCGTCGGTGACATGAACACCTACGGGCGCGTGTTCTTGGCCACGGAGGGACGAGGCGTCATCTACGGTGAGCCAACCGGCACCATCGTGGGCATCCAGTCCGTCCCATCGGTGGCACCATCCCACGCACTGATCCGCCTTGGGAACCGCGTGATCTCACGCAGCGGCAACCCCATCTCCCTCCACGACCTTTCCGGTCGTCTGGTCCGCAGCGGCAGCGAGACGATCGGCCTTGATCTCACGGGATTGCCACACGGGCTCTACCTCGCCCGCAGCGGCGCATCCACCCTTTCCTTGAGCATCACCCGGTAGTTCCAAGATCGGGTTCCGGAAATGCAAAGTCCCTGTCGCGATGCGGCAGGGGCTTTTTTGTGGGCAGGCTCCTCAGGGAGCCTCTTGCCCGCTCATCGCACGCAAGCGCGCCGCGGCGCGTTTGGAACGCAGGAAGTCGTTGTAGTCGCTGGCGAAATCATGCTTGCGACTGCCATCGTCTCGCCCCACGAAGTAGAGGTAACCCTTGCCGGTATTGGGGAAAAGCGCCGCAGCCAACGCCTCGCGTCCAGGGTTCGAGATCGGCCCCGGCGGAAGACCGGGGAACTTTCGCGTGTTGTAGGGCGACTCCACGGCCAAGTCTGAAACCGTCAGGCCTCCGGTGAACTTGCGCAGGGCGTAGCGCACCGTGGGGTCTGCCCCCAAGGTCATCCCGATCTTCAAGCGTCCGTAGAACACCCCGGCGATCAGCGGCGACTCTTCGCGCACGGCAGCCTCGCGCTCCACGATGCTTGCAAGCGTCAAGAGACCGGTCGGCCCCAACTCCTTGAGCGATGCGGAGGATGCCGTATCCAAAGTCTTCCACACGGTGCGGAAGTGCTTGACCATGATCTTCACGATCTCCTTCGGGCTTTCGGACCCGTCGAACAGATAGGTGTCCGGGAAGAGGTAGCCTTCCAGCCGATGAGCGGGGATCCCGACCTCGCGGGCCAGCGCGGAATCTTCGCACAGCCGTGCGAACTCCATACTGTCGGTCAGACCTCCGTGCTCAAGGATGCCGCCGATATCCCAGCAGGTCCGGCCTTCGGGAATCGAGACCTTGATCGCCGAAGGCTTCTGGCGCAGGGCATCGACGACGCTCCACAGCGACGGATCGGCCGGCAAGGTCCGTCGCCCCGGGCGCAGTTCGCGATCCAAGCCGCGAAGGCGCGCCACCGCACGGAAAAGCAGGCGGTGCTTAACCACCCCCTCCGACTCCAATCGCCGAGCCACGGAAGAGATCGGTTCTCCGCGCGCGACACGAAAGATCTTCGCATCCCCTTCACCGGGCATGAAGCACAGGAGAGCCGGTACTGAAATCAGGGTGACCAAGGCCAGAAGAGGAAGCAATCTTCGCATTTTGACAATCCTAGAAAGTGTCAAGGCCTTCGCGACTCCTCAAAAACCCGACACACCAAACAACATCGAAGCGCACTCCGACTCACCGCAGATCTCGCTCAAGACGATCCTTTCCCAAGGAGCTCCCGGGAAGGAATCAAGGTTCGATGTAGAAGCTCACCGACGAAATGGGACTGGAGTAGAGCAGATCGCCAGCCTTCGCGCGGGCCCGCAAGGTCACCAAGGTCTTCTTTTCGGAGACCAGAACCGGCGCCACGTAATCCATCCAATTGACTCCGTCCCAAGAATACTGGATCGAAGCCCCCGGCTTGGCGCAGTTCATTCCCACAAGACGCGAGGTCCGGTAGGTCCCGCCCAGCTCGGAAAAGGTCACGGCAGGCGTCACATTGGCCGGTGCGACATGAAATGTCACCGCCCGGGCCGGGCTGATCACACCGGAACCGTTGGATGCGCTGGAGCGCACGAGCAGAGTCTGGCTGTAGCGAATCGTATCCTTGCCCATGCTGACGGGACTGAAGCTGAATCCGTCGCGAGAATACTCCGCCACCGCGCCGGCAGGAGCCGCAATGGAGACTTCGGTCGGCACGACAAAGCTTCCCCCATCGATCATCGAGCCGTTGATGGAAAGCGAAGGTGCCTGCGGAACCGCCTTGTCCGTGATGGTGAACAGTCCTTCCGCCGCTTGGCTGGCAAGCACGACGCCGCCTGCCAAGGTACGGAAGGCACGCACGCGCAGCCAGCTTGTGGTCTTCACACTGGTCGTGGAGGTCAATTCCGCCGACAATGGAGTCGGGTCGGTGCCATCGGTCGTGAAGCGAAGGACATCCCCCGCCAACGCCGAAACGCCAGCATTGACGGAGGTCTGGTAGGTTCCCGCCGCCGCCGTGAACGCAGGGGCCTTGATCTGACTGATGAAGAGCGTATCGGCCCAAATGGTCTCGTCGGTGGAATCGATCGTATTCTTCACGGCCCCGGACCAGCGCCAAACGTCTTTCGGGTCATCGGCATTGCGCCCCTGCAACAGGAGCTGATAGGGCTGCCCAACCGGCACCTCAAGAGATACGGCTTTCAGGGCCCATGGATAGGTGGTGTCCATCACGACCGAATCCTTGACCCCGATCGTCAGCCGCACATGGACCAGCTCGACTTGGGCCGGATCCGCTCCTTGAGCATCCATGACCCGGGGAGCCAGCGCGACCTTGCCCGACTTGACGGACTTGACGGTGCGGATACCGGTGACATCCTCGCAACCAAGGAACAGGACGGGCAGAATGAGGGCAAGCTTTTTCAATGGGACCACCTGATCGTCATCGTCTTCTGGGTCTTGGCATCGTTGTTTCCGGCCGTCGGATCCGTCGTCGGATTCAGACTGGCTTCCTCCGCCTGCTTTTCTCCACTTCCACTGATCGCAAAAAAGGCCACCAAACCGGCAATGGCCAATCCGATTCCGGTCCACATCAGGATTTTCGACTCCTGCTCAGGAGGCACTTCGGGAAAAGCCGTTTGCGATCGCTGGATCGGCCGCGACACGACGGCCGGTTCGATCGTCGCCACGGGACCAACCACCTTCGGCGCAGTCCCTGCGTCCCCGGAATCCGAGACCGCCCGCCACTCGACGGAGCTCCCGGCTTCTTCACGCGCGGCCGCAATCGAATCGCGTCGAGCCGCAGCGCGAGCCTTGAAGACGCTGTCTTCTGCCGCCTTGATCGCCGCGGAATCGACAACCACAGCGGGCACTACTGCGTTCAAGGAGTCCGAGGCTTTGGAAACCAATGCCGTATCGACGAGTACAGGCTTCGGCGCGGCCTTGGGACGAGGGGAGCGTGCTTGGGCAGGAACGAACATGCCCAAAAGGAAAGCCAGCAAGAGGAAATAGCGCTGCATGGTTAAAGTCTAGCGACTCTTGCGCAACTCGCAAGGCCCGATTTCGAATCTCTGCATTTCCTTGACTCCGGAAGTGTCCAGCGCATTTGCACATCGAGCCCTACTTTTCACCCATGTCCAGCCCTCCACACCTTCGTGCGGCCCTGGTTTTCGCTTGCCTTCTCGTCGCCTGCCGCGATGAAGATGCGAAACCAGTCCAGGCCCCCCCACCCCCACCTGTACGGCATGGAATCATCCTTTCCAAGCTCACAACACAAGATCTTGTCCTGCCAGCCGGAACCACACTGGGCACTTTGCTTGCGTCCCACGGGCAAGACGCCGGCATGACCCATCGATTGGCCGAAGCGTGCAAAGGAATCTTCGATCTGCGTCGACTGCGCAGCGGTGATTCCGCGACACTTTTTTGCGATTCGCTCACCGGTCGCCTGAAGCATCTCGTCTTCCGCCCCGACCCCATGACGCTCTTGCGCATGGATCTTGACTCGCTCCCCAAGGTCAGCCTGATCCCTCTCAAGGTGGACACCGTCCAGCGCGTCGTCGACGGCACCATCGCGACGTCCTTCTGGGAGGATTTGGTTTCGAAAGGACACTCCCCGGCGCTTGTGGGTCGAGTGGCCGACATCCTGGCATGGCAGGTCGATTTTTTCACACTCCAATCCGGGGATGCCTACCGCGTCTATTATGACGAATTCCGGGTCGGTGGCAAGGCCGTGGCTCAAGGAACGATTCACGCGGTGCGCTTTCAGCAAGGCGCGAGCGTTTCCGAAGCCTTCCATTTCAAGCAAGGGGAGATCGACGGCTACTACGATGCCCAAGGGCATCCTGCCAAGCGGGCATTCCTGCGGGCCCCCCTCCAGTTTTCCCGAATCTCCTCGTTCTTCACCGGGGCTCGCATGCATCCGGTGCTGCGTATCGTACGCCCTCACTTCGGAGTCGACTATGCCGCGCCGGCAGGAACCCCGGTGGTTGCCGTTGGGGATGGCACCGTCATCACCCGAGGCTGGGGCGGGGGGGGTGGCAACACCATCAAGATCCGCCACGACAATGGCTGCATGACAGGCTACATGCACCTCAAGGGCTTTGCCAAAGGAGTCAACCTCGGTGGCAGGATCCAGCAAGGCGAGTTGATCGGCTGGGTCGGATCCACAGGGCTGTCCACCGGTCCCCATCTGGATTACCGATTCTGGAAGAATGGAACTCCTGTCGACCCGCTCAAGGTGGTCACGCCCCCTCCTCCGCCCTTGCCAAACACATTGATGGCACAATTTCAGCAAACCGTGACATCGATCCGCCAAAAAATGGATGTTCGCCAGGCCGCCCGATAAGGTTCCCGCAAGGCCGTGCGGCCTTGCACACCCTGACCAGCCAATTCCCTGCACCGAGCAGGCTTGCGTCTCTTGATTGACTCTTGCCCCATCCAGGCCTGATGTGGTAGAATAAGCCCTGCACTGTCGCGGAGGCTCTTCACATCATCGATCAACGGGAACATTCGTCCGAAACCCGGACTGAAGAGGCTGGTCTCTGGACAAGCCTTTCGAGGTGCGTCCGGGAATCCATCCTGCTGCTCGATCCATCTGGCGTCGTGACTTGGGTCAATCCCGCGACGGAACGCTGTCTCGGCCATGGCCCCTTGGGGTTGACGGAACCAAGCTGTCAGACCACGTTCATCCGTCCGACCTTGCCTTGATGGAAGAGACCTTCGGGAAGGTTGTCCAGTACCCCGACCTCACCCTTGGTTGCGATTTCCGGTTGCGCAATTCCCATAGTCAATGGCTGAACATGGAAGGCAGCCTCACCAACCTGCGATTGCACCCTCCGGTCGCTGGAATCGTCGTGACCATGCAGGACGTGACCCGCTTCAGCCTTGCGGAAACCGCCCTGCGGGAAGCCGAATCCAAATACCAGAAGATCTTTGAAAACGCCATCGAAGGCATCTTCCAGAGCACTCCGGAAGGTCGATATCTCTCGGCAAACCCATCTCTTGCGCACATCTACGGCTTTGACGGTCCCCAGGAGATGATCGATTCCATCCGCGACATCTCGCAACAGATCTATGTCGACCCCAGCAGGCGCGACCTTTTCCTGGAATTGATGGAAAGCACCGACA
>JBDKGV010000178.1:0-7336 GCA_039798005.1 Fibrobacterota bacterium
CCTTGGCGGCTTCGATGCGCTTCTCGATGTCGGCGCGCTTGGCTTCGACGCGAACCTTGACTTCAGTGCGCTTGGCGTCGATCTCAGCCACGTGTGCCTTGATCTTCGCTTGGACTTCGACCGGGAGCTTGGCGATCACGGAGTCGCGGCGCACCTTCTGGATGGCGTGCAGGGAGTCCAGCTTGACCTTGATCTCGGTGCCCTTGAGCTTCTGGAACTCGGCGACCTTGGCCTCGATCTCGGCCTGATGCTTCTTGATCTCGGTGCGGATGGAGTCCGGGAGCTTTGCGGTGGCGTCTGCAAACCTTGCGCTGTCCTTCAGAGCGAAGCCGGCGTACTTGGCGGAGTCGGCCTTCCAAGCGTCCCGCTCGGCCTTGATCACGGAGTCGAGCTTGGCGCCGAAGTTGAATTCAGGGGGTGCCGGAGGAGCCTTGGGCATTTCGAGGGCTTCGCCAGCGAAGGAGGCGACGGTGGCAAGGGCGATGGCGGCGATGAGCTTCTTCATTTCAATCTCCAATGTTGGTTGTTCAGGGCCGGTTGGCCGTATGTCTTTCAATAGATCAAGTGTCGTGCCAATCGATTTTCAACAGGTCCGTCAGGAGATTTCGATAGGATTCCAAGGAAATGCTGGGGCAGAATCGGACGAGCCCTGGGTGCAGTGCCCCAATCAGGGGCCGGGCCGGTGTTCATCGGCCTGGATTCCCAGCCGTTCCATGATCCGCATGAGCACCTTGCGATCGACATCCAGCATCCGTGCCGTCAAGCTGATGTTGCCCCGTGCCGTCTCCAGGGCGGTTTCAATGCATCGCTTCTCGGCATGGTCCCGGACGGCCCGAAGCGAGCCCGCCATCTGGAGATCGCTTTCCAGACCCAGTTCCATGAGGCCTTCGGTGCCACCTCCCAGTCCCAGGTCCTCCGGCGAGATCAGGCCGCCCATGGACAGGATCACGGCCTTGTGGATCACGTTTTCCAGTTCGCGCACGTTGCCTGGCCACCGGTGCTCAAGAATTGCCTTTTCGGCCAATCGGCCCAATGTCTTGTCACCCAGGCCGTATTGGCTTGCGAACCGGTGAACGAGCTGGTGCGCGATCAGCAGGCTGTCCCGACCGCGTTCCCTCAAGGCCGGCAACCGCATCTCGATCACGTTGATGCGGAAGAAGAGGTCGGAGCGGAAGCGTCCGGCCGCGACCTCGTCCTTGAGGTTGCGGTTGGTGGCGCACACCAGGCGGAAGTCCACCGGGATGGTCTGGCTGCCGCCGACCCGCACGATCTCGCCCTGCTGCAGCACGCGAAGCAGCTTGACCTGAAGGGAGAGCGGCATCTCTCCGATCTCGTCCAGGAAAAGGGTGCCGCTGTTTGCGGTCTCGATCAGGCCGGCGTGGGTCGAATGGGCTCCCGTGAAGGCGCCTTTTTCGTGACCGAACAGCTCCGATTCCATCAGGGTCTCGGGAATGGCTCCGCAGTTGATCGCCACGAAGGGATGGGGACGGCGAGGTCCAGAAAGATGGATGTGGCGAGCCATCAGCTCCTTGCCGGTACCGGTTTCCCCGGTCACCAGCACGGGCACCTCGGTTCCCGCTACGCGGGCGACCTCGCGCAGAAGTTTCTGCATCGCCTCGCTCTCGTGCAGGATCAGGTCCTTGCCTTCCCCCGAGGCGCGGTTCTGGAGGGATTCGATCTCGCGGCGTTGGCGATCAGCGCGCAGCACCGCCTCGACCAGCTCCCCGAAAAGGCCGCGCAAGGCTTCGAACAGGGCGCGGTCGGCGGGTTCAAACGGGGGGTGCCCGGCCAATCGATCGATGTAGAGGAAGCCGTCCTCGGGGCCGGTCAGTTCGAGCGGTGCGCAAAGGACGCTGCGGATGTCGTTGAGCATCACGCTTTCGGCGGCGGGAAGTCCGGCGAGATCGGCTTGACCCAGATGGACCGTGGTTCCGGATTCCTGGGCCATGCGCAGGACGCTTCCGGAAAACCGGCCGGGGTCGGCCCCTTGGGGATGGCTGGCCAAGGTCTTCCAGAGCGCGTCCCCGGGGGCTTTCACGATGAGGCGCACTCCGTCGCAACGAAGGATGCGTCCGGCGCTGAGTGCGATCTCCACCAGGGCCGCATCGGGCTCATGGCGGCGCAGGATCCTGGCCACCGCGGCAAAGGATTCCGCCATGATCTGGCGGATCTCCCCGGATTCCCGGCCTGCCAGGAAATCCACGTCCCGCGGGCTCGACTCGGATGCCGGCTCGTTCCCCTGGGAGAACCGCAGGCGCTTGGTTCCCAGTTCCACGATGTCACCGGGGCAAAGGTCGGCCTCGCCTTCCAGAATGGCTCCATTGAGGCGCAAACCTGCCCGGGGATCCAGGCTTCGGATCCGGTAGCGGCCCATCTGGAAAAGCACGTAGCCACAGAGCGTCCGGACCGATGGATCCTCGATGCGGATCTGGCAGGCCGGACCCGATCCGATGGACACGAGGCGGCGTTCCAGGTCCCAACGGGTGAGGAGCTTTCCGTTCTCCTCAAGTTGCATGCAGGGGCCGGAGGTGATGGTCATTGCGAGTCCTTTCCGGCCCGGTCAGGCCTGAGCACCAAGGTCTGGAAAGCCACGAGCTCGTGGAATTCCGAATGCAGGAGCTTGCCTTCGTGAGTGATGTCGATGCGTTGCCGGCCGATCGGCAGGGACAGTCTTTGCGTGGCCGCTCCCGTCAGGGACGCCCGGGTGTCACCCGCCTGCAACCGGCTGCCGGCGGGGAAGCCTTCCAGGACGACCGAACCGAGGGAGCGTTCGCCGGCGTGCGAATCGTCGCGAAGCGGAAGATCGTAGTCTTGCGAGGGGGGAAGGGTCGGGGCGCTTTCGAGCCGGATTCCGGAGTCCTCGCGAGTGAGGACGGGAGCGATGCGGGAGCCGTTCGGCGAGGGCTTGTTCCGGGTGAGGAGAAACAGGGAAACAAGCCCGACGGACAGGGCAAGGCCAAGCGAAATGCCCAGCTTCATGCGGTTCCGCGAGGGTGGTGCGAAATCGATCCGGGGCAGCAGTTCGATGGACGGGGCGTGGTCGCAATCGTGTTCGAGCGCTTCCGAAAGGAAGGCGAAGGCCTGTTCGGGTTTGGACGCCTTCATCGCGATCAATGCGGCGCGATGCAAGGATGCGGCCATCTTCTGGGCGAACAGGCGCTTGGCGAGCTCCAAGTGGCGCGGGGACGGGGAACCGTTCGCTTGGAGCATCCGGATCCGGCCGGCCACATCCCGGGCCGAAGGGCGCTGCGAAGGTGTGCTTGCCAGCAAGGGCGCCACGAGTTCGGCCCATTCAGCGGTCTGGTCCTTGCGAAGCCGGGGCAGTCCGCGCTGAATCTCCTGGGCGGAAGGCCGCACGCCGCACAGCAGTTCGTGCAGGACGATGCCCAGCGCCCACAGGTCGGCGGCATGCGGATCCGTCAGGCCGTCGGAGCCGAGTTCGGGCGCGAGATAGGCGGGAGTCCCGGCGTGGATCTTGGCGTGACTGTCGCGGTGATGGGCAAAGCCCAGGTCGACCAGCCGGATGCGACCATCGATGGTGCACAGGATGTTGGCGGGCTTGAGATCGCCATGGGAAAGGCCGGCGGCATGCAAGGAGGCGAGGCCTTCGCAGATCGCTGCGGCCCATTCGAAAGGGGTCTCCTCAAGGGGGCCGAGTTCCAGGATGTCGGCAAGCGAAGGGCCTTGGAGCCACTCCTCCGCCACGAAGACCCGCCGTTTGTGGATCAGGACGCCGTGGATGGTCGGCAGGACGGAAAGGCCGATGGAGGCCATGCTCCGGGCTTCGGCCTCGGCTTCCTTGCGGGCCGAGGCGGGAAGGCTCTTGAGCGCGATCCAGCGCCCGATGCCGTCCTGACGGACCCGGTAGACCACCCCGAAGCGTCCGCGTCCGATCTCCACCGGACCGGAGAAGTCGGGCGGGAGCTGCAAGGTCACGAACCGCCTCCGCTGACCTTGCCGAGCCAGTAGATGATTTCGGCATCCTGTGGCGCAAGGCGTGCCGCCTTGAGAAGATAGAGCGCGGAACGGTCGAGCTTCCCTTGATGCCAATAGAGCAGGCCGAGGTTGTAGCAGGCCGAGACGTCGCTGGAATCGATGGAGTGGTTCTCCTCGAAAAGGGCGGTGGCCTTTTCATACTCTCCGCGACGGAAGCGCAGGATGGCCTCGATGTTGCGCGCTCCGGTCTGTTCGGGAGAGGCCAGACGCAATCCCTCCAGACGCCCCAAGGCGACGGAGGTGTCCCCTTCCCGCGCCCAGCTGCGGGCGGCTCGTACGCGAGCCTGGTACAGGGCTTCCGAGACCTCGGAATCGGACTTGCTTGCCGTGGCGACGGACAGCTCACGCACCGCGAGATCCCAATCCGCGGCCTTGTCCCGATGGTCGGCGGCCAGTCCTTGGGCCTTCTGCAACAAGGCCTTGCCCAGTCCCAGACGGGCCTCGAGGTCGTCCGGGTCCTCGTCGACGGCTTGGGCGAAGCAGCGTTCGGCCCGGTTCCAGTCCCCCAGCTCGAGGTTGATGCGTCCTCGCTCCTTCAGGTCGTCGCATCCGGCCAGCACGAAGGCAAGGAGCAGGGCGAGCATGCCCTCGCGCGGCGTCACCATGTCCGGCTCCATGCGGTCGACCAGCCCGTGGTCCGGTAGCGCGAGGTGGGATCGAGCTCGTAGGGTGAGATCTCGGCCCAGCTCCAGTTGGCGCTGATGGCGAAGGTTCCCAGCAGTCTCGAACTCCAGCTGGTGCCCACGGACAGCGATGTCAGGAGATCGGTGCGCGACTCCTCGTGGACTTGGAATTCCTCCAGCTTCGAGGACGAGGTGGCGCTTGCGAAGAGGTAGCGCTTGCCGGTCTTGGTGTCCTCCCACACGAGCAAATCGCCCTCCTCGGTGGCGGCTCCGCTGGTTTTGCACCAGATGTTCTTCCCGAGGGAATGGATCCATGTCGCGCTTGCGTTGGCGGTGAGGGAAAATCCCGCCGGAAGCGAGGCGTTCAAGTCAAGGTTCAGGCCGGGCAGAAGTTGGGAAAGCACGGTGCGCGAGGTCACTTGACTTCGGCCGGTGTGGTAGGTGAGGGTGCTGATCCCATAGAAGGGATGGACGGATTCCGTCAAATTCCCGGTCGAGTCGCGGTAGTGGACGATCGACGCGTCCTTGTTGGACTTCGTCGCATCCAGTCCGCTGGCCCAATGGATCCGCAGACCGGTGGCATATTCGCTCGCCGGTTGCCAACTGGCAAGGAGCGAGCCTTGAATGCCCGCTTCAAGCCATGGCACCCAGGGAACCTTGCGGGACGCCCCGAGCGAAGACTGCCAGTTCCACACGCCATCGGGCTGCGATGCCGTGGATTGCAGGGTCGTTCCGAACTGGGCGGAGAGCCAGCCTTGGTCGATGTCGCGGAAAAGTCTCAGGCTGACGCCTTCGGAACGGCTCCACCAACCGCTGCTTCCGGTGTACCGTGTGGTGCTGAAGGATCCCCCCAACGTGGTCCAGATCCCGAGGACATCGTGGGAAAGATCCGTTTGGACGGTGCCGTTGGTCCAGCGCAGGGACGAGAGGTCGGATGTGAACGCGGCCGAGCCGGAAGTGGCAAGGCTTGCGATCCAGTCGGAAAAGGGGACTGACCACGAGAGCCGGGCATTGCCGATCTGGGACCATCCTTGAGTCAAGGTGCTTCTGATCCGGTTCTGGCTGATGGCCGGGCCTTGGGACTCGGTGCTGCCCTCACCATGCAGCCACTGGGTGAACAGGTCCTTCAGCCCGGAGGTGTCGGTGTCCTGGACCATGTCGCTTCGGGAGAGCTGCCATCCCACCCTCACCCGTGGGCGCCATCGCGAGGCGGGTTTCGAGGCGGGATTCAACAGGATCAGTCGGGCTTCCGCCTTGGCGGCTTCATCGGGCATGTCGAGCAAAGTGAAAAAATCCCGGCGTTGGCGCAGGACGGCTTCCAACAGCGGGGCCTTGGCCGAGTCCAAGCCGTAGTTGACCTCGAGACCCTCCTCGAACTTTCCACTGTGAAACAGGGCTTGGGCCAGCTCCAAGCGGATGCTGTCGCGCATCTCTCGGCGAGCCATGCTGCGCAGCAGAAGAGGGACGGCTTGGGCGGACCGCCCTTGGGCAGTCAGCGCATTGCCGGCCCGCCGGAGGAAACGCAACGAATCCTCGCCCGGTTCTCGCCGGGCGACCACGGAATCCCGTGGCAGGCACCCATGGGATCCGGAGCAGACGCTGCCGGGATCGCAGCCGTCCTCGTCGGTGGTCGTCTCGGAGCCGTCGAGGAGGATCGAGAGCCTTGCCTTGGAGGAACCGGCGCACTGCGGTCCGTCGGCATGGGTCAAGCCGACAAGGCAAAGGAGGATCGCAAGCCCGCGCGTCACGATCCCCGCTTCAGCGAAGGCGCAGGAACGTGGAGGTTCCCAGCGAAGTGCCGTTGCGGGAGACCTTGGCGAGGTAGGTTCCGGGGCCGAGGGCAGTCGGTGTCCAGCGTGTGGTCGATGCCGCTCCCAAGGGTGCGGTCCACACGGTTCGGCCACGGAGATCGGTGACCACCACGGTGGCGTTCTGTTCATGGGTCCCCTCAAGGCCCTGCCTTGGAGTCAACTTGAAATCCACGCTTCCATCCGGACGGGAGCGCACCGAGAAGGCGCTTGAATACCTGGCTCCACGTCCTTGGATTCCAAGCCCTGAAAAGGCGTTGTCGAGCCGCATGCTGTCGAGCATGGCCGTGTAGAACCCGTAGTTGGGAAAGAAATCGGCGGTATCCGAATAGGCGTACAGCTGGTAACCGGTCTTGCCCCATGCGGTGAAGCGGTCGTGCATCCCGATGGCCAAGGTGTCCGGCACCATCACGGAATTGATGTACATCGCGAAATGACCATCTTGGCCGATGCTGTCGACGGCGTAGAGAATGCTCATCGGGTCGGATTCGATGGTGGTCTTCAAGGCTTGGGTGCGCAGGAGGGTCCAGTTGCGGGTGCCTTGGATCGCCGCGCTGTCGTAGGCGGCAATGCCGACGAGGCCACGCATTCCGGTCGCGCTGGTGTCCTGCCAGTAGAAATCGGTCGGGCTGGACTGGACTTCGACCCACGAGTCGGGAACCCAGACGCTGACTCCGATGGTCGGAAGGTTCTTGCGGGCGGCTTGGGAAAAGGCGACAAGGCAGGCGAGGGAAACGGCCAAGTTTCGAACAAGTGTCATCGATCCTCCACAGGAAATTCATGCGTCGGCGGAACAGGATTGCCGCATCCACGCCCGGCAAAGATCGGCTCTTCCCGTTTTCGTGTGGGTCAATCGCTGACAGAATCTGTCTAATTCACCACTTTGGCAAGCTCATGGTCAGGACTTTC
>JBDKGV010000179.1:0-7330 GCA_039798005.1 Fibrobacterota bacterium
GCACAGCCATGTGGGGGCTCGTAGGCGGATCTATTGGCGGAAAGAGGGAAATTTCTATATCCTTGGTGCCCGAGGTTTTCCGCCACTTCGAACCATGATGGTCCACTATGAATGCACGTCCCGGTCCTTTTCGTTCCGCACTTGTTTTCCTTGGCTTCAGCCTGCTGCTTGCCTGCGGGGATGAGAGTCCGGTGCAGGTTCCGGTTGCAGAGGCTCCTGCCGAGCTTTCGCCTTCGACTCCCGTTTCCCGGACCCTTCCGGGGAAGCCCGACAGTGCGTCAGCGATTTCGGTCACCTTCCATGCCGACTCGGGGACGACCTACACCCTGAAGGTGAAGGGCATTCGCGCCTCCGACTCCCTTTTCATCCTGGATGAACAGGGACGCCGCCCTTGGGTCACGGCTCTTCCTTTCCAAAGCGGCGGGGACTCCGTCACCATCCAGTTCCCCGCCCTGTCCACGGGAATGCGAACCTTGCGGATCGTCGCGCCCGGAGGTTCCGTGGTCCAGGTGACGGAATCCGTCAAATCCGGCCTGCCCTCCACCGTGATCCCGCCTGACCAACGGGAGCCGGACAGCACCCGCAACCTTGCCCATGCCGTCACGGTCGCCGACGGCTGGATCAAGGGGACCTTGCACACTGGCACCGTTCCGGACCAGGACTGGTTCCGCCTTGAGACCGACTCGGGCTGGACGTACAAGGTGGAGGTGATGGACAGCGTCAAGATGTACGCCTCGAGCCTCGAGGTCTTCGGATCCGATTCCGCGACGGTGATCCCGCTGGCCTACGGTTCGGCCACTTGGCCCAGCTTCGGCAAGGGGACCTTCCGGATCAGGGTGAGTGGCACCGACAACTCGGGCGTACGCTATCGGATCCGCATCACGCGCACGGCAGGGGTCCCCGTCGGGGG
The DNA here is from genome assembly GCA_039798005.1 of Fibrobacterota bacterium. Lineage (GTDB taxonomy): Bacteria > Fibrobacterota > Fibrobacteria > UBA5070 > UBA5070 > JBDKGV01. The sequence goes on from JBDKGV010000179.1 coordinate 911, forward strand.
GTACGCCGCCGATGGTTGGGAATCCGACGATTCCCGGGTCACCGCCAAATCCATCCCCACCGACAGCACGGTCCAAGCCCGCACCCTGCATGGCTGGCAAACCACCTCGGACGTCGATTGGATCACCTTCCCCGTGGACTCCGGCAAGACCTACGTCATCCGCCTTTCCCACGACTTCAAGTCCTTGGCTCCGCTCCTGTGGACCGGGGATTCGACCAGCAAGCGTCTGGGTTCGATCGCGACCAAGACCGGCACCGGAAGCGTCTCGGTCGATACCTTTCCCTGCGTACGCAGCGGCAAGGTCCATGTCCAGATCAGCTCGAGCACACCCGGCGGCTACGCCTTGGCCATCACCTCCCGTCAAGGCATCGAGGAACGGTTCGTGCCCGATGTCGGCGAACCGGACAACGACTCCCTTCACGCGATGCGGGTGAAGGCGCAGCAACTGGATCTCGTGCGTGCCTTGGACGGGAACGACACCGACCGGGTCCGTCTGATGCTCACCGGCAACACCTGCCACGAGATCAAGCTGTTCAACCTCGATTCCAGTCGGGCGATCCAAGCGAAGGCAGGCTCCATGGGTCGGGAGATCCCCAAGCGCGACAGCCTGGTCGTCCGATCCTGCACCTTCACCCCGGACAGCGTCAACTTGCTCATCACCACCCGGGCTTGGTCCATCGACTCGCGCCTGCGGTACCGGATCATGGCCACGGAGACCGCACTGCCCGTGGACCCGCTGGAGTCCGATGGCTCGCCCGCCCAAGCGGCACTCATCGAGCCGGGCAGGAACCCCGTACGCCGCTGGGTGATGTCCGGTGACCAGGACTGGATGAAGGTTCCCGTGACCGCCGGCCGCAACATCGCCTTGAAGGTCGTTTCCGACTCCGGCAAGGAATCGACCAGCTGGGAAGCGTATGACGGCGTCGCGGCCACGGACAAGCCCCAAGGAGGTCTGCTTCAGGCGCAACAGGACACGCGCACCGGACAGGTGTTCTTCCCGGTGGCAAAGACAGGATTTGTCTTTATCCATGTTCAGGCCGGCGCCACGGCCCCGGTCTGGTATTCCGTCTCCGCACAGGATTTGGCGTGGGACAGCCTGGAAACCCTGGAGCCGACGCCCCTGACCGCCGACAGCACGCCTGGCCAAGCCCTGCTGAACGACGGGGAGTCGGACGCGTTCCTGATCCGCGTGAAGGCCGGACAAAGCTATGCCTGGTCGATCCGCTCCGGTGGAGCCCAAACCGCCTTCGGGTACGTGTTCGACATGGACAAGGTGCTTGCCGGCAGCGAAACCGTCCCGAAGGACAGCAACGGCATCTTCACGGCCGCCAAGGACGGCACGGTCCGGATCTTTGTCGAGAACACCCACTACCAACTCAAGCTCGCCTCCCCCAACCCGGCAAAGCTGCGGGTGTGGCCGATCTCCAACGATGCGTTTGAACCCGACGGCACCCTGGCGACCGCGCGAGCCTTGAGCATCGACGGACCGGCGCTGGGCGGCACCCTGGTGAGCAATGAGGTGGACGCCTTCCGCCTGCCCATCGACACCGGCACGATCGTGCATTTCACCCTCAGTGGCGACAACCTTGCCGGCGCCAAGCTTCAGCTCTCCAGTGTCAACGACACCGGCCGTTCCCTCGACCTGGACGCTGCGGATGCGGCATCCGGCGGCGGTTGGTATTTCATCCCCAACGGACTCAAGTACACGTATTACGACAACGCCGCAGGCAATTGGGTCTCCCTCAAGAGCACCGAGGCGATCCTGAAGCTGTCGGGAGTGTCGGGGACCGTCGGCAACTATTCGATCCGCGCAACCAAGGTGACGGGAAGCGACGCCTACGAACCGGATGGATTCTACAGCCACACCCCGAGCCTTGACTCCGTGGAATCCCATACCTTGACCGCCTTGGATGTGGATCGATTCACCCTTCCCTCCACCCCCGTGGACACCGGGTATGTGATGGTGGTGGATTGCGCCAAGCCTCTCCAAGTGCACATCGACAACGGGACGACCAGCAGCAGCAGCGTCAAGATCACCAGTGACGGCACCCGGACCACCTATCGCTTCCGCAGCGTGACAACCACGGGCCCCACCGGATTCACCGGCAACGGCATGGACATCCGGGTATGGGCCCAATCCCATGTCGATGTGATTCCATACACCATTCGAATCGGGCAGGAATGATCTTGACAAATGGATGGAAATTTTCTGCTTTCCTTGAGTCGATTCCACACACGGCCGATTTGCACCTCAATTCCGGCCATCAAGCACACGCCTTGCCGTGCGCCTTGAACCCTCAGCGTACCAGGAGATACCCATGAAGAAGATCCCGTTGTACCTCGCCTCGCTCGCGTGTTTCATGCTTGCGTCCTGTGATTCGAGCAGTTCCGCCTCCACGGGCCCCAACACCAACACTTCCGGTAGCAAGGACTCCACCGGAAACGGCTCATCCACGGCGGTCGCCGCCCCCGTCTTCAGCCCGGCCGGTGGCACCTATTCCAGCGCCCAATCGGTGAGGATCTCCAGCCCCACTGCGGGAGCCAGCATCTATTACACCTTGGATGGCAGCGTCCCGAGCATGACCAACCCCACCACCTTCCTCTATTCCGCAAGCGTCCCTCTCCCCATCAGCGTCAGCCTGACCATCAAGGCCATCGCCGTGAAGGGTGGAGCCTCCAGCTCCGTGACCACAGCGGCCTTCGTGATCAATGGCACCACCGGTCCGGGTACGGACACGACGGATCCCGGTATTGATACGACCGGCACCGCTGCGCAGATGAACGGAACTCTGACCATCGCCGGAGTTCCCTTCAAGATGAATGTCACCGGAATCTACACCGACACGACCATGATGCTGACTTCATCCAACAGCTCCTCGTCCTCCTCGACCACCTATCCGCAGTGGAGCGTGATCATGAACGCCAAGCCCGGAACGGGGACTTGGAAGGGCGACGATTCCAGCTTCACCGTCATGGCGACCTACAGCCCCGATGCGGAGACCGACTGCCTGTACAGCCTGAAGAGCGGAACCCTCAAGGTCAGCGGCTGGTCCCAGAGCACGAACTCCGCATACAAGACGGCCACGAGCACCGGATCGGCGGACTTCGCCCTGACCCCATGGGCGATCCACGCGATGCTTGGGGACAATTGCCCTGAGTTCAGCGGGACCGTGAGCTTCACCGGCGCTCAGCTCTTCTACAACGGCAAGTACACGACCAACTGAACGATCCGCCCGCACAAGATGCATCGAAGGCCTTCCTCTCCATGGAAGGCCTTTTCTTTTGCCTGCACGGCGGATCGACACCTGCGAGCGTCGCCTTCACCCGCTCAAGGTGCCGGTGCGAACGCACCCTTGGCTCCGGACAGAATCTGTCAAAACCTCAATGGGAACCCGGTTCAGGGAATCCGGCGGAAACGTTCCTTCACATAGGCGTCCAGGTCTGCGGTCGCCTCGGGCTCGATGCCGATCCCGATCCGGGCCCGGAAGGAGGAGACCGTCTCGCCGGGCGCGCGCACCAGGCCACGGCGGCGCAGCCGTTCCTCCGCCCGACGCAGCCGCAGCACCCACGGATCCACTGACAGACCACGCCGCTTCCGACGGCGCCAGAAGAACCACCCCAGAGCCGCAGCCAAGGGCAACGGCAGGATCTGCCACCAAGGCAGGTCGCCCAGCCGCTCCAGCACATCCAGGCGTTCGCGCCACGCACCGTCGCGCACCTCGTGCCAGAGCGCCTGCCCGGAGGCTTGAGCCCGTTCGAGCCAGCGCCGCAGTGGTCCTGGCGCAGTGGGCTTCGGGACGTCTCCGGCGGGAGTGGGATCAAAGCGTTGCCAAGTGCCGCCAGGCGGCAGGACATGCACCCAGGCATGGGCCATGCCGCGACGCCAGGTCCAGATCCCCTCCCCGGTGGGCTCCGGAGCTGACCATCCCTTCACGTAGCGACTGGGCCAACCGGCACGCCGCAGGAGCAGGGTGGACAGGCTCGCGAAGTGCTCACAGAAGCCCTGGCGGGTGCGCAGGAAGCCGCGTATCGGGTCTTCCTCCGGCCGCAAGGCGGGATCCAAGGAATACCGGAAGCGTGCATCGAACCAACGCCCAAGAGCGGGCCTCAGGTCGCCGGGAGGGTCCTCGGGACGGACCCTCTCCCGTACTTCGACCAACGCTGAATCCAAGGCACCGGCAAGATCGCCGGGAAGGCGCAGGTCGGCCGCATGCCGCACGCTGTCGTGGACGCGTTGGGCAAAGACATGCCACCCTCGCGAGGGCGACATGTCGGAGGCCGTGAAATTCCCCACCCGGTTGCCACGCAGCTCTTGCGTCACCAGCGCGACGCAAGCGCTCCCCTCGGGACTCCAAGGCACCGTTTGGGGATCGGTCGCCGGGCGGATCCAATGGGTCGCAGGCTCCATCCGGTCGTCCTCCAGGCAATGCACCGAGGCCTCTCCGAGGTTGCGGTCGCTCCCCAGGGCAGGGCCATCCGGAAACGGAAGCCATCGTCCGCGCGCATAGGTCTGGAAGACCGTCCCGACCAAGGGTCCCGGATCGGATTCCCCCCACGCCCGGGCGGCGACGGCATCGAAGGCTTCCGAGCCGTACGCATCCCGCAGACTTCCCAAGGCACCATCGCGGGAAAGCCCAGGCAGCGCGCTGCGCCCGCCTTGAAATCCCCCACCTGTCCAGCCCGCACGCAACTTCCCCGCCCCGGCAAGCACCCATCCACTTGCCACCAGGGCAAGGACCACGCGCAGCCCGAAGGCCATCCGCCAAGGACGCGCCCGGTTCCCCAGCGCAACAACCGAGGCATGGCGCAGTTCAGGCAACGCAAGGGCAAGCCATGCCACCGTGGCGGCAAGGCCTTCCGGAGAGGTCCGCAAGGCCGGCAACAGGAGCGCGATCAGGCTGTGCAGGCGCAACCAAGCCATCGAGCCCCCGCTTCCCTGAGCCAGCAACTGGTGCAAGGCAAAGCCCAGGAAGGCCCAGGCGGGCAGGTCCAACACGGCCCACGGAGAGTTGCCGGGGGCCAACAGTCCGACCGCCACGGCAAGAGCGTAACCGATCGCCACGACACGGCTGCGCCAAGGACGAAACGCCAACGGGCCGCGCCGCAGAGGCACGACGCCCCACACGGCAAGCGAGAGCACCAGCGGCAGAAGCCTTGGCGAGGCCATGGCATTGGAAAAAAGTGCGCACCCGCACAAGAGCCAAGGCAGGAACCAGGTGCGGGCGGTCCAACGCGCGGTGGTCATGCCGGTTTGCCAGTCGGGTCGATTTCTTGCACGCCATCCTTGCGGACACGGGGCCGTTCGACCACCTTGAGCACCTGCACCGCCCGCCGCCCGGCAAGTGAGCCGACCCATCGCACCAGACTTTCCTCGCACACTCCGACCACCCGGAACGGCGTGTCGGAGGCTTCGGGAAGAATCAAGTTGCCGGTGCGATGCCAGCGGGACCATCCCGGCGAGGGGGGCGAAGCGAAGGCTCCCAGCAAGGCCTCCCGGCGGCCCGGCCCTTCAGGGAGTCCGATGGCCTGCCCGTCCAGTCGCAAACCGCCAAGCCGCCCACGTGCCTCAAGCTCTTCCGCCCAAGCCAGACCCAGGCGCAAGAGGTCTTCGACCCGCATCCGTTCGGACAGATTCTGACAACCGGTCTCCACCACAAGCTGCACCCCCGAAGGGCGCGGACTCTCGCGCTCGCGCACATGTGGGAGACCGGTGCGAGCCCAAGCCCGGTGGTGCAGGTCGCGCAACCGGTCGCCCTCACGCCACGGGCGGATCCCGAAAGGCTCGCCCTCCTCGCCAAGCCCCGGCGCACCTGACGCGCCACGATCGGGATCGGGCATCGGAAAGAGCCCCGGCACTCGTGCGGGTGCAATCAGGAACGGCAGGCGTCCCGTGGTCCGCACGAGGCTGCGCGCCAACCCCAGCGCCTCTTGGGCATAACCCAGCGGAGCCGCCAAGCTCCAACGCCCCCGGCGCAATGCGGCAAAGCGCAGCGGCATCTGCACCACCGCTCCCGCCGCGAGATCACCCGCCAGATGGCCATCCTGCAACGATCCCAGCGCATCGGGAATCCGGGCCGCCAGCACCCCGACCTCCACCAAGTCCCGAGCTCCCGCATTGGAAAGCTCCACGACAAGCTCCAAGGTCTCCCCTTCCCGGACGGTCACCGGAGGGCGCGTGCGCACCGCCAAGGGCTTGCGCCGCAGGGAGGCGATCCAAGCCGACCCGAGCATCACGCTCACCACCGCGAAAGCGATGTCGCCCGCCGGTGCCCGAGGCACCATGGCCGCGGCCAAGAGAACAAGCCACAGGGCCGCAAGGCTCTTGCCCTGCGGGGTGAGCCGCTCCACCACCTGGTGTCGCAGCCGCTCCAAGCCACGGCTGTCGCCTCCGCGCGGCCAGCGCGAAAGCAGCCAGCGCAG
>JBDKGV010000180.1:0-7286 GCA_039798005.1 Fibrobacterota bacterium
CTCTCGACCTTCGCGCCGGCTCGAAGCCTTGGAATCCCGGAGAGTGGACTCCCGGCACAGCGTCCTCCTGCCCGGTCATCCACCCATCGGTCCAACCGTGGATCCAGCCCGAGATCCTGCGTTCAAAGGTGATCGACAAGTATTCCGAGACGGCCGCCTCGCCCGTATTCCAGCCGCGCTTCTCGACCTACTTGCGCCATGATCCTTGCGCCCATCCCCGGCAGGCTCCCATTCTCGGCATCGTGCTGTACGAGGCGGAACTCAGAGCCAGCGACTGCTATCAAGCAGACTGCATCGACGCGTCCCTGCCACGGCATACCGTGGAATTTCCAACGATTCAGGAGATGTTGAGCGGAAGCGCTCCAAATTTTTGGAACAAGGGAATCAGGGCGGAAGTCATGTCCGTGGATTCGGCCTCGCTTCCGACGAACGAATCCGAGTATCCTGACTTCCTGGCCAAGCAGTGGGGAACGCGAAGGCCACGCACCATGACTCTTGGAATCTTCGTCGGGTTCGATCCGACCGTTCCCCAGCACACCTTGGTGCTGGACCTGGACGCCAAGACCTTGAGTCTCGTGAAATGAGGCTGGCCGCCACCATTCCACGCCTCCTCTGGATCGCCTCCAGCCTGTCCCTGCTTTCGGGTTGTTTTTCCATGGATGTCTACAGCCATTACGAAAAATCCCGGTGGGATCTGATCCAGCAGAAGGACACTTTGCACACCCGCTTGCCACCGGAGCGCTCCTCTCTCCGCTGCGCTCAAGTCGGGGATCGCCTGTACCGGATCGAGGGGGCAGGAACCGTCGGATGGCTGCATGTGCCCACCAAAAAGGAGGAGGTCGCCGTCCTGTCCGACCAGGATCCGCTGGCCTTCGCGCCCCTGCACAACCCCGGGGGGCATTGCTGCGGATGGAACTACTACCCCAAAGCCGCACGGCACCTGGCCTCGGGGGACACGGCCCGGACGCTTGACCTGGTGATCGGAAGCGATCCCACCGGCTTCATCCCGCTTGAGTCCAAGGAGGGTCCCGTCTGCGCCATGCTGGTCCTGAGCCCCTCCATGCTTCAGGACACGGCGGCGGTTCCGATGACGGATCAAGGCCTCTCGTTGATCTACCGCAGCCAAGGCGCGATCCTTCAATCGCCCGTGGTGATCCGGACACCCGGGTACAAGTCGCGGCGTAAAGCAGCCGAGATCGAGCCGTTGAAAGCCCTCTACGCCCTGTCCGTCCCGGCCGACATCGTCACCTCTCCGGTTCAGTTGTGGTGGTGGCTGTTCACCCTGCCAGGGAGGGCCGTTGAGACCATGGGGTTTGGTCATTGATTCCACCAGCTCCTCGGGGCGCCCGGGCGGGCTGCCTGCCGGGCCTCCGCCAACCCACGAAAAACGGCATGCCATGCCCCTGTGGAATGGCGGGGGTCCCGGGCTGTCGCCGGCATCCCTGGCGCATGATGCGCAGGTGGACGCGCCTTGCGATCGTCCTGATGGCAGGACTCCTCGGATCCTGTACGGCCGAACGATCCCGGATCGACATGGCCGCGCTGCCGCATTGGTCACCGAGCCGTTCTGCGCAGCCGTGTCTCCAAAGCTGTGAACTCGTCTCCATGAACCGTTGGTCTCCCGATCACGAGAGCATGGATTCCGTGGTCGAAAACACCTTCCATGGCCTGACCCTGTACGACTTCCGCCAAGACGTCCAAAGCCTCCTGCGCTTCGATGCCTGCGGCGATGGAGCACGCCCGGTGCACCTGCTGATCCGGCTTCGCCCAACCGGAGACCGGACGAACGACAGCATCCAGGACAGTCTCGATTTCCCGCTGGATCTCCCCGGCAAGCCCGGCTTGCCGGGGTATCGATCGCAACTTTCCACCCATGTCCGGATCCTGCGGATCGGGAGCCAAGCCCCGGCCGCCTGGAGTCGCGAGATCGCCGCAGCATTTGTGCTGGCGCGGGATTCCGGAGGATGGAAAACCGAACTTCCCGACCGTTCCCGCCGCCGGGAATCGGATTGGCTGCTTGCCAAAGCCTGGTCACCGAATGTTCCTCGCACGTTGCTTCTGGAACTCGAGACGCGGTGGGAGGCCTTCACGCGAACCGACACCCTCACGCTGGATCTGGACGTCCATCGCTTGCGCATCGGGGCGCCTCCATGAGACTTGCCGCCTTGGCCATCGCACTGCCCCTGTCCCTTTCGGGCTGCTTCTCACGAATGCTCTATCAGGACATTCATCAGTCGCGGGGGCGAGACGACTCCATCCGCGTGAGTCCAGCTTCCGGCCTGCGGGTCATGAACTGCCCTCGAGCAGGCAAGGGCCATTTGTACCGCGTCGCGGCGGACAACCACCCGCTGTTCTTGGATCTGGACAACATGATCCTGTCCGATTCGCCGCTCCCCTCCAGCCCCGCCATGGTCTGGCGATCTGAGAAGGCATCCCTGCGTCCCATCGCCGACACCTTGGAACTGGTGATGGGAGACTCCTCTGAAGGCTTCTTTCCGTCAGATCTGGACGGAGCGCACCCGCGCGTCTTCCTGCGCGTTCCAACCATTGGCAAACTCGACAGCGCCCAAACCGTTGCAACCCTTGCCCACGAAGGCGAGATCCTGCTGTCGCGGGCCGGGAGGACGGAATGGAGCCAAGTCCGGATCCATACGGATGACTATCTGCGCCGTCGTGAAAACGCGCGCGCCTTCGAGCAAGCCCCCTGGTTCCTGCTCACGGTGCCGGTGGACATCCTCACAAGCCCCTTTCAACTGATGGCTTGGTACGTCTTCCGCAACGGTGCTCCGATCGGCTGCACCGGAGGATGTCACTGACCGACCGGCACCGGACGCTGCACAGGCTCGTACCCGCCCGAGAACACATTCGGTTCATTTCCGGCAACGAGCCAGCGCAACGCGCCATCACCCCTTACCTTGAAGACATCGATCACCTCCTCGAGGACTTGCCATGCGCTTTCCATCCATTCTCGCCGCCTTTTCCTTCGCCTGCCTTGCCAGCCTCATGGCCTGCGACCCCGAGGAGGTCTCCAGCCTTGGAAGCACCCCGGAGGCTCGGTCCGGAAGTGTGGCCTTCCGCCTTTCCTCTGCGGATTCCCTTGCCGTGAGCGGCAGCGTGGATTCGGTTCTCGTCCAAGCGCATTCCTCCTACGGGGCGACCGAGGCGCGCGGCACCTTCGGTAGCGCCCTGACACTTTCCAACCTCCCCGCCGGCCAGTGGGTCCTTCACGCCACGCTGTTCAACAAGGCCGGTGCGATCCGTTGGGCCGGATGCGACACCTTCGAGGTGAAGCCGGGCGAAGAAACCCGTGCCACCTTGAGATTGTTCCGGACCTCGGGTTCCATCCGGGTCGATGTGGTGATCGACTCCACCCCAAAGGTCGATTCGAGCTTCGTCACCTACGTCACCACCTTCAAGCCCGTCTACCCCGCCCGCAGGACTTGGATGCTGGACGCGCAAGGCAACGTCACCCTCATCAGCACCACGATGGGAGCGTACGGCGACAGCTCGGACACTTCGCACACCAAGCTGAACGATTCCACCTTGGCCTGGGCCAAAGGTCTGCTCGAAAGCGCCACCATCCGCCGCCCGATCGCTCCTCCCCCGGCACAACGCGGCATGGACACCATCTACAACGCCAGCGGCGACTCGATCCGCATCATTCCGATCTTCTTCGTCGGAGGAGCCACCATCGACCGCAGAGTTTCCTACGCCAATGCAAGCTCCTCCTTCATGTCCTTGAACTGGAACATCCAACAACCATCGGCAAGCTGGACGGCCTTGGACACCTTGGACAATCTGCTGGAAAGCCTGCTCAAGCCCTGAGAATCCAGGAACCGTCCGGGTAATATTCGGGAGCTATCATTTGGCCATGCTCCCCTTCTCGCTTGGTTTCCGCATGGTTCCGGCGGCGGCGCTCCTGCTTGCCTTGAGCGGCTGCAGCGCGCGCAAGACCCTGATCGACATGCGCACCATGCCGGTCTGGAGCCCCACCGACACGGCAGTTCCATGCGTCGTCGAGGCGGGAAGCCACTACGCCTCCCGGGCCAACTTTCCCTCCCAAAACGGCATGAACCGGAATCTGGGATACGAGTTTTTCGGCAGTTACCATCCAGAGCATCTGCCTGCCATGTTCTTCGATTTCCGCGAGCGCTTTCTGGTCGCCCTGCATTACGACGCGTGCGGGAATTCCCCCGCTCTCAACAGCCTGTCGATCCACCTCATCGAGATCCCTTCCGATTCCCTGTGCCGTGCGGGAAAGTCGGACCCCACGACCCGTGACAGCCTTTTCATCGGCTTCGACAGGCGATTCCTTCCTTCCGACACGCGAACCTGGGCAACCACAACCCTGCGCATCCTGCAGGTCGGCCAAGAAGGGTTGGGGCCTTGGAGCCAGCGGCTGGCACGCAAACTCGAGGAGGCGAAGGAATCGGGGACTTGGCAGGGAACGACCCAAAGCGAGAACATTTGGCTGTTGAACCATGCATGGCTTCCGGACCGACCCCGGACCCTGGTCATGGAATTCAGGACCGAATGGGGATCCAAGACCCTCTTCGACACCGTCACCGTGGACGTCGGTGCCAAGCGTCTTTTTGCGGGATTCCAGCCATGAAGGCCTTCCTGCTTGCCGCGCTGCTTCTCACAAATCTCTCGGGGTGTTGCAGCTTCCTGCTCCACGACGCCATGGATCAAGGACGGCTGAGCTATCACGATTCCGTTGAAGTCCGCACCGCCCCGGGCTTGCGGGTCATGCTGTGCCCTCGGGTCGGATCCCCGAACATCTACCGCATCGAAACGACCCCTCGCCCCTTGTTCCTGGACATGGACGAGGTGGTGCTGCGGGACTCGCTCCTTCCCCGGCACCGATCCGACAGCCTCCCCTTGAACGACACCTTGGAACTCATCGTGGGCACATCCCCCTTGGGCTTCATCCCCGCCGCCGCCAACGCCTCCCGGCCCCGTGCCCTCCTCATCCTCGCCCCGCAGGAAAAGAAGTCGGGCATGGAGCTCAAGCCGACGGACGGCATCCCGGTGAGCGATGGTGAGATCCAGCTGTTTTATCGCGACAAGGGCCGGATGAAGACCAGGCAGGTCGATATGCGCACGGCGGTGTACGAAGAGGAGCGGCGACGCCTGCGCAGGAACAGCCTCTCCCCTCTCTACCTGCTCACGGTCCCTCTGGATGTCGTCACCAGCCCCATCCAACTCGGACTGGTCATCCTCGTCGCACCGTTCGCCTACGTCATCGCATCCGGACTGGGAGGGCATCCGTGGTGAAAAGACAAATTCTGTCATAGGGCGCCCGGGCGGGCTGCCTGCCGGGCCTCCTCGGCTCACTCGCGCGCCTTCGATACGAATGCCGTTCCCTGAGTGGCGGCAAAGCCGCTTTATCGAAGGGCGGCATTCACTCAGGCACCGACGGATTCACCTGCGGGGTCCCGGGCTCTCGCCGGCATCCCTGGCGCAAACAACCCGATCCCCGGCTTGACCGGTCCAAGCTAACTTCCATCGCATGCCGACCTTTCGATTCGCACTGGCTTGCCTTGCCTCAAGCGCCATGGCCCTTGAACCGTGGCAGCTCTTCCAGGATTCCCGCACCGGGAACCTCGGCTACAAGGATTCCTCCGGACGCATCACGGTCCCGGCGATTCTGGGCCAACCCACCTCGGCCCGCCGCTTCCACCATGTCGTGGCCGCCTTCGAAGCGGACACATCCGACACGCCGAACCGGTCGTTGACCTGTTTCCTGCGCCGGGACGGATCGAGCTTCGGACACGACAGCGTGCCGCTCCTTTCCGACTTCACGCCGCCCTGCGAAAGCGAAGGGACGATCCTGTTCCAAGATCCGGCAAGCCGTCGGTTCGGCTACTTCGATTCGACCGGACGCGTCCTGATCCCGGCCCGTTTCATGGACGCAGGCGATTTTCACGGCGGCCATGCCGTGGTGCTCCCGGAAGGCAAGCGGCTGTGCGGGGACGGCAAGGAATGGAGCGCCCGCAACGCCTGCGAGCACTGGACATGGAGCGGCGTGCGCCAACTGATCGACCGCACGGGAAATACGGTGGTCGATTCCTTCAACTTGCCCCTTGAGGCCGTTCCCGACTGGCGCCGCATCCGCCGCACCGCAACGGAACCGGACACGACCCGCTTGCGCTTGCGCACCGTCACCGGCGACATCCTGTCCCTCCCCGACCACCTGCGGGAATTCAAGGCGTGGTTCGCCGTCGCCTTGCCTCGGATGCGCACCCAAGGTGCCGATCGCCGGGATTTCCTGCCCCTCCTTTACGTCGCACCCCATCGCGATTGGCAAAGCGCCCGGATCGCGAAGGCGCGCGAAGGGACCTGGCCCATGACAAATCCTGTCAAATTTCTCGCCGCCGACGACAAACGGTTCAGGAGATTCCTTTCCGGGCTCGACCGCAAACCGGCCCGGCTGGACATCTCGACCGGCAGCGGCTTCCTGCACGCGGCGGAACTTGGCCTGCAAGACGACTGCGGCAATCCCGATCCCGTGGACCACCCCGTCTTCGAGGTGCGCAGCCTCGACCCGGGTGGGCTTATCCTGCGCTCCATCTTCTTCGTGCGCACCCCGCAGGGCTTCCGCATCGCCGAGGTGGACTGAATCACTCCCCCTCAGAACCTACCTGCCAATTTTGTCGTTTTCCGTCATTTGAGTCCCGAGTGGCGGCGACCGATCCGCCTCCATGCCCACAGGCAGGCCGAAGCAAGCGCACTTGCCAACAGCGCAATGACCCCGCAGTAGACGACCAAGGCCATGCCATCCCCCTTGTCCGACCGGAGAATCAGGGCGACACCAAGAGCGCCACACCCGACGCTGATCGGGAGGGTCCGCAGACGCACCGGGAACAGCGCATCGGCTCCGAGTCCGGCAAGCGGGAAGATCAAGGTCACGATCCAAAACGCCGTTCCGGCATTCTCCTCGGTGGGATGCAAAAGACCAAGCGAACGGAGCGACTCGAATACGCACAGGAGTCCACCCATCCAAGACAGGACGCGAAACGCACGGCCCAAGGTCTTCACGGCCTCCTGCCATCGGGCCTTGGAAAGGAACGTCGTCAAAGGACTGCATTTCTGCGGCAAGGGTGGACCACTCATCAAAACCGGATATCCCCAAGCACAACGCAGGGGTGGTTTGTTGAAGCATCCAAACTACGCCAAGGGATTCCATCCGCCAATCCCGCTTGTCGCAAGTCCAATGCGCAACCTTCCCAAGTGTGATCTGGCGCACAGTCCGATGTCCCGGCGCTGAACATCCCATGCCACCA
>JBDKGV010000181.1:0-7258 GCA_039798005.1 Fibrobacterota bacterium
TAGAGCGAACTCGGCCCCGAAGTGCCGGCGCCTTGGCCCGCCGTCCCCTTGCCCAAGGTGTTCACCTGATTCCAGATCATGGAATCCATCTGGTCCACGGGAAGGGTTCCGCTTTGGGAAGTCACCATGCGCCAGGCGCTGGCCGCCGTGAGAAGCGTCGTCGTTGCCGCATTGAAGGACCACGGCGCGGCAAGGATCGTCCCCTCGCCTTGGTACCAGTACGGCGTGGTGACCTTGCCGTTGAGGGAGCCGTCCTTGTCGGTGTCCAGCATGTTGCCGGCGTAGTGGATGCTCTGGTTCTTGTCCACCTGGTACCAGGTGTTCCCTTCCGAAGAAGGACCGAACACGAAGTAGTTGTTGAGGATGTCGTGCTTGAAGTTCGTGCTGGTGTGGGTCGTGTACCCGGCCTCGTAGTTGTAGAGGATGTTGTTCACGAACTCGTCGTTGACCTTGTCCAGAGGATTGCGGTTGTGCGAGTTGACGAAGGCGTTGTAGTACCACGACCAGTCGCTGTTGGGGGATTCGCAGTGCGCTCCGAACTGCTGGTAGATGGGATTGGCCACAAGACAGGACTGGAAGGTGATGTCGGTGACGGGATAGGTCTGCCAGTCGTCGCTCACGCCGCCGATGTTGTTCCAAGGCGCGAACTCGATGGAGCAGTGGTCCACGATGACGTTCTTGGCATTGTACAGGTTCAAGGCCACATCGCCCGTGGAGGCCGTCTCACTGCCTGGCCGGATGCGCAGGTGCCGCAGGATGATGTTGGACTGCTTGCCCGCGGAGATCTTGCCGGCGCGGAAGCCGATGCCCTCGCCCGGGGCCGTCTGCCCCGCCACGGTGATGTTGCTTGCCATCGAGACCGCGGTCTTGAGCGTGATGTAGCCACCCACATCGAAGACCACGATGCGGTTGGGCTTGCTCACCGCATCACGGAACGACCCGGCACCCGCATCGTCAAGATTGGTGACATGGTAGACCGTGCCCTTGCGTCCACCGGTCGCGTCCTTGCCAAAGCCCAAGGCTCCCGGAAAGGCCACGGGCGTTGCCGCCTGAGCCAGTCCGACAAGACCAAGGCAAGTCATGCCCAAGCAAATTCGAGCCATCATCTCGCACTCCCGCATTGAATCAAAAACATTGCTTCCAGCATACCGTCTCCGGGCGGATTCCATCGGTCGATCCCGATTTCCCCGTTGTCCTGACAGTCAACGCCAGGCGACCATGACGACCGCTCACCGAAGGGTCGATCCGTCAGCGCAGGGCCGTTGCCGCCGGGGAGATCAGGCGCACCTCGTGGAGTCCATCCCCATCGAACCGTGCCAGCAGAACCCTGTGAGGCAGCGCCCCGACATCGATTCCCAGGTCCCCGGTTCCTTCCACGCGGGCCACGACGCGCCCCGACAGGTCATTCAGCACAAGCGATCCGGTGGCGTCGGTGTGGACACCGACCCGGCGCGCATCGACGCTCCAGGCGAAGTTCTTCCCGACCTGGCCGCGAGCCCCCGTTCCCACCGAATTCAAAGCCGTGTACAGCAGCAGATCGCGCGACTTCGAGTGCCCGTCGGCATCCTTCGCGGTGGCGGAAAGGCGCACGAATCCGCATCCCTTGACCGGACTCACGGAAAGCTTCCCGCTTGCGATCGACGAGGTCAGACATGCGTTGGTCGAGACCGAATACGCAGGCGAGCTGGTGTACCCGGCAAACAACGAAGCAAGGTCGAAGCTTGTGGAAGCACCCATCTTCACCTCGGCATGGGGCGTGGCCATCCAATCGAGGTAATCCTCGAGGTTGGTCCAGCCGTCGCCGTCCGGGTCGGCATTGGCGTCGGCAAAGTTGGTGCCTGCCGAGGTCGGGCTCGTCCCGATCGCCGTCTCGTACCAATCGGGCAGCCCATCGGCATCGGTGTCGAAGCCTGCGGGTCGGGTCGTTGTGGGATAGCTCTCGTAGCCACCCACGTCGGTCTCGCGATCGGGAAGCCCGGGCAATCCCGACTTGCTGCCCTTGCAGGAGGTCGTGCCGGTCAGGACTTCCTTCACGATGCGCTTGTCGTGGTCGTCATAGACCGGCATCGTCATCCCGACATCGGAAAGCACGTCCTTGTAGGCTTCCTTGGCGGTCTGGATCTTGGCGTTCGAGGTGAAGAACGGAGCGGTCGCCCAGACCGTCCAGTCCAGCACTTGCCCGCCCGAGAGCACGTACTTGCGCCCGCAGTCGTCCTTGGTCCCGTCGCACGTGACGCTTCCGTCCTTGGCCTGCAGGATGTTCCCCTTGTAGTAGTAGGCCTGTGATCCCTTGCCGGTTCCTTCCAATTGTGCATTCAGGGCATAGTGCATCGTGGTGGCGGCACCTTCCTTGTAGTAGTTGCCGACGAAGTTGACCTCGTGGGCCCCGCCGTCGGTGGACCTGCCTTCCCAGTTGTAGACCACGTTGTTGAAGATGTCCAAACGCCCGGCATAGGCGCCGTCTCCATCCAGTCCGCCGCCCAGGCTCCAGTTGCGTCCTTCGTTGTGCGCCAACAGGTTGTGATGGTACGAGCCGATGTCGCCGCCGATGGTGGCCGCGTACCCATGGCCCGTGCCCGCAGGGTAATTCTGGTGATCCGCCACGTTGAGCGCCTCGGCAAGCATGGTGCGCTGCAGGGTGAGGTTCTTTCCGCTGCGCGAGCTGAAGGCCTCATCGATGGTCCAGCTCACTGAAGCGTGGTCCATGATCGCATGGCTGCAACCGTTGAGCCCCGTTCCGTCCCAGGTCAGGCCCGTGTAACCCAGGCGCACCTTGAGAAAGCGGATGATCGCATCGTCGGCACCACTCATCCCGAAGGGGCAGGACTTGACGACGACACCTTTGCCCGGAGCCGTCTGGCCCGCGAAGGTCACGCGATCGGACGAAAGCGTGAGACGCGACTTCAGCGTGATCAGGCCCGCCACATCCAAGACGATGGTGCGTGGCCCAATGTCGTTCTCCACGGCCTCGCGCAGGCTTCCGGCTCCAGCATCGTTGAGGTTGGTCACATGCACAACCTTGCCTCCCCGCCCGCCCCGCGCGTAGCGTCCGTGGCCTTCGGCATCGCGGAAGGCCAGACGCCTGGGTTCGAAGCACCACAGTTGGCCTTGGGTCACCGCACCATCAGCACCGGTCTCATCAATGCGCCACCAGACGCGTTTGTGCACCGAAGGCTTGGAAAGCACGTAGGTGGTGGTGGTCTGGGCACCCTTGTACTCAGCGGAGGACGTCGTCGCCTTGGCGACCGTTGCAGAATCGGTTCCCACGTAGACCCCGTGCGACTTCGCGCCGCTTGCCGTCTTCCAAGACAGCGTCACGGAACCGGCATCGGCGTTCACATGCCAGTCGCGATCCTCAGGTACGGCTCCGGAGGCCTGCGCCTTGGGGTTGGGGACATCCAGCACCAGCCCGTTGATGTAGACGTTTTTATAGCTGGAGCTGGAACTTGCATTGGGCGAATAGAGGAGCGTGACGGTCTTTCCCGCCGTCGCCGTGAAGGTGACGTAGCTGAGCACCGAAGCATCGGTGGTCAAGACCCGGTTGGACGGCTTGAGGTTGGTCACCTTGCGCACACCGTCCACGTCCACATTGATCTCAGCCCATTGGTTGCCGTCAGTGGTGTTGTGGTACGCCAGGAGGCTGTGCGATCCCGCCGACAGGCCGGAGATCTCCAGCTTGATGGCACCGCCCGCGTTGCCGTCCTTCACGATCAGTCCATCGCCCGCCATGCGTGCGTAGTTGGGGGACTGGACCAGGACCTTGTACCAGTCGGTGGTCAGGGTGGAGCCGCCCGAGCCTGCCATGGTGACCTTGAAGGTGATTCCTGAGATCGTCTTGGATTCCGAGGCGACGTCAGCCACCGGCCACGGCGTCCAGCCCGGTTCGTTGACTTCGACCTCCTGCCGACCCGTCTTGTTGAAGTCGATGTTGATCGCCGCCTTGGCGGAAGAAATCCCCATCATGCAAAGTATTCCAGACAACATCCATCTGCGCATTTCATGCCCCCATTCTTGCTTTGAATCTTTGCATTTCTTCAATTTTACGCAAGCCAAGTTGATCACATGTGTTGTCAGCGACACAATTCCAGACAACAATGAAGTGGGCGGGAGGTCCCAGCCCACATTCAGCCTATTCCGGCGCCACCACCGAGCGCGTGATCTCGTTCGTGCCAAATCCAGCAAAGCGAATTTTTGCAAGCAGCACGCCCTTGATTCCCACAGGCGCCCGCGGATTCGGAGACGATGGATCCAGCCACTGCTCCTCCTGACGCACCAACTGCCCCTTGAGATCCATCCAAATCACCTGCGCCCTGACCAATCCAGCCCCTCCATCCCGCATCCCCACCGTCTCGACGACATCGGTCACCAAAACCGCAATGGATTGCTTTGCGGTTCCAGCCCCGTCGGCTGCCGAGACGTTGACCTTGTAGATGTTGTCCGCACCGTTGTCGCTGGGCTTCTCAAAGTCCGGCGCCTTGGCGAATACCAGCTCCCCTGTCGCGTTTCCCACCGTAAAGAATGCCGAGTCCTCCCCTCCGGCAATGGAATAGCTTACCACTTTTCCACTCGGGCTTGTGGCAACGACTTTCACGACCGCCACCGTGTTCTCGGAAACCGACAGCGACTTGCCACTGGTGAAGACCGGAGCCGACGATGCCACGGTCAACGTGACAAAATCCGATACGCGAGTCAGTCCGGAGTTGTCCGTCGCCACCGCCACCACGGAATGGGTTCCTGCCGGAATCGAAGCAGCGGAAACGCTCCAAGGCGAAGCCGTCGCGGTTCCAAGAAGCTGGGTGCCCGCAAAGAAGGCGACGGACTTCACGCTGCCGTCGGCGTCGGACGCCGTGGCGGTCAGGGTCAGGGTCGCCGGAGCCGTCAGCGAGACGCCGACGACCGGAGAGGTCAGCGCCACCGCGGGTGCCTTGTTGGACTGGCCAAAGCCTTGGTTGTACACAAGCGGCTTGCCCCAACGCCCACCGGCACCGGTGTTCAAAGGATTTTCCGTCGGGAGGTTGGCGACGGCCCGCTTCGCGTAGCTGTAGCTTGGCGTGAAGACGGTCTCTAGCGGTGCAGATGCAAGGACCACGCTGTTCTCGCCATAGAACTTCGCAGTGGAATTCGCGGTGGTGTTTCCCGACCACCACACGTTGCCATTGGCCCCCTGAAACACGTAGGCATGGGTCGCATGGTTCACGTAGTTGTTCTCGAAGCGCACCTGGGTGGGGGCGCTCGCGTTCACGGCCTCGGCTCCGATCATGTAGTAGTTGTTGGTGTCGATGTAGTTGTTGTAGAGATGCACACGGCTGGCGGTGAGGCCGCTTCCCACCTTCGGGACGCGCCCGGAGGTCGCATGCCAGTAGTTGTTCGCGTAGGTGACATCGGCATCCTCGACCAGGGCCACGAACGGGTCCAGCTGGTAGCAGTTGAACTCGTTCCGGCCGTCATAATCCAGCCATGAGATGGTGGTCTCGGTGGAGTATTCGATGTCCAAGCCGTCCGAGATCCACTTGTACGAAATGTGGTCCGCCCAGTACTTGCCCGTGCGGTTGGTGCTCCCGCCCACGATGGACAGGCCATCTCCACCTTCGACAAGGTGCGGATTCACGTCGTAGATCCCGAGGTTGCGGTAGATCTGGTTCTTGGCCCCTTCGTTGGCGCGCATGTAGATCGAAGCGCCTCGCAGGTTGGCGCCTCGCCCCATTCCGATCAAGGTCTTGTTGGCCTTGGTCGTGATCCAGTTGCTCCAAGCCTTGAGATTTTCCGACTCCGCAACGGGAGTCGATCCATCACCCAGGGATGCGCACGAATTGGCTTCGAAGGCCACCCGGTAGTAGGTGTTGGAACTGTTCGGGTTCGAGGATCCGCATGGCAGCTTGCACCAGGTGCGGTTGGCCGCCTTCGCCTCGGTCACGGCATTGCGGCTGCGGCGAAGATCATAGGTCCCCTCAGGGACCAAAATGATTTTCCGCGCAGTATCCTGCAGTGCCTTGATGATCGATGTCGAATCCGTGGCGACCACGAGCAAACCACCGTCTCCACCAGTAGTCGCCGCCCCGAAGCCTTCGGCCTGGATCTTGAAGGTGTACCGCAAGACCGCTTGGCTGCTCGTCGCGGAGCCCGCCCAGATCCACTTGGCGCCCGATCCCGAAGCGAAACCGCCCAAGGCGTTGCCACTGGGCGTTGTGGCCGAGCTTCCGCCGATCGTCACCGCCGCCCAGGAGGCATCATTGTAGCTGCGGCTCTTCCAGGCATTGTCCGTCACGGAGGTCGAGACCTTCCAGCCGCTGCCGCTGACCAAGGTCTTCTCCAATTCGTCGATCTGCACCAGCACACCCGGCGCACCGTTGCCGTCCACACCCACCACCGAAAGCGCATTGGTCCCCGGCAGGAACGTCATCGGGACGAAGGTCACACGCCCGGCCACATTGTCCTGGGCCAGCAATTCGCCGTTGAGGTACAGTCGATATCCACCGTCGGCGGTGATCCAGATGCCCGGCCCTCCCCCCGCGTTGTAGGTGCGGCCGATCAATGGGGATCCGACGACATCTCCACCGCCCCAGGCGGCAGCCGTCGGGAGCACCACCGTTTCCTCGACCTGCACCTGCGCCATGGCCAAAACCGCAGCGCAAAGAATTCCCGTCAAGCAGTCCCTGATCATGTTCGACCTCCCCGCACAGCGTTCCACATCATCCATCGCATGACTGTTCATCGTGCCCCCCATCCCATGACCCGAACCGCAAGTGGAGCGCGCCCCTCGAAGTTCACTTGCGCAACCAGCATCCCCCGCTGGCCTTGGGGAGCCATCGGCTTCGGCGCCGCAGGATCGAGCCATTGCTCCTCCTGACGCACCACATCGCCACGAGCATCCAGCCACATCACCCGCGCCCGCGCCAAGGCTGTCGACCCGCTCCCGAGACCCACCGTTCCGTCGGCCACGTCGTTGACCAGGACAGCGATGGATTGAGCCGTGGCCACTTTTCCATCGGTGGCCGACACGACCACCTTGTAGATGTTGTCCGCTCCGACATCCACGGGCTTCTCGAAGTCAGGGGCCGTCTTGAAGCTGAGCACGCCCGTGGTCTTGACGATCACGAACTTGGAGGAATCCTCCCCGCCTGTGATCGAGTACGTCAATGCGTTGCCGTCGGCGTCGGTGGCCTTGCACTGCACCACCGCCGTGGTGTTCTCGGGAACCGAAAGCGACTTGCCGCTGGTGAAGACGGGAGCGTTGTTCATCACCGTCGCCGGCGCATTG
>JBDKGV010000182.1:0-7248 GCA_039798005.1 Fibrobacterota bacterium
GGCGCTTCTGGATGGCCTTCCATGAAGATCCCGCCGATCCGACCGGCCTCGTCAGACTCGTCTGCGGCTACGATGAAAACGGGGATTTCGACGTTTCGACCATCGCTCCCTATCCCGCCGGGATGATCATCCCCACCGGTGTGCGCCAGATGCCGGATGATGCCCAGATCCTCGTCGAGGCGCTGTTCCACCGCCAGGAACAGATCGGATTCCTCGCCTTCGAGCGGGCCCCCGAGGAGGAGACCGGTCCGATCCTCCTGCGCGAGCACCTCGCCAGCGCCATCAAGGGCGCCCTGCTCGTCAAGCAGAAGGAGGAGCGCGCAAGCGAGCTTGCCAAGGCCCTGGAGACCCTCCACAACAACCAAGAACAACTCCTGAAGCAGGAGAAGATGGCCGCCCTGGGACGCATGACCGCAGGCATCGCCCACGAGATGAACACGCCCTTGGCCGCCCTGCGATCGGCCGTCTCGGAAGCCATCCGCCTTTCGCACGAATACTCCGAATCTGCCGCCGATCCCGATGTCACGGCCGAGGACCACCTTGAGATCTCGGCCGAGCTGAGCCGCGCCCTGGACGTCGCCAATCGCGCCGCCGAAAAGGCCGCCGGATATGTGCAGGGCATCAAGACCCAGACCCGCGACATCGGCTTCCAAGAACAGGTGAGCTTCGATCTGCGCACCCCCATCACCGAATCGATCCTGCTCCTAGGTTTTGCCCTGCGCCACGCCAACTGCGCGATCGAGACGCTGCTCCCCGATTCCGAGTGCCCTTTCCGAGGCAACGCCGGGCACATCCAGCAGATCGTGACCAACCTGGTCAACAACGCCTTGGATGCCATGGACGGAAGAAGCGCCAAGGCCATCTCGGTCAAGCTCGAGCACAAGGATGCGGAATATCTACTATCTGTCCAAGACAATGGCTGCGGCATTCCCGCCGAGCATCTCCCTCGAATCTTCGAAATGCTCTTCACCACCAAACCAACGGGACGCGGCACGGGCCTTGGCCTGTCGATCGTGAGCAACCTCGTCGGAGGCTTGGGTGGACACATCGATGTCCGGAGCCATGAAGACAAAGGGACCTGTTTTGAAATTCGCCTTCCTGGAGGCAAGGAATGAGTCGCAAGTTTCGCAACCAATCGGCATCCGGGAAGACCAGCGGCTTCAGGATCCTCCTCGTCGACGACCAGGAGGAATACCTCGAAGCCAACCGGATGCTCCTGGAAAGCCATGGCCACACGGTCCTGACCGCAAGCAGCGGCGTCCAGGCCTTGAGCATCCTGCACGTCTCGCCTGTCGATCTCGTGATGCTGGACTTCTTCATGCCCGGCATGACCGGCGAAGAGGTCGTCGAGGAGCTGCGCAAGTTCAACACCATGGTGCAGGTCGTCCTGCAGACCGGCTACGCCTCGGAAAAGCCCGCAAGGGAGCTTCTCAAGCGGCTGGACATCCAAGGGTACCACGACAAGAGCGACGGTCCCGAGAAGCTGCTCCTGTGGGCGGACATCGGCCTGAAGGCCGCCTCCCAGATGGCGTCCATCCATCACAGCCGGATGGTCCTGCAGCGCATCCTCCAATCCACCCCTGAGCTGCATCGCATTCAGCCGCTGTCCGATCTCCTGAACTGCGTCCTTCAGCAGATCTGCCGTCTGATCGAGGCCGAGGATTCGTTCCTGGCCATGCTGCCTGGTTGGGGAGCCGTCGCCGATCGCCGCCCACCCCTGACCGGATTCATCGCCCTGATCGAAAACGACACGGGCATGGCGTTGCAGATCCACACCGAGAGCACGCTGGTCAACCGGGTCGATCCGGACACGCTGCCCGCACTGGCCCTGGAGGCGTTGGACAGCGGGCGGATCACCGTCGGGGAAGGGACATCGACCATCCCGCTGCACCTTGGATCGATGCATCTTGGCGTGATCCACCTCGATCGCGAAGTCGACCTGGAACGCGACCGGGAGCTTCTGCACATCTTCGCAAACCAAGCGGCCGTCGCCATCCAGAACGCCCAGCTCTACGAGATGGCCACGCTGGATCCGTTGACCGGTGCCAACATGCGCCGCCTCTTCGAGCCGAGCCTCCTGCGCGAGTTGCGCAACGCCCTGCAGGCCAAGTCCCACATGTCCATCCTGATGCTGGATCTGGACGGGCTGAAGAAGATCAACGACACCGGTGGCCACGCCGCGGGCGATGCCGCCCTGGCCGCCTTCGGTCGTCTGCTGCGCCGTTCGCTGCGCTCCGGCGACTCCGTATGGCGCTTCGGCGGGGACGAATTCGCCGTGATCCTGCCTCACTGCAATCCCCGCACCTCCATCGCCGTCGCCCGCAGGATCCTGAAGGCGACCGAGAGCGAGATCATCACGCTCAACGGCGAGTTCCCGTTGCGCACCAGCATCGGCGCCGCAAGCCTGGATGCGGGCGTGTTCCCGATGCCGGAATTCCCCCGCAACCTGCCCATCGCCTACTATCAGGAGATGCTGCACATGTTCGTGCAACGCGCGGACGAGGAGCTCTACCGCTCGAAGAAGGAAGGCGGCAACACCGTGCAGCATGCCGGGAACATCGCCTGGAGACTGCCCGGCTGATTCAGCCTGTGAAGAGGATTCCGCAACGCAAAAAGGCCTGTCCATGACAGGCCTTTCGCTTCGTACGGGACGAGTTTTTCCTTAGCGGTCTGTCCGGATCCCGACCCCGACGGCCTTTTCACGCAAGGTCGCCAAAGCCGCAGACTGCACCAGCGAGGTCGAGAACAGGGGAATCCCCATCGAGTTCGCCTTCTTGATCTCAGGGCCCTTGGGCTTGAGGCCGTTGGTGTAGCACACCGCCAGCACATCCGCCTCCTCGCAGACCCGCAGGGACTCGAACGATTCCTGGTTGGTGACCAGCAGCACATTGAAAAGGTCCTGTGCCATCAGTTCGGCAAATTCGCTGCCTACGAAGACCGTCTCGATGGAGGGCAATTCCTCCTCCGAACCGGACACCTGCTTGGCGTCCAGAATGCCGATCAGCTCACCGAGTTCCATTCGTTGCGACCTCCATCAATGGGTAATTCATACATGCTCAACAATAATATCTCGCGCACCATTTCAAGGCAGGTTTGCGGAAGTTTGCGCGGATGGGTATCTTTGCAGCCTCAAACCACATTCTGGGGAAGTCACTTCATGCACAAGGTACCAGTCGCCGTCCTGGCGGGCTACGGCATCAATTCCGAACACGAACTCGTCCACGGGTTCGAACTGGCCGGTGCCGCCCCGGAACGCATCCACATCTCGGACCTCGTGGATGGCCACAAGCGCCTGACGGACTACCGCATCATCGCCTTCCCCGGCGGCTTCTCCTTTGGCGACCACATCGCCTCCGGACGCGTGCTTGCGGTCAAGGTCCAGGCCCACCTGGGCGAGCAGCTGCGCGAAAGCGTCGAGAAGGGCGCCTTGGTCATCGGCATCTGCAACGGCTTCCAGGTCATCACCAAGATGGGACTGCTGCCCGGCATCGCGGGCCTGCCCAAGCCCGGCGAGTCCTGGGAACAGGAAGCCACGCTCACGTTCAACGATTCCGGCAAGTTCGAGGACCGCTGGTGCCCGATGGTCGCCAACCAGAAGTCCAACTGCGTCTGGACCCGAGGATTGTCCGACTTCGAACTGCCCGTGCGCCACGGCGAAGGCAAGTGGATCCACAAGGACGAGGCGATCCGCCAAGCGATCCTGACCGGAAACCTCGACTGCCTGCGCTACGGTGCTTCCGAGTACCCCGGCAATCCCAACGGCAGCCAAGACGACATCGCCGGCGTGTGCGACCCGACGGGCCGTCTCTTTGGCCTGATGCCCCACCCGGAGGTCTTCCTGCGCGGCAGCCAGCACCCTCGCTGGACCCGTGGCGACTTCAATCCGGAAGCTGAAGGCACCGGCCTTGCGATCCTGAGAAACGGCGTGCAAGCCGCATCCTGACCCGTTCCGGAGGGAGCCTGACCTGGGCTCTCCCGGCACTTCCCGTTTGATTGTTCCCGGAGCCCCCACCATGGAAGAACGCGACGAAAATCCGGCCGAAGCCACGGAGCTTCCCGCCCACGAGACACCTTCGCATCCGGTTGCACCGGCCCCTCAAGCCGCGCTACCCCGTCGCGTGATCGAAGCCCGCGACCTCGTCAAGAGCTACGGCGGTCGCCGGGTGGTGGATGGCGTGAACATCACGGTGAAGCAGGGCGAGATCGTCGGACTGCTTGGCCCCAACGGCGCCGGCAAGACCACGACCTTCTACATGGTGGTGGGCATGGTGCGCCCCAACCGCGGCAAGGTCATGCTGGATGGCAAGGACATCTCCTCCAAGCCCATGTACCGCCGCGCCCGCATGGGCCTGGGCTACCTGTCGCAGGAGGCCAGCATCTTCCGCAGCCTCTCCGTCTGGGACAACATCATGTCCGTCCTCCAGGTGCGCGGCTACCCTCGCGCCCGCCGCAAGGAACGCTGCGAGGAATTGATGGAGGAACTGCGCATCGCCCGGTTGCGCAAGTCGCAGGCGGTCACGCTTTCCGGAGGCGAACGCAGGCGTCTGGAGATCGCACGATCCTTGGCCGCCGATCCCGCCTTCCTGCTTTTGGACGAGCCGTTTGCCGGCGTGGACCCCATCGCGATCGAGGACATCCAATCCATCGTGGGCACCCTGCGCGACCGCGGCTTGGGAATCCTGATCACCGATCACAACGTGCGCGAGACGCTGGCCATCACCGACCGCTCCTACATCCTCTTCGACGGGCGCATCCTGACCGAAGGCGATGCGGAGTTCCTGGCCAACGATCCGACCGCCCGCAAATCCTACCTGGGCGAGCGTTTCTCGCTCTGAGCCCGATTTCGGGGCGCAAGGCCTGCGTCCGGAAACCGCCCTTCGGGAATTACCTTTCCCGACCGAATCATCCACCAACCATCCATACCAAGGGAATCGCAACACATGTCGCTTTCTGCTCTTCAGACCGCTCGCAAGGCCTACCAGCCCAAGCTTCCTCCCGTGCTGCGCAAGGGCCCGGCCGCCGTCGAGATCAAGTTCGGCGCCGCCACCGAGTCGATCGCCGACCAGGCCGCCGTCAAGGCCCTGTTCCCCATGACCTACGGACAGCCCGTCGCCGAGTTCGTGGCCGGCACCTCCGCCCTTGAGAAGGCCCTGACCGTGGGCGTCGTGCTCTCCGGTGGCCAAGCTCCGGGCGGCCACAACGTGATCGCCGGCATCTTCGACGGTCTCAAGGCCATCAACAGCGCCTCTCGCGTGTTGGGCTTCCTGGGCGGCCCGAGCGGCCTCGAGGAAGGCAAGTACCTCGAGATCACCCCCGAGATCATGGACAGCTACCGCAACACCGGCGGCTTCGACATCATCGGTTCCGGCCGCACCAAGCTCGAGACCGAAGAGCAGTTCCTCAAGTGCAAGGCCGTGCTGGAAGGCCTGAAGGCCGACGCCGTGGTCATCATCGGTGGCGACGACTCCAACACCAACGCAGCCGTCCTTGCCGAATGGTTCAAGGCCCAGGGCTCCTCTGTCGTGGTCGTGGGCTGCCCCAAGACCATCGACGGCGACCTGAAGAACGCCCAGATCCCCACCTCGTTCGGCTTCGACACCGCCGCCAAGACCTACGCCGAGCTCATCGGCAACATCCAGCGCGACTGCCTCTCGGCCAAGAAGTACTGGCACTTCATCAAGATCATGGGACGCTCCGCCTCCCACTTGGCTCTTGAGGCTGCCCTCCAGACCCAGCCCAACCTGTGCCTGATCTCCGAGGAGATCGAGCTCAAGGGACAGACCCTGGCCCAGGTCGTGGCCTCCATGGCCGACCTCGTGGACGCCCGCTCCAAGGCCGGCAAGAACTTCGGCGTCGCCGTGATCCCCGAAGGCCTCGTGGAGTTCATGCCCGACGTCAAGAAGCTGATCTCCACCCTGAACGACCTGATGGCCCACGAAGAGAAGGCCTTCGAGGCCGCCGCCGACCAGGCCGCCAAGGAAGAGCTCCTGAAGAAGCATCTGGCCGCCGACGTCGCCGCCACCTACTTCTCGCTGCCCTTCGGCATCCGTGGACAGCTCCTCCTCGACCGCGACCCGCACGGAAACGTCCAGGTCTCCCGCATCGAGACCGAGAAGCTCTTAGGCGAGATGGTCACCGCAGAGCTCAAGGGCCGCGCCTCCAAGGCCAAGTTCTCGTTCCTGACCCACTTCTTCGGCTACGAGGGCCGTTGCGCCGCGCCGTCGAACTTCGACGCCGACTATTGCTACTCCTTGGGCTACGTGGCCTCGCTTCTGATCAAGGGCGGCAACACCGGCTACATGGCCACCTGCTCCAACCTGACCAAGGGCATCGAGAACTGGGTCCCCGGCGGCATCCCCGTCACCCAGATGATGAACATCGAGCGTCGCCACGGCCACGACAAGGCCGTGATCCGCAAGGCTCTCGTGGAGCTGGACGCTGCTCCGTTCAAGAAGCTCGAAGCCAACCGTCAGGTGTGGGCCGAGACCGAGGCCTACGTGTACCCGGGCCCGATCCAGTACTGGGGACCGACCGAGGTGTGCGACGCCACCACCAAGACCCTGGAACTCGAGCAGGGCTGACTCGTCCAGGAAGGCGCATTCTCGCCGCTGTCACCACTCGCCGTAGGTTCCACTACGGCTTCGGGCTCCATCAGCTTCGACTGCATCCTTCCTGAACTTCGTCAATTTGTCAGTATTTGTCGTGATACACGAAACCCCGTCCGGTCCTCCCGGGCGGGGTTTTGTTTTGATCACCACTCAGAATGGGGATATTCACCCGGGTGTAAATTCAACGAAGCACGGAATGAAAGTGCTCAGGGAGCCAAGCTCATGACGACCGATGCCCCGAGAGTCGGCGTGGTCACCAACTCCAGATCAACGAAACCTTGGCGCTTGGCAATATTTCACCCTCGGTACAAAGTGGAGCAGAGACGCGAGCGATATGATCCCACGAATACCATGAGTCCGCATTACCTTCCATCTCCTCGACAATGCAATAGCTCAAGCCAAGCGTCGTACCAAAGCGAAACGGAGGAAGAGGATACTCGATTGACAGAGTGGAACCGAGTATTCCGTATGAGTAATCATAATTGCCTTCCTCCGGCCTTCTGCTGTACATGCTGCTTTCCTCCGAGAATATCACTCTCTCGGTCTGCTCTCGAGTGTAGGTGTTAAGGGCCAGGCCGATCAGCAGCTTCTTTCTGAACGCAGGAAATTGAACACCTAACTTCTCTTCGGATTGAAATCC
>JBDKGV010000183.1:0-7236 GCA_039798005.1 Fibrobacterota bacterium
GAAGAAGGGGGCATCTCCAGCCAGAATCTTGGCATTGGGCCCTCCTTGCCGCATCAATCGCTCCAAGGCGTGCAAGGCAATGGGGATGGTCCACTCGATCCCGAGCAGGTTGATTTCCGGGTGCAGCTTGGAGTAGGGGACAAGGAATGATCCTTTTCCGATTCCAATTTCCACTTCGAGAGGAGCATTGCGTCCAAAAAATTCGACCAGATCGAGTGGCCGAAAGGGCGGTGGACTGGAAATGTCGCGCTGAGGCAAGCCATCCGCGTCGTATTTGATGGCATAGCGCCACATCTGGGCTTGATCGCCAAAGGGCTCCAGCTCACGCTGAAACTCGTAATGCTCCAACCCTTCGGGGAGCGAGGTTCCCACATGCTGACGGCGCACGGGGGCAATGTAACCTTGAGGTTTGTGACGATCTGCTCTGCTGGCCATAAGGAGGAAAGGTGCACCAAGTCGGGCATTTCGTCCACCAATGTCGACCAGGACCCGTTTGGGAACAAGGCTCCAAGTCCTTGAAAATTCTACCTTTGCCTCTCAAATGGCGAGTCCGATGGATCATTGGAGGAATGAGTGAGCGAAATCAACACCCAGCACCCGACGGAGCAGGAACAGGCCGAACAGGATCGTTTCGAAGGACTGGCCGCCACTCCACTGGACGATGGCGAAGAGCTTGAAATCCAGGATGAGTCAAGCTTCCGCCCCGACCCCGAGCAACTGCTGCTGGCTCTGCTCTTTGTTTCCAATGATCTTGTCACCTTGAAAACCGCGCGGGAGATTCTTGGCGATCCCGACATGACCATTCGCCAACTTGACAAGCTGGCCATGGCCGTGGATGCTCAATTGGAGGCCCAAAGCTCCCCCATGACCGTGGTGGCCCTTGCCAATGGCTACCGCGTACGCACGCGCCCGGAATACTACCCTCACTTGCGCCCGTTGTTCAAGGAACAGCAGGCCCGCCGGCTGTCTCAAGCTGCCGTCGAAACCTTGGCGGTGATCGCTTACAAGCAGCCGATCACCAAGGCGGAAATCGAAGCGATCCGTGGCGTGGCCGCTGACGGAGCTCTCAAGAAATTGCTGGAGAAGCGGTTGATCACGATTTCCGGCCGAAGCGACCAGCCTGGACGTGCCTTGACCTACGGCACGACACGGGAGTTCTTGGAGTATTTCGGAATCCGCAAGGTGCCGGATGATTTGCCACGCCTTGCCGAATTCGAGGATCTTGTCCAATCCAAGGCTTTGCTTCCGCAGATGCGACAGGGAGAATTGTTCCAAGGCGAGCAGGAAACCTGATGCGGTTCGCGGTCGTCGGAGCGGGAGCTGTGGGGGGCTATTATGGTGCGCGTCTCCAGGCCGCCGGGCATGAGGTCCATTTCCTGTACAATTCGGAGTACACAGCGGTCTTGGCGCACGGCCTTCGGGTCAGGAGTCCCCAAGGGGATCTGCACCTCCAGGTGAAGGTCTACTCCAAAGCCCAGGACATGCCTGTCGTGGATGTGGTGCTCGTGGCGCTCAAGGCGACCCAGTCGCACCTGCTTGCAGGGATCCTGCCGCATCTGGTCGGGGCGGATACCTTCGTCTATTGCCTGCAGAACGGGTTGGGGAACGAGGAGATCATCGCCGCATCGGTGGGCGAGGAGCGGGTGTTGGCCGGTGCCGCCTTCATCTGCTCCGAGCGCGGCGAGCCCGGCGAGGTGATCCACTACACCGAAGGGCGCTTGGCGATCGGTCCCTGCTTCGAGGCCGGACGTGAGGCTGCTTGGGAGATGTCCCAGCGACTGGCTGCGGTTTTCAAGGAGGCCGGAGTGCCGTGCAAGGCAAACCCATCGGGCCGCGCGGTCAAGTGGGGGAAGCTCGTGTGGAACGTGCCCTTCTCGGGTGGCTCACTCTACCATGGTGGGGTTCCGGTGGACCGCATCAGCGGGAACGAGGAGCGCGAGGCCTTTGCGCTTTCACTGATGGAGGAGGTCCTGGCCGCCGCCGCCTTGGATGGAGCCGAGATCGATGCCCGGCTCCCCGGGCAGAATCTGACGGCCACGCGCGGGATGGGCACCTACAAGCCCTCGATCCTGGTGGACTTTGAAAAGAAGCGGCCCATGGAGATCGATTGCCTTTTCCGTGAGCCGCTGCGCCGAGGCAAGGCGGCAGGGCTTGAGATGCCGGCGATGACCGAGCTTCTGCGCGGAATCCTGGAGACCACGGGTCAATCGTGAATCGGGCCGGCTGGATGATTCCAGGCCTTGGAGCCGTGACGGCAAGCGAGGTGGATGGAATTCTTGTGCGCATCGACCTTGGGGCTTGCAGGAACAGTCAGACCAGTCCGGCTCTCGAGGATTTCCGGCAACAGCTCGAAGCATGGAGTCGTGGTGAATTGCAGGATTTTCAGTGTGCATGGGCACTGGAGTCCGTCACGGATTTCACCCGGAAGATCCTGAGCGCCTGTGCCCGGATCCCCTACGGGAAATTCGAAACCTACTCAAGCCTTGCGGCCATGGCAGGCAAGCCCATGGCCTGCCGCGCCGTTGGGGGCGCTTTGGGGAGAAACCCGCTTCCGATCCTGATTCCATGCCATCGGGTGATGGCGGCCAAGGGGATCGGTGGATTTTCGGCAGGACTCGACTGGAAACGCCGGCTCTTGGCGATCGAAGCCGGCTTGCCTCAATCCTTCAGCGACAGCATGCAATCACCGTAGGAAAAGAACTTGAGCTTTTCCTCAATGGCACGGTCGTAGACTTCCCGCCAGCGTTCGCGCCCGCCGAGCCATCCCGCGACAAGCAGGATCAAGGTGCTGCGCGGCCAATGGAAATTGGTCAGGATCCCTTGGATCGATCGTGGCGGGTCCAGAGGATGCAGAAAAATTCGGGTGCGTCCCGAATCGGCTTGGAAGTGCCCGAATTTGCGCCAAACGGTTTCGAGGGTGCGGAGGGAAGTCGTGCCCACGGCGATGATCCGCCCCCCCTTGGCGCGCGCATCCTCCAGCTGCATGGCCGCCTCGGCACTCAAGGAATAGCGTTCCTCATGCATCGGATGCAGGAGCGCATTCTCCTCCTTCACGGGGGCGAAGGTTCCGGCTCCGACATGCAAGGTCGTACGCACCAGCCGTACCCCCTTGGCGACGGCTTGGTCCAGAATCTCCTGGGTCAAATGAAGGCCGGCCGTGGGGGCGGCTACCGCCCCGGATTCGCGCGCAAAGACCGTCTGGTAGCGTTCGTTGTCATCAGGGCGCACATCGCGCTTGATGTAGGGCGGGAGAGGGATCTCGCCCACGCCGGCCAAAGCCGCCAGAAACGCCTGCGACCCCAAAGGGAATCGAAGCAGCCGCTCTCCGTCCGGAAGGATCTCCTCGACAATGCACTCCATGGCGCCGACCTTGAACCGGGCACCGGGCCGCAATTTCCTGCCGGGCCTCACCATGGCTTCCCATTGACAGGATTTGTCATCGCCGCCACGGTCCTCCAGGAGCAGGATCTCGAACGCGCCACCGGTCGGGAAGTGGCCGCGCAACCGGGCCGGGATGACTCGGGTGTCGTTCACGACCAGAACATCCCCTGACTTCAGGAAATCCGGCAGCTCCGAGACGGAGGCGATGGAAAGGGGCGCGCCTTGCGCACCGGGAGGGCTGACAAGCATCCGGGCCTTGCCGCGAATGGACGGCTCTTGAGCCACCAGCTCCTCGGGGAGCTCAAAATCATAAGCTGAAATATCCAAGACAGAATTCACGCGGCACGATCCTCGAAGCAACCCTCAGGTCAGTGGTGGGTGGAAGGACGAATCAAGGATTTGCAGGTGCACTTGGCTGGGGGGCTTGAGATCGCAAGGCTGCAGTGTTGCGCACGGCGGGATCAGGGTCCTTGGCGAGCATTTCAAGGGTCTCACGGGCAAGCGGGTTGTCCAGCCGCAGCAGCTCCCGGGTTGCGGACTGCCGGATCAAGGCTTCCGGGTCCTTGGCGAGATTGGCAAGCATGCCGGCATCCTCCTCACAGAGGACGATATCCAAGGTCGCGATGGCTTGGAGGCGTTCCTCACGCAGGAACTGATTTGAAAGCGCCACCCGCCAAAGTTCCAGCCGGGCGGTTTCGCCTCCCGACAAGATCTGTCGTCGCAACATGGCCCGATGCCCTGGGTTGTCTTGGTCAGTGACGGCGAGTTCCGCGAGATCCCGGCGCGTGGAACGACGGGTCAAGGCCTCGTCCACGAGGGCGACCTGGGCCGAATCCGCTTGCTCAGCGGAGATTCGACGCCCCCTTGCGGCTCCGCCCGGAGCGGCACCGGCATTGGTGAAGGCGGCAGGGATCGTCCACGAGGCGCGCATCCAGATGCCAGGATTGTCACGCCCGTCCCGCGCTCCGGCAGGAGGAGACCCGAACCATCCGGTCTCTCCCTTTTGCATGATCCAGCTTTGCAACTCGGTAAAGCCGATGCCCAACGAGAGGGACTTCCACGCGACGCCGAACCCCAAGGATTGGCGCAGGCTCTCCTCTTCGTACTGGCCTTCCCAGCCCAGGGAAAGCGGAAGAAATGCCGTGATGTGGCCTTTGACCGCAACTGATGGGATGATCTCCACGGATCCTTCGCTCAAGCGTGCGGCGATTCCGCCGCTTGCGTCCACCCAGCGGCTTCCCCACAGGCTGCGGGCCCAAAGTCGGCTTCCTTCCCCGACAGGACTTTGCCGTCCGGAGAGATGATCCTCGCCACTTGTGACCAGATCCGTGAGCCCGCCAACGAATTGGAATCGTCCTGAGGAGCTTTGGGCAAGCATGGCGCGTACCCCGAGAGTCCCGCGATCGCCGGCTCCCATTTCCAAGGTGAGGCGATCAAGCAGGCCAACCTCGACCATGAACAAGGCGGGCTGGCGAAGGCTTGACATGCCACGGGGAGGATTGGTTTGAAAGGTGGCTTGGGTCGCGCTCAGCGCGAACGACCCCGCGGGGAGGATCTCTTCTGCGGGCGAGAAAAAGTACGGGCTGGGGCCGGGGAACTCATCCCCAACTGCGCGGGCACCGCCGACAAGCCCAAGGATTGCCGCAATGCACGCCACTCGATGTTTGTAAGAAGTTTCCACGCACCTTCCTCCAGTCCTGCCAGCCTCCATTCTCCCACAGCGATGCGCTGAAGATCAAGCACATCCCGTCCGAAAGCCGCCATCATCCGGCGAATCTGGCGGTTTCGCCCTTCCTTCAGCGTGAGCTCGATCGAGACGCCGTCGCCTTTCACTCCCACGGGCTCCAAAGGGCGTTCCCCGTCCTCCATCACCCATCCGCCCATGGTCAGGACCTCGCGATCCTCCTTGCGCAGCGGTTCGTCCAGCAGGACGCGATAGATCTTGCGGTGCTCGTAGCGAGGGTGGGTGAGGCGCTCCACGATCTCACCGTCGTCGGACAGCAGCAACAGGCCGCGGGAGGCGAAATCCAGCCGACCGACATGCGCCAAGCGGATGAAGTGGGGGGGGAGTCGATCATAGATCGTCTGTCGCCCTTGCGGGTCCTTGCGCGCGCACACGCATCCCTTGGGCTTGTGGAAAAGTACGACATGATAGGTTTCAGGATGCGAAACCAATTGGCCATCGCAGTGGACGACATGGTCGGGTCCCACATCGGTGGCCAGATCCCGGACGACGACTCCGTCGAGGGCGACACGGCCGGTCGTGACCAGCTCTTCGCACGCCCGGCGAGATCCCAGCCCGCACGATGCCAGATAACGGTTGATTCTCATGATTCGAGAGCCTCCAGCAACAGACCCCAGCGCAAGCCGCGGTCGGTCACGCGGATCGAGTCCGCTTTGAGAAATTCCAAGGTGAAGCGAAGCACCGCAAGCCCGACCGGCAGGATATCGGCGCGGCCAGCGGAAACGCCAGGCAAGCGGGCGCGCAAGGCGGTGGGGAGGGTGTCGAGCTTGGCTTGCCAACGATCGAACAATTCCAGAGGAAGGGCCATGCCTTCAAGCCGCGAACCGTCGTAGTCGCGCATGCCCAGCTCCATCGCGGCAAGCGTGGTGGCGGTCCCGCCGACAACGACCAACTGCGAGCCGACAAAGGCGCTGCGGCGCAGGCCATGTTCCTTGAAGACGGCCCGCACATGCTTGATGATCTGTTCGCGAGGCGCCTTGGGGAACTGCTCGAAGACCCGAACGGCCCCCAGCGGCATGCTCCAGGACTTGCGCCCCGAATCCACTTCCAAGCTCCCGCCGCCCATGTCCACGACCACCATGCGAGGCGGCTCGGGATACAAGGAAAGGACCGCCTTGCGCACCAAGCGGGCTTCCTCCTCACCGGAGAGGACCCGAGGGATGACCCCAAGGATCTCATTCACCACGGCAAAGGCCACTTCCGGGTTCTTTGCCACCCGGACGGATTCCGTCATTCCCACGGCGCGCAGACGCGCACCGGTCAGGGCAAGGGTGGCACGAAATTCGGTCAGGGCCACCCGCAGGCGTTCCACGGCGTCGGGTGCGATGGGAGACCCCTGCCCGATGCCTTTGCCCAGACGGCAGATGGCCTCGCGCTGGAGACGGGTCTGCCAAACGCCTTGCTCGTCACGCTGGGCGATCAGGAGCAGCGCGGAATTGGTTCCGATGTCGACGACAGCTTCCAAGGCGGACATCAGATCTCGACCCGAACCCGCGTCAAGCCCAAGGTGAACTCGCCGCCCGCATTGAGCAGGACCCAAGGGACCCGTTCGCCGGAAACCAAGATGCCGTTGACGGATCCGATGTCGGAAACCAGGACCGATCCATCCTCAAAGGCTTCAACCTTGGCGTGCTGACGGGATACGTGCGGGTCGGAAATGGTGAGGGTGGCCATCCGGTCACGGCCAGCCACCAGTACCTGTCCTGCCTGCAGCACGATGGATGCTCCGCCAAAGACAAGCGAAGTCATCTCAGTCCTCGCCAGCCTCGAGAGCCGCCTGCGCCTTGGCCTTGGCCACCAACGCCTCGGGGTCCATGATGCCGCCGTGGCGCACCAGATCCTCGTCGGTGCGCAGTTCCAGCTCGTCGCGGAAGGCGATGCGCAACGGCACGCCGTCGAGCCCGAAGAAATCGTGCGCACTGTTGCGCAGATAGCGGCGGTAGCTTTCCGAAAGCAGGAGCGGGGTTTCCGTCTCGATGGCAAGCATCGGCGGGTCCACATGCACTTGGCAGCAACGCAACAGCTTGACGGTCTGACCGGAGGCGGCCGGGGGCTGGCGGTGCTCGACGCACTGGCGGAACCAATCGATGGTGCGCTCGCGTCCCAGAACC
>JBDKGV010000184.1:0-7184 GCA_039798005.1 Fibrobacterota bacterium
GCACCCAGACGACGGAGCAAGAGTGACCCCACTGCGCTCGCTGACCGCCGGTGACCGTTTCCTGCGCATCCTCTGGTGGATCGTGGCCCTTGGTGTGTTCGCCGCCTTTGCGTGGAGCACTTGGGTTCTTCTCCTGCCTTTGGCGATCGGCTATCTGCTGTCAGCGGTTCTTGCGCCTCCCGTCGAATGGCTGTACCGTCGCGGTCTCCCTCGAGGGGTTGCAGCCGCACTTGTGCTGGTTGGCTTGCTGCTGACGATCTCGATCGTCCTTTGGGTCCTGGCCCCATCGATCAAGGAGCAGTACGACAATCTGATCCGCAACAGTCGAAGCTATTTCGTGGAGATCAATCAACGGTTGGACGGATTTTTCCACTTTTTGGAAAACCTCGTTCCAAAGCGGGAACTGGTCAAGGCACGAGCTTCCATGATCCACAAGATCGGCGCCAACAGCCGTCCTTTCGAATCGATCGACCAGTTGTTCAACATCTTCCCCATCGTGGAAAATGCGCTCATCGCCTCGGTCGTGACATTCTTTCTGCTTTCCTCCAGCACCGAGATCCATCGCTGGTTCATTTCCTTGGTGCCCAACCGCTACTTCGAAATGGCGCTGCGGCTTTTGCATCGCGTCCAGACCCAGACATCGCGCTACATCCGCGGGCAGATGCTGGATTGCTTGGCCAATGGCCTGTTGATCGGCGGCGCCCTGTGGATCTTGGACGTCCCCTACAGCTACTTCATCGGCGCCTTTGCCGGAATGGCCAATGCCGTCCCCTTGCTTGGCCCCATCGCAGGCGGCATTCCCGCAGTGCTGCTTGCCATGCTCGGGGCCACGGCAACGCCTTGGTGGGTGATCGCGGTCGTTCTCGTCGGCATCCACATGCTGGACAACTTCTTCATCTACCCCTACACCGTCGGACACTCGTTGCATATTCCCCCGGTGGCCGTCATCCTCGGGATTGCCGTGGGCGGTGAGGTCGGTGGATTGCTGGGCATGTTCGTCATCGTCCCGCTGATCGGCATCCTGCGCGGCGCCATCATCGAGTTCCACGCATCCCTGCGCGGTTATCGCATCCTCTGACCTCCTCCCAGGAAGAGATCGCGTGATTCCCGCTTCGGATGGCGTGTGGCATCAAGGCCGTCAGTGACGAGGTGAATCCCTTTTTCGACCCATGGACAGGGATTCTTGGGGACAGCTGAGGCTCGATACCGGAACTGGCCTCTGAAGTCCAGAGCAAAACCTTCTCAACACGAAGGCCACGCATCCTGGTCGACAGACTCCCGGAGAACCGACGAGTCCAGCGCTAGAACCACGGCCACTGGGGAATCGACACCGTCGCAAGGATGAGCACCGCGGCCTCGACAATTTCCGTCACGGCTCCCAAGGTGTCCCCGGTCATGCCACCCAGCAGATTGCGAATCCGGCGCAGCAACACCACGCCAAGCAACAGAGCACCGCCAACCACCAACGCGGCACTTTGCCAGCCAAGTTGCAGGCACACCGCAATCGGCACAAGGGAGGCGACAATGCGCGGCCACCGTCGCCTTGCTCCGAAGGCGGTCACGGCCACGCCCTCCGCCTTGGCGTAATCCATGAAGCAGGTCGAGAGGGTCTGGGCACAGCGTCCCAACAAGGGCGCGCACAAAAGCGCGGCCGCGGCCTTGGCATCGGAAAGATTGTGCAGAGCGACCGCTTTGGCCAGGAGCACGCTCATCAGGGTGGTCATTCCCACCGGCCCCACCTGAGGGGATCGCATGACCGCAAGCATGTTGTCCCGATTGCGCCACGAAAGGAGGGCATCTGAAGTGTCGGCAAGCCCATCCAAGTGCATGCCCCCCGTCAGCCAAACCCACAACAGGAGGGTCATGAACGTCGCCACAGGCCGTGGCGTGACATGGACGAGTCCTGTCCAAGCCACGGCAAGGATCGCTCCCAGCAGAAGCCCTACGACAGGAAACCAGATCACCGCCCCCCTGAGATCAAACTGGCGCTTGCCAGGCAAGCGCAAGATGGTCAGATAGGCGATGGCCACGGCCAAGCCGTTCATGCGCGGCTCAAGGTCTCCACGACCTGCTTGATGCGCTCGGCCTCCGATTTGCGGCACACCAAGGTGGCCTTGGGAGTCGTCACGACGATCAGATCATCCACACCCATCAAAACGATCTGGTGGGAAGGGTCCTCACTGACCGCAATGTTCTTGGAGGAATCCAACGCCAAAAGCTTGCCTTGGGTCCAGTTGCCCTGCTCGTCCTGGGGCAGAACTTCCTCAAGGGCAATCCATCCACCCACGTCGTTCCAATCGAACTGGGCGACCAGGCAACGAACGTCCTTGGCCTTCTCCATTACACCAAAATCGATCGAGACCTTGGGCAGCGGCTCGAAGGCCGCGCGAAGGGCTTCTTCGAAGGCCGGGGTGCCCCAAGCCTTGGCGGCCGGGACCATCGCGGCGTGGTGGGCCGGAAGATGGGCCTTGAGCTCGGACTGGATGTCCT
Source organism: Fibrobacterota bacterium (assembly GCA_039798005.1). GTDB lineage: Bacteria > Fibrobacterota > Fibrobacteria > UBA5070 > UBA5070 > JBDKGV01. The sequence continues at coordinate 2,491 of JBDKGV010000184.1, forward strand.
GGACCTTCCAGACGAACATGCCGGAATTCCACATGTACCCGCCCTTGGCCAAGAAGGAGGTGGCCGTGGCCTGGTCCGGCTTTTCGCGGAAGCCGCTCAAGCGGTGGCACTTGGCTCCGTCCAACTGGGAAAGTTCTTCGCCCAGTTCAAGGTAGCCGTACCCGGTCGAAGCGTGGCGGGGAGGAATGCCGAAGGTGTAGAGTCCCCCATCCTTGGCGGCAAGGGTCGCGGCGGTGGCCAAGTTCCTCTGGAACACGGCATCCGGCTCGATGGTGTGGTCTGCGGCGAGGATCGCCATCACGCAACCGGGAAAACGCTCCTCGCAAAGGGCGGCGGCCAAGGCCACGGCACCGGAAGTGTCACGGGCCATGGGCTCGCCGATCACATTGTCCACCGGCAATTCGGGAAGCTGCTCACGGGCCAAGTCGGCAAAGCGTCCATTGGTCAGCACCAAGACCCGCTCGGCGGGTACCAGTCCTGCCAACCGATCGAAGGTGACCTGGAGCATCGTACGATCTCCGGTGAGGTTCAGGAACTGCTTGGGGCGTTCCGTACGGGACATGGGCCAGAAGCGGGTGCCGGATCCACCAGCCATGATGCAGACGACGAGGTTTTCCATAGCGTTGGAATCTAGAAACTCTGAGATTGGCTTTGGGGGAAGCCACGCAGCAAATCACCCATCCGTCCGCTTTTCCCATTGGATCCGTTGTGCGATGGCAGCCAAGAAAAAAGGGAAAGACCATTTGAGGTCTTTCCCTTGGACACACGCGGTGTGACGAGAGGTTCGCTCTAGCGCGAAGGAATCGAAGCGGTCGCGGAGAAATCGGCTCCACGCACCTTCACAATGGCCGCGCCACGGATGCCGTTGAGCGAGAAGCTGGAAACGCCGGCCGGCAACTGGCCATCGGCCAAGAGTCCGATCAGGCGACCATCCACGGCGTGAACGCTCACGCGAACCATGGCGCTCTTCTCCAGTCGCAGGACCGCCGAACGGTTGCTGGAGGAGGACTGGATCGACAGGATCTGCGACGCCACCGGACGCGCGATCGAAAGTGCGCCGTCGTACTGCCAAGTGGTCCAAGCGATGGGGGCCCCGGAGAGCGCATTCACCGAACGGGTCTGGATGCGACCACCGGCATCGTATGCAAATCCGACAATCTGCCCGGCGCGGTAGCGGTTGACCAGGCGCCCGTCCTTCCAAACCAGGGAATCGCGCATCGTGGTGCCGGTCGAGTCCCAGACGGTAAGGATCGAAGGGCGGCCATCCACGAGGGTGACGGTCGAGGAGTCAACAACCTTCCAAGCGCCACCGACATACGATTCGTTCAGGCGAAAAACCGGCGTGGTATCGTCCGGTGCAAACCGGGTGATGGAACGACGACTGTCCAAGAGCGGAGGATTCTTGCCTTGAAGGACATAAGCACTCAAAGTCGCCATGTCCGCAGTCATCACCTTCGCGTACAGGGGGAATCCCTTGGCATTCCAAGTGATGCTGTCGCGACTCACGGCGAAGGTGGTTCCCAGCAGATTGCCCGAGAGGTCCTGGGTGGTCACGCCCGCTGATGCACTGGTTGCCGAGCTGGTCAAGGAAAGGGGGACGTTCATCGCCCCGTACTTGATGCCGGTCTGCAAGGTCTTGAAGACCTGGGGAGTCAGCCATGTGTAGCTCAGGGAGGACGTGTCAGCCACTCCGGCGACGGAGGTGATGACCTTCATGGCCAGGGGGCGCCCGGTGACGACATCCTTGGAGGCGACGATCTGCGTAATCTTCGAATTGGCAACTTCCGCACGGGCCCCGTTGAAGACGGAATCAACCATGACATGGCTCTCGTTGCGAGGAGCCGGATCGAAGGAAACCGGAGTCAGCGTCGGAAGGAAATCGCCGAGGGTCGAAGCACCGACCAGGGTTGTCAAAAGGGTTGCAAGCATGAAGCGTCTCCTTGAATGAATCTTCTTGTATTTAGTTATCTACGCGGCCATGGAATTGTCAAGTGCATTCCTGACGATTGTTTCATCCACAGGGCATTGCCGCACATGGTGATCCATGGAGGGATCCAGCCGCACTCTCCCGTCAAGGAACGGGCAAACGGGGGGTGACAGTCCGGGTGACTTGCAAGCCAGCTTCCCGGTCGACGCGCCCCACAAGGCGGATCAGTGCTGGAACACCTCGATCTTCCAGCCATCATCCCCGGTGCCGTATCCGGCCAGACACAGTGCCGCATGCGTGGCCAAGGCCTGCATGGATTGAGCACACAGTTCCCGGGCGCTGCGTCCTCCCATGAGGTTGCCACGCGCATCGAGCATCTCGATCAAGCGACGATACAGCGCCACCAAGTGCAGCACGTCGTTTGCAGCATACTGCATCTGCTTGGGAGTGAGGTCGGCGCGCGACCAGTCGGTCTGCTGGGCCTGCTTGTCCAGCTCCACGCCCAGGAATTCCTTCACCAGATCCTTGAGGCCGTGCGACTGGGTGTAGGTGCGCACAAGCTTGGATGCGGTTCGGGTGCAGAAGAACGGAGCCGTGCGCACCCCGAAGGAATCCTCAAGGAAGGCGATGTCCGTCAGGGCGAAGTGGAAAAGCTTGAGCACCTGAGGAGCTTCAAGCAGCGCGCGCAACCGGGGCGGGCACGCGGTCTTGCCCGCCGTGCGGACCAGCGCGACATTGCCGTCCTCATCGCCCACCTGAACCAGAAGCACCCGGTCGCGCCCCAGGCGCAGACCATGCAACTCCGTATCGATGGCGATCTCGGGCTTCTTGAGCCATTCGGCAAGTTGGGCCTCGGTGAGATCGTCCTGAAGGGTCCAGTTCATGCTCGTGTCTTTCTGTGAAGGAGTTCCCGGACCCCGAAGAGGGTCGTTCCGAGGGAGAAGGTGACCAAGGCCCCGATCGCCCATGTCCAGGCGTGGGATCGCCACGAGGAGGGCAGGACCAGAAAGGCGCCAAGGCCCGCGAAGTGAAGGACGTAATAACTCAAGGAATGCCGCCCCGCAAGCGACAGGAGGGCAAAGGGCTTTGGACAGATCCTGACAATCTCCGAGATCAGGAAGGCCGCCGTCGCGCAGGCGACCAGGAGAAACAGGGCCAGGAAGGGACGGACATGCCAGAAGGCGAGCTCCGTCGGGAAGGCCGGCAGGCCACGCAGCAGGTCGGCGACCAAGGTGAAGCCTTCATTCTGCCCAGGCCGCGTGAAATGGAACATTTGATGGTTCAGGACCACCCCGGAATCCGGGTGACCAAGCCGACCCCAGCCTTGGAAATGCCACATCCAAAGCGTCGCGAGAATCCCCGCGATCCCCAGTCCCCACTGAAGCACCCTGCGCCGCAGCAGCACATGCACGGCCCCGAAGGAGAGAAGCACCATCGGAAGATACGGGAACAAGGGAAACGACCCTTGGTTCAATCCGTCAAGACGCAGTCCACGCGCTTCCAATCCCATCCAGGCAAACCCCGTGACGAGACCTGCGCTCAAGGCCAAAGGTCCCGAAGGAGCGACGAGGCTCACGGCAAGGATTCCGGCACCGAGGCACTGGAGAATCCCCGTGGAGGTCAACAAGGCAGGCCACTGGGGACCGAAATGCAGGAAGAACAGGCCCGCCGAAAGCACCCACAACCACAAGGCCCGGTTCACCTGCCGCGCCTTCCATTCAACATGGCTGGACGCGCCTTGCAGGGAAAACGCCAATCCCGCTCCCAAGAGAAGCGCAAAGAGAGTCGGGATCACCGGCTCCCATTCCATCAGCAACTGCCCCACCCGCGGCCTTGCATCGGGTGCCAGGATGCGCTGGGCATGGGTGCAGGTCATGGCAAGCATCGCAAGGCCCCGGACCGCATCCGGACCTGCAAAGCGCGATTTCACCGGGTCGTGTCGGCGGCCATTTCCGCCAAGGCGCAGGTGCCGCCCTCAGGAACCCGATCCGGCTTGAGACGCAACAGGAAGAGCCGCTTGGACAGCTTCCCCGCCTTCACCAGAATCTCGTAGGTGTCGTTATTCTCCCAGACCACGGCATCCACCTGCCCAAGCGTCGGGCACAGGGTCGGATCGAGGAAGGATCCGCTTCCGGCCTGGAGGACATTCAGGCGAATACCTTCCTCCATGAGATCGATGCTCGACTTGCTGTCGTCCGCCATGATCACGCGCACGCTCCAGAATCCCTTGGCATCGAAGAAGACTTCATGCACGTGTCGGATGCCCCACATGGTCCGGGTCTCCGCGAGCTTTGTCGGACCTCGGTTCTCGAACCGCCCCGCCGGAAACTGGCCAAGGAACCCGTCGCGTGAAGTTCCCCAAGGCAGCCGGTAATGACCGAGGTCATACCACGAATTGTCCGGGCCGGACTTGATCGGTGCGGTCTTGCTGGATGCCGAATTGAAGAGGCGCGCCTTCTCTTCCATGGTGATGCGGTTCTGGCTCCACCACTCGCGCAAGCCGGGAACCGTGCTGTCCAAGGACAGCGCCTTCTGGAAATATTCATCAGCTTGGGTGTAAAGCCCCTTGGCGCAGTAGGCGCGACCGGAAGCATACCAGAGCGGAGCGTTGGTCGGATAGGCCCGCGCCAACGGCAACAGGACTTCCAAGGTGAAATCGGGATCGCCCCCGCCAGCATTGAAGCGAATCCCAAACCGTCCCTTGCCATGCAAGGGCTTCAACCCAAGAGTACGCAACGCTTCTTCCGCCTCCGGAATCCGGTCCATC
>JBDKGV010000185.1:0-7183 GCA_039798005.1 Fibrobacterota bacterium
ATCACGAGGTCGGCGCCGGATACGCTTGACAAGATCGCATCGGGAGTGGAGTACAGGGTCTGGATGCGCCCTTGGTATTGATCGTCCAGGATCGACAGGCGATTCACGTCCAAGTCCAGGATCGTCACGGCCGCGCCCATCCCGACCGCCACGCGCACGGCGTTGGCTCCGACGACGCCTGCCCCCAGGACGACCACGTGTCCACGTGGAACGCCCGGGACCCCTCCCAGGAGAACGCCACGTCCGCCGTATGGGCTTTCCAGATACTTGGCGCCCTCCTGTACGGAAAGTCTTCCCGCGATCTCGCTCATGGGGCGCAGGCAAGGCAGCGATCCGTTGTCCAACGCCATGGTCTCGTAGGCGATGGCCGTGACGTTGCGTTCCATCAAGGCGCGGGTCAGCTCCTCATTGGCGGCAAGGTGCAGGTAGGTGTACAGGATCTGCCCTTCCCGGAGCATCGCGATCTCGGAACTTTGGGGCTCCTTGACCTTCACGATCATGTCGCAGTCCCGGAAGATCGCGTTCGGTGTGTTGACGACCGTGGCTCCGGCGGTCAAATAGTCCTGGTCGGAAAATCCGCTTCCGATTCCGGCGGAACATTCCATGGCGACTTCATGCCCTTGCGCGATGAACATCCTCACATTGGCCGGAGTGAGACCCACGCGGTACTCGTGAGCCTTGATTTCCTTGACGCATCCGATTTTCATGGCTGGCCCTCCATCGGTCGAGATCCGGCACTGGCTCCTTGACGGTCAAGATACCATGCCGACGCTCCCTGGCACCGCAGCCAATTCCATGGACGGATCGGCGATGGATGCCGGTGCGAAACGGGCGAGCTCCCGGGCAAGTTCCTCCAGTTGGATGGGCTTGGACAGATGACCGTCCATCCCTGCGGCAAGGCTTCGTTCCCGGTCCTCCTTGAAGGCGTTGGCGGTGAGGGCAAGGATGGGAAGATGGCGAAGTCCGGTCCGGGAGTCCATGGCGCGAATGCGTCGGGTGGCCTCGTATCCGTCCATTTCCGGCATCTGGCAATCCATCAGCACGAGATGGTACTCCTCCCTTCCTTCCAAAAGGGTCAAGGCCTCGAGTCCATTGGCGGCGATGTCGTAGCGGATGCCAAGGTTGCTGAGATACTGTCCCATGACCAGTTGGTTGATCGGGTTGTCCTCGGCCACCAGCACGCGCATGCCGTGGAAGGTTTTCCATTCCATCGAAGGCGGTGGCGATTCCGTAAAATCGGGCGAGGCGCGATCGAGCCACAGCGAAAACCGGAAACTGGTCCCTTGGCCCGGCTGACTCCGGGCCGAGATGGATCCTCCCATGAGCTCGATCAGGTTGCGGCAGATGGAAAGCCCGAGGCCGGTTCCACCGAAGCGGCGGGCGATGGATGCGTCCGCCTGGGCGAAGGGTTTGAAGAGCTTGGCCATGGTCTCCTGGCTCATGCCGATCCCGGTGTCCGAGACCACGAACTCAAGCAGGTATTGGTTCGGGGTCGCCTGCAGGAACCGGGCTTCGAGGGTGACATGCCCGCTGTCGGTGAACTTGACGGCGTTCCCCACAAGGTTTGTCAGAATCTGTCGCAATCGGCCCGAATCCCCGTTGATGACGGGGTGCGCATCCAGTTCGGTCCGCAGCTCGAAGTCGATGCCCTTCTCCTGGGCGCGGAACCGGAAGATGGCGCCGAGATCCCCGAGGAAGGTCCCCAGGTCGAAGCGGATCCTTTCCAGGTCCAGTTGTCCGGCCTCGATCCTGGAGATGTCCAGGATGTTGTTGATCAATCCCAGCAGCCCTTGCCCGCTTTGGGCGATGAGTTCCACATACCTGCGCTGGAGGATGTCCAGATCGGTTTCGGACAGGAGCCGGGTCAATCCGATCACGCCGTTCATCGGGGTGCGGATCTCGTGGCTCATGGTGGCCAGGAACTCGCCCTTGGTCTGCGATGCCTGTTCCGCTTCGATCCTTGCGTTCTGGAGCTCTGCGTTGGCCTTGGCAAGGAGCTCCCGGCTGTGTTCCAATTCCTTCTTGCTTGTCCAGGATTGCAGGAGCGACTGGACCAGGGAACGGAATTCCTCGCGTCCGAACGGCTTGCGGATGAAGAAGAATCCGTTGTCCAGATGCTCTTGCATCTTCGGCTTGCTCACCTCGGCGAACGCGGAGGAAAAAACGATGATCTCGACATGGGGATCGAGGCGTCGCAATGTCAGTGCGTCCTCCAGATTGGCCACCCTCAGGTCCAAAAGGACGATGGAGCATGGATGCCCTTGGGCGAATTGATCGCAATACCAGGCAAGCAACGCCTTGGCGTCGGGGAACAGACGCACCTCGGCGCGGCGGGAGCGCGGATTCGGCTCGGAGTGAGGACCTGCAAAGGAACGTCGGTAGTATTCCTGCAGGCTGGCATCCTGGTCGGCCACGAGTATGGTCAGTTCCATCAATGATCCTCTGAACCTTGAATGCGATCAACAGACCTGAAAGTAGAGGATGGATTCCTATTCAAGGGGCCGTGAAACCTCAATGCAATCAACCCTTGCGGGTCAGACCTGGAGGATTCCCGCCAGAGAATCGAGTTCACGAGCCCTTGCCGCAAGTTCGATCGCCGCTTCACCGGTTCCGGCCGCGTTTCCTTCGGCGTGGACGGCGGCGTCCTCCAGGGTGGACATGGCTTGGTGCAATTCGGTGCCCAAGCTTGCCGCCCGGGCCGCTCCCTGAGCGATCTCGCCGGTGGCCAAGGCCTGCTGTTCCACCGAGGCGTTGACTCCCATGGACAGGCTTTGCAAGTCGCCGACCACCTTGCGGATTGAATCCATCGTGCCGACGACCTTCCCGATTTCGGTGCTCATCTGGTTGACGACCTCGGCGATGAGCTGATTGGCTTGGGCGGTGCCGTGGGCGAGCTCCTTGACTTCATGGGCGACAATGGCAAAGCCTTTGCCGGCCTCTCCCGCCCTCGCGGCTTCGATGGTGGCATTCAGGGCAAGCAGCCTCGTCTGCTTGGAGATCATGTCGATCGACCCGACAGCCTGCCCGATCCGCTCGCCGGCCTGCGAAAGGCTGTTGAGAATTTGGCTGGATCCCTCCACTTCCATGGCTCCTTGCCGGGCCGAGCTTGCCGCATCGGCGGAGGCGCGCGAGATCTCCCGGATGCTCGTGGCAAGTTCCTCGGCCGCAGTGGCCACCGTCCCGATCGCAAGACCAAGTCCCGAGGATGTCTGCAGGCTGTCGGCGCAGTGCCGACGGGTTTCCTGCACCTGCTGCCGTGCCCTGCTGCTCAAGTCCTCGAGGTGCTCCGATGCGCGGGTTAATGCCGAGGTTTCCGATTTCAGCTTGATCGCCAAGGTTTCGCGCTGGTGGGCATCCAGCTGGACTTCATGGATCGCCCACACGATCACCCAACCGAAACCGCGTCCGGCAGCATCCTGAAGGGGCGTCGATTCCAGCGACAGGACCTTTGCTTGACAAGGCAATTCAAGTCGCGACGAAGCTTCAGGTTTGCAAAGGGAGGGAAATCGGGCATGGAACGAGGCAAGGTTCTTGCCCGACAGGTCCGGGTTGTCAAGCGTGATCCAATCGCCCAGGAGCGGCGTCTGGTTTGCACTTGCGGGACTTTCAAAGACGATCACCTGGTCGGGATTCACGATCCAAGCCCGCAGGTTGGATTGCTCCACGATGGCGGCCTGAAAGGCCAACCGCCGGAGAAGTCGCTTGGAGGCCACCAGGGACCATGTGTAGGTTGCGATGCCCAGCAAGCCGAACAGGCAAATCCCAAGCAGCGCCCATGTCCTGGTTTGGAAGGCCGTGGCTTCCTGGTTCGTCGCCACCAGTCTTGCCTTGGAAACCAACTGCATGGCCGCCACGCGATGGGGGGCGAAGCGCTCCGAAAGAGGGCCGTTCACCATGTCCGATGCCGCGATGACATCGACATTTTTCATGGCCGGGACGAATCCCGAATCGTAGCTGCTCCAGAACTGCTCACCGGTCAGGATGGTGGCGTCCAATTCGGACTTGACCGATTTGCTGATGGCGCTGCGTTTCCATTTGCCGGTGGCCTCAAGGAACTGCGCCCGCAAGGAGTCAAGGCGCGCCAGTTTGGCATCGCGCAGGGCGGGATTGACCTCTCTTGATGCCTGGTAGCAAAGGAGATAGGGCTCGGCCAGAAACAGCGGTGGCGGGATCACATCGGCGGTCAGATCCTTCGATTCGATGACCTTGCCGTATGCAGGTCCACCGATTCCTGCCATGGACATGGCCACCAGGCAATCGGCCGCCAGCATTCCGAAGAGGATCGCGCCCGCCCACAGCATGATTGAAAGCTGCGAGCGTGTTTGCTGTTTCGAGCGATTGTGGTCCATGTCTTCCCCCCGTTGTGGAGCCATGGTACCTGACAACCCTGTCGGGAATCAAGCTTTGCAACATGGATGAAATGGCCATCGAGCCGCCGACTGCCGGAACGCCATTGCGTCTATTGCTGGGTTCCTTTCGGATACGGTGGTATCTTTCTCCCATCAATGGACAGGCCAACCTTGAGAGACAGCCTTGCGGAGCGTGCGCTTGGACGCGATGGAGCTCAAGGCATCCCGCTGCAGCTTCTCGATTGGAATCTGGAGCAATTGAGCCAGCGCTGGCGCGAGTCCGAATGGACACCGTGGTCCGGCCCGGTCGGGCGCAGCCTCACCTTGGCTCCTTGGAAACAGGATCCACTTCCATTCGTGCTTGCCGATTCCGACTGGTCGATCCTGGAAAACGGCCTGCTTCAGCGAGCCAGGTTCCTGGAAGCCTTGGCGGATGACCTGTATGGCCAAGGGCAGCTGCTTCGGCAGGGGATCCTTCCTTGGGCCAGTGTCCATGACAATCCCGCCTACCTGTGGCCGATGGTGGGATCGGAGCCCTTGGATGGTTGGCTTTGCGTCGCCGCCTTCGATGTGGTGCGCACGGACAATGTCTGGAGAGTGGTGGAAGACCACATCCAGGAGCCCCGAGGATTGGAGCGGGTTCCGCTCCTGCGTGCACGGATGGCTCAAGCCTATCCGGAGATCCTGCGGGAGATCCATCCGGTGTCGAGCCTTGCGGGGCTTTCCGCCTTGCGCGACCTGTTGGAGGGACCCCTGATCGACGGCGCCGTCCCTGGGCGCTTGGTCCTTTTGGCGCCCGACCTTGACGAGGCGCCTTCTCCCGAGTTCGCGGCGCTTGCCCGCGAGATGGGTGTGGAACTGGTCGACGGCGAGGATCTGGTCGTCCGGGAAGGTCAATTGTGGCTGCGTACCGTGGAAGGATTGCTTCCGGTCCGTGGCCTGCTTCGCTTCCTTCCCGATGGATGGAGCGATCCCTTGGAACTCCGGCCCGATACCGGGCCGGGAGTGCCTGCGCTTTGCCAGAGCATTCGTCTGGGCAATATCCATGTGGCCAATCCACCGGGTGCCGGTGTGCTGGAAACCGCTGCATTCTGGCCGTGGCACGACAGGATCTGTCGCCTCCTGCTTGGCGAATCCCTCCTGCTCCAAGGGCCAAAGAGTCACTGGTGCTGCGGAGGACAGGAAGATCCGCAGATGTTGGGAGATCTGGAACATCAGATTCTCAAGCGAGCCTTTCCGGGAATGGGAGGCCCCATGACCGGAGCCGCCCTCGGACCCGAGGCGCGAGCGATTCTGATCGAGAAGATCAAGGCCCAGCCCGGGACTTGGGTTGCTCAGGAGCGTCTGGGCGGTTTGGATGTGGCCCTGTGCGAAGATGGCCAAGTCAGTGTCCATCCGGCCACCTTGCGACTTTTCGCCGTCAAGGGGCCCGATGGCTGGCGCATCTTGCCGGGCGGGTTCGCGCGGGTGGTCAAGCATCAGATTACCGGGGACTCCTCCTTCATCTGCAAGGACCTGTGGGTGACCCGTGCACCGCGTGGAGACCAGCCTTCTTGGCGTCCGCGCGGCATTCGACGGACCTCCGGCGAAGTGCCTTCGCGTGTGGCCGAGAACCTCTGGTGGCTGGGGCGCTATGCCGAGCGGGCGGAGGTGCGGGCGCGAACCCTGCGCGCCTTGCTGATCCGCTTGAGCGAGGGCAAGAACGACCTGCGTTCCTCCCAGGAGATCCGGGCGCTGGCGGAATTGTGCGGGGATGTCGGTTCCTTGGATCCGGAGGCGCTGACGATCCACTGCCTGCAGATCGAGATCGCCACCGTGGCCGCCGATCTGCGGGCCGCTGCGCGCAATGCCTGGGCCGTGCGCGAGCGTCTGTCCGACGATACGGCGCGGATCGTGGAACGGCTGGACCGTGATGCGCTGCGTTGCCAGCAAAGCGACGACCCGGCCGAAGTGGTTCGCCGCCTCACCGGGATCCTGCTGGATCTGGCCGCGCTGGCCGGATTGGGTGCGGAAAACACCGTAAGAGGCCATGGTTGGAGCTTCCTTGGCCTCGGGCGACGCGTGGAACGGGCCATGGGGATTTCCGGTCAATTGAAACGGATCTTGTCAAATTCCGGGGAATTCGACACGGCCAGTCTTTCGGCGTTCCTTGAGGTCTGGGACAGCACGCTGACCTATCGAGGCCGCTACATGGCCCTTCCCACCTTGGCCCAGACCTGCGATCTGCTTCTCTTGGACCCGACCAATCCGCGCGCCTTGATCTTCCAGCTCCAGGAAGCCATCGCCCATCTTTCTCATCTGCCGCGCGCCGCGTCGGAAAAGACCGTGGTCATCGCGATCGTCGAGGCGTTGAACGCCTTGCCCGTGGGCAAGATGGACGAGGAGGGCAGCGCTTGGATCCGCACCCATCTGGCCGAGCGCATGGGCTGGCTGCACGAGGAACTCAAGCGGTTGACCTTCGCTCTGGAAATCCGGCAGTTCGCGCATGTCGAGCCCGCATGGCAGGGAGGGCGGTTGTGAGATACAAGCTTACCCACATCACGACCTACCGCTACAAGAGCGACGTTTCCTTCTCGCAGAACGAGGCTCGCCTGCGACCGCTGGTCGGGGCGTTCCAAGATTGCCTGTCATGGGAGCTGGTGACCGATCCGGCACCCGCCTTCCGGGCGGACCGTGTGGATGCCTTCGGGAACCATGTCCAGTATCTCGAATTCAACACGCCTCACCAGCGGCTGGAAGTCAAGGCCGTCTCCGAGCTGCGCACATGCATGTCGGCCAACCATGACGCCGCAAGCACCCTGGCTTGGAACCAAGTGCGCGACGGCTTCGAGGCG
>JBDKGV010000186.1:0-7129 GCA_039798005.1 Fibrobacterota bacterium
TGCTCAAGTACGAAGGCGTAGGTGACGGTGACGTTGCCTCCCTCGATGTTGTCGAACTTCATGCGGCGGGCCTTTTTCATCAATTCCTCGTCCAGCGCCTGCGAGCCGGTGCTTGAGCTTGCAAGGCTGATGGCGAGGATGTCGCCGTTGCGGTCGATGGTGAACTTGAACGAGATCTTGCCCTTGAGGGTGGAGTCGGTGCGTAGGAACTTCTCGTAGGTGTAGCGCAAGCCGCCGAGGTGCATGCGGATCACGCGCAGGATGGATTCAGGGGACCGCGCGCCCTGCTCGCCACCCAGTTCGACGTCCATCGGTTTCGGGGGAGCGATCGACCCGCGTGCCGTGGCGCGTCCGGGGAAACTGATCGTGGTTCCGTGGACAGTGCGACCCGCGCTTCCCAGGCCGAAGCCGATTCCACCCATCGAACCCATGCGGTCTCCGTTCCCGGAAGCCCCGCGGCCTGCGGCGGACTTGGCCATCTTGCCGCCGCCACCGGCCAGGATGGCGTCGACCGCGGTGGCACCGCCTTCAGCGGGAGCCCAGACCACGGAATGGGTCATGATCTTGTCGATGCCACCGCCCAAGGCTTGGGGGGACACGCCGCGTGGCATGGGCACCGGCACCGCGACGGTCTTCTGCTTGCCGCCTTGGTTCACCACCGATTCCGCCACGGCCACGAACGAGGTGTACGCCGACATCAGCTTGTAATCCAGGGCAAGTTTGGTCATGATCTCCACGGTGTCCTGCCCGGGCTCGTAGGCACCGGCACGGCTCATCTCTTGAAGCTGGGCACGGGCCCACAGCGCGCCGATGGCCGGACGCTCCTGGGACTTCGCGAAGTCCACCGGGATCTCGATCGTGACGGGCTCTCCTGCCACGCGGCCATGGACCGTCACAATGCCGGCCGGCGATGCCTTGAACTTTCCGGAGAGGGTCAGCGGCTCACCCTCGAAGAGATCGGGGATGCGGGAAGGCGTGGTCGAAGTGACGGCAAGGTCGTGCCAGTCCAGATGGATGTCGGTGAGCACCGGGCGGTCGATGCGCTTGTGGAAGCGGGCCACGGCAACGCCAGGGTCTTCATCGAGCGTGACGAATTCCGTCTTGCCACCGCCGGTGTTCCCGAATTCCCACAGGAAGCTGCGGTTCACCGAACTGCCCACGCCAAATCCGAAGGTGCGGGTGCGGGCATCGAGGTTCTTGGCGATCCACCCGAGGATCTCGCTCTCGTTTCCGATGTAGCCGTCGGTCATCATGGCCAGGATGCGCAGACTTCCCGGTGCGACCGGTGTCCGCATGGCCTCCTGGATGCCGTCGAGCATCATGGTGCCGCCGTTGGCTTGCAGGCCGTCCACCCACGACAGGCCGCGCTGGATGTTGTTCTTGGTGGCCGCGACCGGAGCCGTCTCGAACTTCACCGTGCTGCTGGAAAAGCCGATGATCTGGAACTTGTCGCGCGGCTCCATGCTCTCCAGGGCCTTGCGCATGGCGCGCTTGACCAGGGCGATGGGTTCGCCGCCCATCGAGCCCGATTGATCCACCAGGAAGACCAGTTCCTTGGGGGTGGTGTTGGTGGCGGTGGCGCGGGCGGGCGGTTGGATCTCCAGTAAAAAGTGGCCTTCCTTGCCGTTGCCATCCGTAAGGAGGGTGGCGCTGGTGGCGGGCTTGCGGGTCTTCCAGCGCAGCACGTAATCCCGGTCGGGGACGGCCTGGCCGCCGTCCAGGGAAACGGCCACCGGTCCTTGCCACGTTTGGTTCGGATCCATCTTGCCGTTCATGCGCACGCAGTGGGTGGGGCTTTCCAGGGCGGTGAGCGGGAATCCGGCATCGAGCTTGACCTGGATGTCAAGACTCTGCGGGGCCGCCATGCCGGGAGGCAGGCGAGGGGCACCGATGCGTCCCATGTCGGGCACCTTCCCCGGCGGGCAGAAGCGCGGGCCCACCACGGTGGGAAAGACGAATTCCGTCCAGCCATCGACATGGGCAAGCGGCATGCTCAATTCGATGTCCACGCCGATGGTGTCGCCGGGCATGAGGTTCGCCACGGATTGAGTGAAGACGTCCGGCCGTTCCTGCTCCAGGAGCGATGCGGTCTTGCCTTGGCGCGAGGCCTCCTCGTAGGTTTCGCGAGCCTCGGCGCGGCGCTTGATCACGGCGCGGACCACGCGGTTCCCGGTATGGATGGACATGCCGTGCACTGCGGCCTGGTGGGGGAGGGGGAACACGTACACCGCCTCGACCGGAACGGTGTTGCGGTTGCCAAAGACCTGATGGAGAGTCACACGGGCGACCGGGCCGTTGACATCGGTCTTGACGGTGATGGAGCGCAAGGGAAAGAGATCCTCGCCTTCCTTGGCGTTCGAGGGCGCCGTGGATTCCGGGACCACCGGCTTCTGTTCGCAGGAGACCAGGCTCGTGTCGGATCCTGGCAGATTGGCGGGTTCAGCGGTTTGGGCGGCATTGGGTTTGCGGCAGGCGGTGGCAAGGAGAAGGCACAGGACGGACAGGCCCGTCTTCAGGCTCGAGGCGAAGGTGTTCATGGCGGTGGGCTCCGTGGCAGAGGTTCAGGAAAGAAGCGGACGATCCCAAGGATCGGATCGTCCGCCGACTTCAGGCGTGGATTGCGCCTATTGCCTGTCCAGCACGAAGGCGTAGGTCACGGTGACATTGCCCTTCTCGATGGTGTCGAACTTCATGCGGCGAGCCTTCTCCTTGATGTCATCGTCCAAGGCGGGGACGCCGGTGCTCGAGCCTGCCACGCTGATGGAGACGATATCGCCGGAAGGGGCGATGGTGAACTTCAGCGAGATCTTGCCACCCACGTCGGGGTTCTGCTTGAGGTACTTCTCGTAGCTGAAACGGAATCCACCGACGTGGGCACGGATTACCCGCAGGATGGACTCGGGCGAACGGCTGCCCGCCTCGCCTCCCAGTTCGACGTCCGAGGGACGGGCTTCGATCTGCTTGGAGCGCGTGGCGATCTTGTCTCCGGTGCCGCTGCGGCCCATGGTCAGCACACCCTTGCGGGCGCCGCCGCTGTTGGGTCCCCACCCGGCACGGCCGCCGGTCCCGAAGCCGACTCCTCCCACGGCATCCCTGCGGTCGCCGTCGCCCGAGGCGCCGCGTCCTCCTCGGTCGCCCCGCGTGAGCTTTCCTCCGCCACCGGCGAGGATGGCGTCGATCACGTTCTCGGAGCTGGCATCCACGGCCTCGCCGATCATGCCTTCAGACTGGGTGTTGATCTTGTCCAGCACGGAGTTGGCCATCACCGAGGATGCGTTTTTGGGCGGCCAAGCGACCGTACGCACTTCCGTCGGGCCGCCTTCCTCCTTGCTGGTGGGCTTCTGGTCCGAGGCGCCGCTGGGCTCCACGACCGGGTCCGGCTTCGGGGGCTCGACATCCTCGGGCTTCTTCTCGTCGACCTGTGCCACCAGTTCGATCACGCTCTGGATGTTGGTGGGCTCCTCGGCCTTGGGGCTGCGTCCGACCATCACCATGCCGACCATGGCGACGATTCCAAGGATTCCCATCAGGCCAAAGGCCATCTTCCGGGTGTTGTCCCGGCCTTGGCCCGGTTCGTGCCAGCCCAGGCGGCGGGCGAGTTCCATCCGTTCGCGGGCACTGGCCCAACGGACGCGCTGGATGTCGGTGTCCTCGATGATGCGCAGCTTCTCTTCACCCAGTGCGACCTCCATGCCGTAAGGCGCGGTTTCGCATTCGGCCACCACCGCCGCGTAGGGCGGGGGCAGGACGATGTCGTTCCCCAGCGCCGATCCGACCTTGAGGTTTTCGCTCCAAAGTTCCCAGGTGCGGGTGAGCTTTCCGTTTCTCTCGAGTTCGATATGGAAGTGTTTCATGGCGATCTCCTTGCGTTGCCGGGGTGCGAGGCACCGGACGGCAACAGCCGACTTCTGTCATGGCATGCCGGGGGCGGTCACGTCGCAGGGCCCTCCTGCGCGCACGCTCCCCGTGGCCGAAGTTTTCCGGCCACGAGACATGGTTTTCCCGGTCCCGGTCACCACAGGTGACGAGGTCGGTTTTCCGTCTTGACATGGGTGTCCACGGGCCTTGTCGGTGCATGGCTGGAGCCGATGCGGACAAGACCTGCAGGACGCGTTCCAATACAGGGTGGGCGGGTGCGTTTCCCGAGGGTGACTGGATCCGGTCCTGTGGTCCCGTTGGCTTGGATCTCCTTCGTTTGCAAGATTGCAGACGAAGGAGCCGCGCCTTCCGGTGGGCATCCTCTCGCTGGGCGAGGAGATGACGACCGGTTCAGGACCTCAAGCTGGATTCAGGCACGCAAACCCATCTTGCAGCCAATGACTGCGAAATGGATCGGGCACGCACGGAGCTCGAGGATTCAGCCAGGCTGGAAAAGGCCCGACAGGTCCGGGGACCGGTAGAGCGCAGCGCTTGGACTGGTGTAGGGTTCGGCGGACACGGCAAGGAAAAGGCCGTGCTCGACGAGGGTGCAATCGTGGGCCGTGGCGATCTTGCCGCCATTGCCGGTGCCGGAGGTGCCTCCGTCGGCACGCAGGAGCTTGGACAGATTTTGTCCGATGCCCATGGTGAAGATGAGGGGAATCCGCTCCTGATCCGCTCCTGGAAGGCTTGCATGCGGGCGTGGGGCTTGCAGGACGGGGATGGAAGCCGACTGCATCGCCAGCTTTTCGCTTTCCATCTTGTCGTGGGCGGCCTGCCACACTTGGAGGGCTTGGGGGCGGAAATCGGCGAAGAACGGAGAAAGGAACGCGGTGAGCAGGAAGAGCAGGCACAAGATGGCCGCCACCGGGGACTGACTGGCGGACCAGCGCTCCCGCTCGGGTTCTGCGGCGATGCGGATCTTGGCTTGGCGAAGCAGGGAGTCGGCGGTGCAGGTCACGTCCTCGATGAGGATGACGGCATCGTTCCACTGGAATTCCTGGGGAGCGCTCTGGGCGCCATTCACCTGTGCGAGCACATCGGGCGCCGGGCGCGGCAGGCGCACTCCGCAAGTGGGGAGGGCTCCCACTGTGACTCCTTCGCCCCGCAGATGCCATTGCCTCTGGGAACGACCGTCACGCATCAATGTGATTTTCCAGTGTCGCATGGTGATCTCATCGGAAAATCTATGCCCCACCTTGAGCGATCGCAACGGAAATTCGAAAAAAACGGGACAAGTTTTCCGGGAATCGTCCGTTGATTGGTCCGGTTTGGAATGGTCTGTTTTCAAGCATTCCAGACTTGAGCGAGGTTCCTGGGCAATCCTCTGTGGCCTCAAAAACGAAGCGTGGCCACCAGTCCGATCGCGTCAAGCGTGGGTTGCCAGACCGTGGTTTGGATCTCGACCTTTTGGGCATAGACCCGATCGAGCAGCACGCCTCCTGCACTGGAGCTCAGGAGCAGCCAAAAGGCGGCGGGAAGGGGCTCGGCCCGGGAGAGCTTGCCGCCGTTGGCCAAGGTGAGTCCCGAGAGGCCGGCAAGGGCGCCCAAGGTGGCGCCAACGATGGGGACCGCCTGATGCTCGCTGCGCACTTGCTTGGAGGATGCGTTGTAGACCGCGCCGCCGACGCCCGCCGGCAGGCAGAGGACCGCTCCCACGATGGAGACCGCGGCGGTGGTTGCGAGGAAGAGCTTGGCACACTCGCGCTGGGCCGAATCGCTGTCCTTGCAGTTGGCGGTCATGGCCAGTCCTGCGGCGGCCCCGAGGCCGGCTCCGATCCCGGCTCCCACCAAGGAGCCTCCGACGCCGCCCAGCATGCCGGCTCCGAGCTGGAGAGGACTGCGTCC
Source organism: Fibrobacterota bacterium (assembly GCA_039798005.1). Classification (GTDB taxonomy): domain Bacteria; phylum Fibrobacterota; class Fibrobacteria; order UBA5070; family UBA5070; genus JBDKGV01. The sequence goes on from JBDKGV010000186.1 coordinate 5,767, forward strand.
CCAGCGTTCGAAGACCGTGACCGGAAGGGATGGCTTGGGTGCTGAAGGTGCGGAGGCCTTGCCGGTGTCCGGCGGTACGGTCAGGAACGCCGACGGATTGGATGCCGGGGGGGCGGAGGTATCCATCCAATCTTCACCGGAAGCGGACCGTGCCGTGGGTGCCGTGGGCAACGGGGCGAGGGTGCCCGGCAAGGAATCGGACGGGGCGCAGAAGAGTGAAGCGGAAAGCAAGGCGAAGAACATGGTGGTCTGATCCCTCAGGCGCAGGTGCGGAGGGGCAATGTAGCATCGGGACAGCCGGCGCGGTGCGCCGTGGATGCCGCTTCGCTGGAACCGACCCACCCCGGCCCGCCCTACCAGGGCGGGAGTCGGCAAGCGACGCGCTGACGCGCGCCAGGGATGCCGGCCGAATGGCCCGGGACCCCCGCCTCCGTAGGGGCGAGGCATGCCTCGCCCGACGTGGAATGGCGGTGGCCCGGCAGGCAGCCCGGTGCCGCGAAGCGGCAGGCGCCCAAAAGAAAAGGGAGCCTCCATCGGAAGCTCCCTTTTCTTCGGAAGGGCGGATCTTAGATCCGCCCGTACAACGATGATGCGGCAAGGATCAGAAGCGGAAGGTGCTTCCGGCCATGCGGGCGGCGAAGGTCTCCATGTAGGCCTTCTCGTCGGCCTCGGTGGGGGCCTCGTAGGTCACCGAGAAGCGCAGGTGCGGGCCCACGTCGTCGAACGGAACCGTCACGACGCTTTTCTCGCGGATGAACCACTGGCTGGCGGCCTCGGCGTTCTCGAAGTCCGCCCCGCCCACCAGACCCTTCGGGGCCTTGGCGTAGAGGAAGTAGGTGCCCTCGGGGACGTTCAGCGTGAAGCCAAGCTTCCGGAGTTCGGCAACCAGGAGCTCCATGCGGCGCTGGTACTTCTTCTGGGCGGCTTGCCACAGGGAATCGTCGTCCAAAGCCGCGGCCGCAGCCTTCTGGGTGGCCTTGAACTGGCCCGAGTCGGTGTTGTCCTTGACGTCGCCGTAGGCCTTCACGATCAGGGCGTTGCCGGCCACGAAGCCCAGACGCCAGCCGATCATGTGCCAGCCCTTGCTCATGGAGTGGACCTCGACGCCCACGTCCAGAGCGCCCGGGATCTCCAGGAACGAAAGGGGCTTCTCGCCGTGGGTGAACGGGAGGTGCGCCGCGTCCTGGACCACGATGATGTTGTTCTTCTTCGCGAAGGCCACGACCTTCTCGTAGAAGGCGCGGGTGGCGACCTTGCCGCTGGGGCTGTTGGGGTAGTTGATGACCAGGATCTTGGCCTTCTCCAAGACGTCGGCGGGGATGCCGTCGAGGTCGGGGAAGAAGTCGTTCTCCGGGGTGAGGGG
>JBDKGV010000187.1:0-7084 GCA_039798005.1 Fibrobacterota bacterium
AGAACTACTTGGCCAGGCCCGCCTCCACAAAGAACTACTTGGCCAGGCCCGCCTCCACAATGGAGAGGATCTTCTCCACCTGCTCGGGGAAGGTGAGCGTTGACGTGTCGATCAGGATGGCATCGTCCGCCCGACGCAAGGGCCCGATCTCCCGCGTGCTGTCGAGATGATCGCGCTCCAGCAGGTTGGCCAGCACTTCGTCGTACGAGACGCTCTTTCCCATGGCCTCCAGCTCCTGGACGCGGCGACGGGCTCGCACCGCCGGATCGCAGTCGATGTAGAACTTGAACTTGGCGTCCGGGAACACCACGGTTCCGATGTCACGACCGTCCAGCACCGTGGCGAAGCGGTTTCCAAAAATCCGCTGGGCCTGCACCATCGTCTGGCGGACCGCGGCCGGTTGGCAATCGGGACTCACGCGCGCCGAGACCTCGGGGGAGCGGATGTCGGTCGAGACGTCGCGGCCATTCACCACCACCTGGCCAAGGCTGGGGAACTCGAACTCAAGCGTCAGCGCAAGTGGCGACAACCGTGCCGCGTCTCCCGGGGCGATGCCGGCTTCCATCGCAAAGAGCGAAAGGGATCGGTACATGGCACCGGTATCGAGGAAGGCGATGGAAAGGCGTGTGGAGATTTCCTTGGCCGTGGAGGATTTGCCGGTGCCGGAAGGCCCGTCGAGAGCGATGACATAAGACATGCCCTCAAATGTAGGCCACGGATCCTCGACCTGCTTGCTTGCAAATTAGGTTTTGGATTCAACAATTTCTCCAATGCTTGGAGCTCTCATGTCTCGCCTCGTCGTCTTCGGACAAACCACCCTTGCCCAGGAACTGGGCGAACTTGCCCGGGAGCTTCAACTCGACGCCTGCTTGGTCGCCTTGGGCACTCCTCCCGATGCCCTGACCCTTGCCTGGACTGGCCTTCCGATCATCGAGAAGCTTCCCGATACCCCAGGGCTTCACGATCTCGTCTCCGGCACCGAGAGCATCATCCTGTGTGCGCGCACCGATCCTCAGAACCTCGATCTTGCCCTGCTTCTGCACGACATGAATCCCTCCCTGCGCATCGTCATCAGCCTGTCCCATCCCAATCTTGCCCGCGAGATCGAACACCTGATCCAGGACAGCACCGGATGGTGCGTGGCGCTCAACCCCAAGGAGGTCTCCGCGCCTGCCTTCGCCCTGTCGGCCTTGGAAAACAACGTCGTGACCGCCTTCGAGCACGAGCGCCAATTCCACGCCGTGATCCATGGGCAATCACGCCATGGACTGGAGCTTGCTCCCGGGGAATCCTTGATCCAAGCCCAGAAGCTCTCCGAGCTCCAGGTCTCCCGCGAGGAGCTCCAAGGCGCTGCGGAGAACATCCTGGCCCACGCCCGGCATACCCCGGACCTGTTCCTGACCGCCATCGTCATCCTGGTCGCCGTGGTCCTGACCTCCGCCGCGGCCTTCTTCCACTTCCATGAGAACCTGTCGTGGATGTCCTCGGCCTACTTCGTGGTCACCACCTTTTGCACCGTCGGGTACGGGGACATCAGCCTCAAGGACTCCGACACCCTGTCCAAGATCGTGGGCATCGTGCTGATGTTCTCCAGCATGTTCCTCACGGCAAGCCTGTTCGCGATCCTCACCAACGCCCTGGTCCAGATGCGCACCAACCGCTTGGAAGGACGCCGCCGTTTTCGTCTGCGCAACCATGTGATCGTGTGCGGCTATGGTTCCTTGGGCGCCCAGGTGGTGCGGATCCTGCGGCAACTGCGCATCAAGGTGCTGGTCATCGAGAACCAGCGCGAAGCCGGAACCGATGAAGGACTCAACGCCCAGCAAGTGCCCGTCATGATCGCCGACGCCAGCCAGGAGATCGTCCTTGAGCGCGCCTGCCTGCGCCGCGCCCGCTCCATGGTGTGCGCCATGGGACACGACCTCTCCGCCATCGAGATCGCCATCTCGGCCCGGATGATGCGACCGAACTTGCGCGCCGTGGTGCGCATCTGGGGTGACGACTTCGCCGCCCGCCTCAAACGCCACCTGCGTCTGCACTCCACCCTCTCGGTCGCCAACCAGGCGGCACCGGTCTTCCTCGCCAACGCCCTGCATCCGCGCGGCCGGACCCTGCTTCGCGTGGCAGGCACCTTGCAAGCCGTCGTCGCGGTCCCCGCGGGCAGGCCTCAGGTCGGGAAGATCCTCGTCGAGGGCAAGGAAAGCCTGCATCTGGTGCCCATGGACGCCTTGGACGAGGCTTGAGCCTGCGACAGGTTCGCATCGTTGCTTGAATCCGGGTGAATTTGGCCCGATCGGAGCGAATCGGGGTTTCTTTCGTTGACGAAACCCGGTCGGATTACTCCATTTCCCTCTCCGGTCAAGTAACCAACCATCTCAACCAGGATTAGCCTATGCCTTGCGGTAAGAAGCGTAAGCGGAAGAAGATTGCCACTCATAAGCGCAAGAAGCGCAAGCGCCTCAATCGCCACAAGAAGAAGCTGCGGTAACGCAACCCTTCCTGTCGAAGTAGCATCGACAAAAAAGCCCGGGATTTCCCGGGCTTTTTCTTTTTGTCCACCGTTGATTTTTCCGCACTGCCCTTTGCCTCAAGGCGCCCATGAACAGGGCGTTTTGAGGTGAGCCTCACCCGCATCAGGTCAAACTTCGATGCGGTACCGGGCAAGGGTCTTGAGGATCTGGGCACGGGCTTCGGGCGAGACGTCGGGCCGATCCGCCAAGGTGCGCATTTCCTTCAGGGTATCCCGGAAAGATGTGTTCAGGTAGTTGCAGGCCTCGGCCAGCTCCCCCAGGCGATCCCCTTGGCGGAATCCCAACTGCACCTGCAGGTCGCCGTCCGCCGAAAGGCGTGCCCAACGGATCACCTTGTAGATGGGAAGAGCCACCCGACGCGAGGTCGAAAGGGCCATGGTGATCCCCACGCCCAGCGCCACGATGATGCAACCGATCACGGCCGGGCCGATCACGGCGGCGATGGAGATCTTCTCAAGCGGCACGAAGGTCGAATCCGAAAGGACATAGACGCTGGAGCCTTGGAACTTCCACGCATAGACCGCGGCGATGCCTCCGGCGGTCCCCAGGACGCCCAGGAGCACCAGAAATACGTTGAAGGCGATCAGGGGCCACTGGATCGCCGGGAAGAACACGAAGTTCTTCAGGGGCTGGCGGCGTAGGATGACTTGAGTTTCTTCCTGCATTGGTGGAACCTTTCCCGAGAATCTGAGGCGCATCACTATTCTATTTACAGGATAACCTTCCAATGCGGACTTCGACAATGCATTTGGACTGGACTACCTTTGCTTGCCCGACCAAGGAAGCCTGACTTTATGCCTAAGAAACTCATCATCGCCGAAAAACCCTCCGTCGCTCGCGATATCGCCAGCGCCCTGGGAGGGTTTACCCAACGTGGCAAGGTCTACGAGAGCGATGCCCTGATCATCTGCGCCGCCGCCGGCCACCTCGTCGAGCTGTGCATGCCCGAGGACCTGGACAAGAAGAAGTACGGCTTCTGGCGCTTGGATGCCCTTCCCATCGTCCCCGAGAGCTTTCCCCTCAAGGCCTCCGTCGACAGCGGCCCGAAAGGGCGCTTCAAGAAGAAGAAGGACCCGGACGAGGAGGAGCGCGAAGCCGGTTCCGAGCTTCTGGACCTGATTGAGAAGGAAGCCAAGCGCGGAGATGTCGACGGCCTGATCAACGCCTGTGACGCGGGTCGCGAAGGCGAGCTCATCTTCACCTACATCGTGAAATTCCTTGGCGTGGACAAGCCCGCCCAGCGGCTGTGGCTGCAGTCGATGACCCAGAACGCCATCCGCGAAGGCTTCAAGAACCTGCTGCCCTCCACCGTGAAGGCCGGCCTTTCGGATGCCGCCATGTGCCGTTCCGAGTCCGACTGGCTGGTGGGCATCAACGCCACCCGCGCCTTCACCGTGCGTCTGTTCGGTCGCGCCGGCAAGGAAACCGCCAACCTTGGCCGCGTGCAGACCCCCACCCTCGCCATCCTGGTGTCGCGTGAACGCGAGATCCAGAAGTTCGTGCCTCGCCCCTTCTGGACCGCCAAGGGCATCTTCGAGATCGCGGGCGAGACCTACGAAGGCATGTGGATCCGTGAGGATTTCAAGAAGGCCGACGACCCGGACGACCGCGCCGACCGCATCTGGGCCAAGCCGGTCGCGCAGGAGATCAAGGATCGCTGCAAGGGCAAGCCTGGCCAGATCACCGACAAGACCCGCGAAAGCCGCGAGGCTCCACCGACCCTGTTCGATCTGACCACGCTCCAGCGCGAATCCAACAAGCGCTTCGGCTATTCGGCCCGCACGACGCTGGCCGCCGCCCAAGCCCTCTACGAGCGCCACAAGGTGCTCACCTATCCGCGTACCGACAGCAAGTGCCTGCCCGAGGACTACCCCCCCGAGGTGGTGCGCATCCTGGGCCAGCTCGGCTCGCCTTACCAGACCTTGGCGGCCCGGATCTCCGATCCCACCAAGGCTGTCAACGCGAAGAAGATCTTCGACAACGCCAAGATCTCGGATCACTTTGCCATCATCCCCACCGGCGAGCGCGCGGGTGCCGGACTTTCCCCGGTCGAGGCCAAGGTCTACGACCTGGTGGTCCGCCGCTTTCTCGCGGCCTTCCTGGACACCGCCGTCTGGAAGATCGTGGAGCGCACCACCCGCGTGAACGAGGACGCCTTCCGCACCACGGCCAAGGTCCTGTCGACCGGCGGCTGGCGCGAGGCCTTCGGCAAGGAAGAGGAAGAGAACGCCGAGATCGGCATGGCTTCCCGCCTGCCCGGCCTTGGTGGCACCGACATGAAGGTCCTCACCGAGACGGTGATCCTGGATCCGTTCGAGACCAAGCCTCCGGCCCGCTACAACGACGCATCGCTCCTGGGAGCCATGGAAAACGCCGGCAAGCTCCTGGTGGACGAGGAACTGGCCGAGGCCATGAAGGAACGCGGTCTGGGCACGCCTGCGACCCGCGCCGAGACCATCGAGAAGCTCGTGAGCGCCCGCTACGTCACTCGCGAGCGCAAGGACCTGGTGCCCACCGCCAAGGCCATGCAGCTGGTGCACCTGCTTTCCAGCATTCCGGTGCCCGAGCTCGTGTCCCCCACCCTCACCGGCGACTGGGAGCACAAGCTTCTGGAGATGGAGAAGGGACGCATCGACCGCGCCGCCTTCATGAAGGAGATCGGGACCTTCACGACCTCCATCGTGGAGAAGGCCAAGGCCTTTGACAACGAGACCGGCTTCGAGGAATCCGAGCCCTTCGGCAAGTGCCCCGTGTGCGGCAAACCCGTGCGCGAGAAGCTCAAGGCCTACGAGTGCACCGCCTGCGACTTCAAGCTCTACAAGACCGTGTCCCAGCGCATGATCACCCGCACCGAGGCCGAGGAGCTTCTGGAGACGCGCGAGATCGGCCCGTTGGACGGCTTCTTCAGCTTCAAGACCCGCAAGCCGTTCAGCGCCAAGGTCAAGCTCAACGACGAGTGGAAGACCGAGTTCGTGTTCGAGGACCGCGCCACCGGTCCCGAGGCCGAGCCCAGCCAAGGCGGACCGACCGACCTCTCGATCGGATCGCTCCACCCCGAGTTCCCCTGCCCCAAGTGCAGCGGGCCGACCAAGTTGCGCAAGGGACGCTTCGGGCCGTTCCTGTCCTGCCCGCGCTACCCCGAGTGCGACGGCATCGCCAACTTCCGCGTGGTCGAAGGCGCCATCGTGCTGCGCGTGCCTCGCAAGAAGAAGGTCGTCGAACCGGAGGCGGAAGTCCCCGCCGCCGAGTGATCCTCAAGGAATGCCATGCCAAGGCCCGCTCCGGAAATCCCGGGGCGGGCCTTTTTCACGCCGTTCCCGAAGGCTAGCGACCGCCCACGATGTACTGCTCCATGGCTTGGATCGCCACTTCCTGCCCCGCCATCTGCTGCTTGATCAGATCACCGATGGAGACCACCCCGACGGGTCGCGCCGCATCGTCCACCACCACCAGGTAGCGCACGCGTTGCGTTCCGGTGGCCATCAAGGCCATCCCCTGCTCAAGGGTGGTGTCCTGCGCCACCTGAACGGCATCGCCCATCAAATCGCCCACCTTGGAATCCCGGGAGTTGCGATCCTGCAAGATCACCTTGCGTGCGTAATCCCGCTCGGTGAACAGGCCCGCCACGCGCGCACCATCCACCACGACCAGCGCCCCCACGTCCGCACTGGCCATCATCTCCAGCGCATGAAAAACGCTGTCCTGGCTGGAGACGCTCAAGACTCCCCGCTTGTGCCCACCCGCGACCTGTCCCATCGTAGCCATGACGAACCTCCCTATGCCCAACATTGCCGACTGCGCGAAAACAGCACCTGACCAGGCACCGCATTTCAAGAGTCTACAGAAGTTGAGATTCGTTCGCAACAACAATCGCCATCGCACATCAGGGCAACAAAAAAGGGTGACCTTCCGGCCACCCTCGATCCTCGCCTGATCCGGCTTATGTCCTTTACTTCACCTGCGCCTTGAAGGTCGCGAAGGCGCCGCCAAAGAGGTCGTAGTTGTCGGAACGCGCCACGGACTTCGCCGCATCCGACCAAGCCAATGCCGAAAGCACAGCGCTTTCCTTCACCTGTGCCGTGACCGCATCCACACGATCCTTGCTGTCAGGGTGGGTCAAAAGCCAGTCGATTCCCGAACCGCCCATCCTCGCAAAAAAGTTCGCCACGCCCAGAGGATTCCATCCAGCGTCTCCGGCCAAGCTTGTAGCGCCCTTGTCGGCGTCGAATTCGTCATCACGGGAGTGCTTCAGATTCAGCAGGCTCTGGGCAATTTGGGACACGCTGCTGGAGTCGCCTTCCAGCATGCTCACCAAGGTCTGCAGACCATACTGCTTGGCCAACTGGTCGCGGTAATGATGATGCGTCACGTGCGTGATCTCGTGTCCAAGCACTGCGGCCAGCTCCGACTCGTTTTCCATCGCTTTCAAGGTTCCAGTGAACACGTAGACATAGCCGCCCGGCACGGCGAAGGCATTCACCACATCGGGTCTGTCGATGAGCTGCACCTTCTGGAAGGAGTAGCCGGGCATTTCACTTGCAGGAATCGCGGCC
>JBDKGV010000188.1:0-7072 GCA_039798005.1 Fibrobacterota bacterium
GGACGCGCCGCAGCCAAGGATTGTTGCCCACGGGATGATCCAAGCAGGTGCGTTCCACCCGCGCCCGTAGACGAGGTGCCAGCGGCCCCTTGGCATAGCGCAGGAATTCACGGTCGCGCCCCCGTGCCAACATGGGCCGCGAGAAGGCCAGCGAAAACAGCAGTTTCCAGACAGGGCCGTCCCACTCCCGTTCCCAGAATTCGCGGCGCGCGGCCTTGTCCTCAAGCTTGAGCAAGGTCTCGATGGTGCGGGTGCGGCGGATGAGGGGAAGCCAGCGGCGACGGAAATTGTCAAGGAAGGCCTCGAAGCGCCCTCCCTTCAGGATGCCCTCCTCGATCAGGTGAGGATGCGCATCCCAGAAATCCCGGGAGCGCTGGTCCAGATGTCGGCGCAAACGGTTCCGCCAGGTTTCCAATCGCTTGCCCGCCTCGCCGTCCTGCTCACCGGCGAATGACAGAATCTGTCCGTGATCGAGTTCCCGCAACATCGCACGGCGCAACTGAAAACAGGCGATCTGGGAGGGATTGAGATCCACCGCCAAGACTTGGCGAGCCCCTTTCGCGGCCAAGGCCAGGGCATTGTCCCCCGCCGAGCAGATCGACAGGATCTTTCGTCCTTCGGGCTTCAGGCCTTCGATCAAAAGCTGAGGATCTTCCCAGCAGTTGGCGTAGCGGATCTTCGAGAAGTCCGCCCGTTCCTGAATCGGGGCGTTCATCGAACCTTCCTTCCGAACAGGGCGTGAGCCCGGGCGAAATCGCCGCTGGACAGGGCCGCCAGCATCGAGAGCTCGCCCGCCAGCACCGCCCCGGCGCAGATCTCGGCAAATCGCACCACCTTGCCTTCCCCCGCACAGCCCAGGATGGCCAAGCTTTCCTGCGCAGTGGGCAATCGCGTCCCACCGCCCACAGTCCCCACCACAAGGCTTGGCAAGGTGACCGAGGCGTAGAGCGCTCCGTCGGGACGTTCCTCGAAGCGGGTGACCCCCACTGCGGCTTCGGCGACACACGCGATGTCCTGGCCACAAGCGCAGAAGAGGGCCGCGAGAGGATTGGCGAAATGCCCCTGCACTCCCACCGAACCGCTGTGGATTCCGTTGATGGCCGCCACCTTCCAGTAGTCCATCATTCGTTCCTGATCGGTCCCCAGGACGCCGTGCAGGACGGAAGCCGGCAGGACCGCCTCGGCCACCACCTTGTGCCCCCGCACCCGCTGCAGGGAAAGGGTGGTCGCCCGCTTGTCCCCGGACAGGTTCCCTTCGATGAACCAGCGACGGGGTCGAACGGGGCAATGGGCGGAGAGGTATCGGCAGATGGCATCGGCGCAGACCGTCACCATGTTCTGCCCGGCCGCGTCCCCGGTGGTGAACTCCAGGATCAGGGTCACGAGGTTGCCGTCGAGATTGGGGCGGATCTCCTGAAGGACGGAATGCCGACTCACGCTGTGGATGGACTCCTCCAGTTCCTTCGAATGGATATCGACCCATGCCAAAAACCGCAGCGCCTCGTGGATGTCCTGAAAAAGAAAAGAAGGGGCACGCTGGATCCCCGAGGAGAGGCAGATCGAACAGACGCCCCCGGAGAGGGTCAGAGCCCGGGCGCCCCGGTCGATGGATGCCACCAGAGCCCCTTCGCTGGTGGCCAAGGGCAGGCAGACTTCGTCCACGAAGGCACTGCCCATCACGCGCAGGGGCCCTGCCAGTCCCAGCGGAATCCGCGCCCACCCGATCTGCTGTTCGACGGTGCCGCGCAAGGAGACGGGATCAGGATCCGGGGCGTCCCCTTTGACGGCCTTGATCGACACTCCAAGCGTGTCTTCCACAAAGCCCTGACGTGCCTGCAGGTGGCTTGTCCCCCAATTGCGCCCATAGGGAATGGGAGCGCAGCTGGCAGTGCAAGCGGATGTCAGTTCGTCGATTCTCGCATCGAGAGAAAGTCCCCCGGTTGCGAGAGCGATGTTCCGTGAGACCGTGGGAAGTGAAGTCGCCATGACCGCTCCTAGCGCAACTGCCGTGCCACTCTTCCATGGGACGGGAATTCCATCCTGAACCCTCCGGAGACCCGAGCTTGGGTGCAGGAACGTTCATGCAGTTCGTGAAGCCCTCCCCCTGCAGGCGAGACCATAGCCGCGCCTTCCAGCCCCCTTCGTTGGAGAGATGCCTTGCTCCGGGCACTCAGGCCGCATTGGCGTGGGTCTTGCAAATTCATGCATCATGCTTCGTTCCCTTTCTGCCTCCCGCCTGCTTCATTCCTTGGGCACCCTTTCCAGCAGCCGCCCGTGGCTGGTTCTCCTGTTGTGGGTCGTGATCCTGGGTGCCGCCCTCTTTCCTGCCCGCGATCTCCCTCAGCGACTGGGCAGTGGCAACTGGACGGTCGAGAACAGCCCTTCCGACACCACCGCCAGACTCCTGCAAAGCCGCTTCGACGACCCGTGGTCCCGAAGCCTTGTCCTGGTCGCCTCCCCCGCCCCCGAAGACCTGCAGGGGACACAACTGCGCAAGGCGCTTGCCAATCTTCGTGCGGCATGCCTGAAAATCCCCGGCGTGGTTCGCGTTGCTGGCCCGGACGACCTTCCCGATTCTCTCTTGAATCTTCCCGCCCCGAAAGGAGCTCTGCTCCTGGTCGGATTCCAGCGCTTGCGCAGCGATTCCTTGGTGGATGAAGTCCGCGCCTTGGCCGATTCCCTGCTTCAAGCCCAAGCGCCCCAATGCCGATGGAACCTGACCGGTCCCGCCGTCCTTTCGGTGGATTTCAGCCGCTTCAGCGAGAAGGACACCTCCCGCGCCGAAGGGCGAGCCCTTCCCGTCACGGCCTTGCTGCTGCTCCTGGTCTTCGGGAGCCTGTGGCGACTGGGAATCCCTCTCCTGGTGGGCGTGATCGCCTCGACCCTGACGCTGGGAGCAGCCTGGATCCTGTCGATCCAAGGGATGTCCCTCTCGATCCTGCTGCAGAGCGTGGCCAGCATGCTGGGCCTTGCCCTGGGAATCGACTACGCCCTGCTGCTGGTATGCCGCTATCAGGAACTGCGACAGGCCGGGGAAGAGTCAAGCCAAGCGGCAGCACTGGCCGTCAGCACCTCGGGGCGGGCCATCTGTGAAAGCGCCTTGGCCGTGACCATCGGACTGGGAGCGCTCCTGTGGACCCCGTTGTCCGAAACCCGTTCGATCGGCATGGCCGGTTGCGTGGTGGCATTCCTGGCCGCCCTTGGTGCCCTGACCTTGGCGCCGGCCCTGCTTGTTCTGCTCGATCGACATGTGCGCTGGCCCCGTCGTCGCACAGCCACTCGACCTTGGCTTCATCGCCCCGAATTCTGGACCCGGTGGGCCTTGCGGGTCACCCGCCATCCGTCGGCCTTTCTTGCCCTGGGCCTTGGACTCATGCTCCCGTTGAGTCTGCCGGGCCTTTCTTCACAAAGCGGATTTCCTCCGGAATCCTTCAATCCTCCGGGCCTGGGCTACCAGATGGGACTGAAGCATCTGGACTCCCTGAACTTGGGCAGCCTTGCCTATCCCGTGGAACTTGTGATCGAACGGACGGATGGCCAACCTGTTCTTGGCGATTCCAAGGGCATTGAGGTTTTTGTTCAGAAGATCTCAGAACTTCACACCATCGAACCCCAAGCCCGCATCTTGGGACCTCTGTCAAACCTGGCAGGCCTTCCGCCTGAAAAGGCAAGGTTTGCGATGTCGGCGATCGTCAGCCAAGGAATTCCACCGGAGCTTGCCCGGCAATTCCTGTCCCGGGACGGCAAGGCAGTGCTGCTGCGCATCTTGGCCCCGCCCGGATGGGGAGTCGCTCAGACCCGCCCTCTGGTCCGCGCCTTGAAACAAGCCCCCTGCCCTTCCGGTTTCCGGATTCATGCCGGAGGCTTGGGGGCCTATTACGAAGACTTTGATCCGGCCATGACCCGACTCTTCCTTCCGCTGTCCCTTGCCGTGGGGCTGTGCACATTCTTGGTGCTGGCGCTCTTGTTCCGATCCGTGCTGGTCCCCCTCAAGGCGATCCTCCTGAACCTGCTTTCGGTGGGAGCTGGCTACGGAGCGGTGGTCTGGGTCTTCCAACTGGGCCATGGGGCCACTTGGCTCGGACTTCCCGGGGCCACCGGCGTGATCCCGGTAACGGTCCCGGTGCTTTTGTTCTGCATCGTCTTTGGTCTGTCCATGGACTACGAGGTCTTCCTGGTCTCCCGCATGCGGGAAGGAATCCGCAAAGGAATGAGCAACGAGCAGGCCGTGATCGATGGCATCGCGACCACAGGGTCGGTCGTGACCGGCGCCGCCGCCATCATGGTGGCCGTCTTCGGAGCCTTTGCGCTGTCCCAAGTCTACCTGGTGCAGATGTTGGGAGTGGGATTGGCCGTGGCCGTCTTTTTGGACGCAACCGTAGTGCGGATGCTGCTTGTCCCGTCGCTGATGAGCCTGGCGGGACGCTGGAACTGGTGGCCTGGCAACCGGTCTCGATCGCAGCAAATGGCTCCTTGAGCCTGCGAAAAGAGTCCTGCTGACAAAAAATCCACGATTTGTCCCCAAAATCGCCTTGCGGTTTTTCCAAGACTACTCTAAGTTGGAATAACTCAAACGGGATAGCGGGGACACCAGCGGATGAATCGATACGATCTCGTCCTCCTTGGCTTCATTGCCGAGAAGGAATCGAGCGGTTACGACATCATCACCACGATCAAGCGCAGGGAGCTTGATCGATGGGCGAAGATCAGCACCAGCACAGTGTACAACCGCCTGTTGCGCTTGGAAAAGAGCGAGTGCATCACCGGTCGCGTGGAACGCGAAGGCAACCGCCCCGAGCGCACCATCTACGCAATCACGGAGAAGGGGCGCACGCTCCTGCGCAAGGAAGTCGTCAAGCACCTCACCGGCTTCAACGACGACCCGCGCCAGCTCGGATTTGCCTTCCTGTTCGCCACCAACCCCTTGGAAGTGGCCAAACAACTGCGCAAGCACGCCGAGGAGCTCAACCAGCAGATCGCCGCGATCGAGAAGATGATCGCCGAGGAGCCCAGGCCGACTCTGTACCCCGAGGGGCCGTTCCTCAACTGCATGGCCCGCGACCACATGCAAGTGGAACTCAAATATGCCCATGCGGCCATCGAGATCCTGAAGAATCCGGAAAAGAGCGCCAAGCTCAACGGCTGGTTCTTCCTGAATTTCGGCAGCCGTGAATTCAACGGCGACGAAGAGATCCCTCTCGTCGCAGACATCGAACCCACCCACACAGCCCAAGCCACGGAGAGACCATGAGCAACTACGGTTACTTCGACGACGCCGCCAAGGAATACGTCGTCACCAATCCAGCCACCCCGATCAAGTGGTGCAACTACGTCGGAACGCTTGCGTTCGGCGGTATCGTGGACACCACCGGCGGCACGCTGGTTTGCAAGGGTGACCCGGCGCTCAACCGCATCACCAAGTACCTGGCCTGGATGCCCAACTCCGACTTCAAGGGCTCGACCATCTACATCCGCACCAAGGATGCAGCCGGCAACGTCGAGGTCTTCTCCCCGTTCGTCACCCCGACCCTGATCCCGATGGACAAGTGGGAATGCCACGTGGGCCTCTCCTACTCCCGCTGGGTCGTCGAGTACAAGGGCCTCAAGATCGAGATCAAGGCCTTCGTCCCGACCGGCTCCTCCGTGCTGCTGCAGGACATCGTGGTGACCAACACCGGCGCCCCCGTCCAGGTCGACATCGTGCCTGTGTACGAGTTCTCGCACTTCGACGCGCTCAAGCACCTGACCAATGCCGACTGGGTCCCCCAGACCATGACCACCAAGGCCCACAAGGACGCCGCGGGCAAGGTCGTGCTCGAGCAGTACGCGTTCATGAAGCGCGACTTCGAGGTGAACTACTTCGCCGCCTCCCAGGCTTGCGCCGCCTTCGAGACCGACCGCCGCAAGTTCCTTGGCAACAACGAGATGGGCTCCTACGCCCGTCCGCTCTCCCTGTTCGCCGGCAACCTCTCCGACTCCACCTGCGTCCGTGGCGACAACATCGCCGCCCAGCAGTTCGCTGCCGGTACGCTTGCCACCGGCGCCTCCTACCGCGTGGTGACCCAGCTGGGCAAGGAGAAGTCCATTGCCGTGGCGACTCCGTCCATCGAGAAGTACCGCGACCTCGCGAACGTGGACGCCGCGTTTGCCGAGCTTGCCACCTTCTGGGCCGAGTACCTGACCGCCCTGCAGGTCAAGACCCCGGACGCCTCGTTCAACTCCATGGTGAACGTGCACAACCCCCGCCAGTGCCACACCACCAAGAACTGGTCCCGCTACCTGTCGCTCTACCAGCTGGGCTTCGGTTCCGACCGCGGCATCGGCTTCCGCGACTCCTCGCAAGACCTGCTTGGCGTCATGAGCCACATGCCCAAGGAAGCCCTCGTGCTTGCCGAGAACCTCCTGTCGGTGCAGAAGCGCGACGGTTCGGCCATGCACCAGTACTTCCCCTCCACCATGGAGGCCAACGAAGGCGACTCCCGCGAAGAGGCCGATCGCCCCAACTACTACGGCGACGACCACCTGTGGATCATCCAGACCGTGGCTTCCTACCTCAAGGAAACCGGCGACCTGGCGTTCCTGGACAAGTCCATCCCGTTCTACGACAAGGACAAGGCCACCGGCAAGGCTCTCGAGGCCGGCTCCGTCTGGGAGCACCTGTGCCGCTCCATCCGCTTCACCTGGAACAACCGCGGTGCGCACGGCCTGCCGCTCCTGGGCTTTGCCGACTGGAACGACACCGTCAACCTGCCCACCGGCGCCGAGTCGATGTTCAACGCGAACCTCTTCGGCAAGGGCCTGATCGAGGCTCTGGCCATCGCCAAGGCCACCGGCAAGACCGCGGAAGCCACTGAGTTCCAGGGCTACTACGACCAGATGAAGAAGATCCTGAACGACGTCGCTTGGGACGGCAAGTGGTGGAAGCGCTACTTCGACGAGAAGGGCAACCCCATCGGCTCGAACGAGAACACCTACGGCAAGCTCTACACCAACGGCCAGAGCTGGCCCGTGATCTCCGGATTCGCCGAGGGCGAGCGCGCGCTCACCGCCCTGCAGTCCACCTACGAGATCA
>JBDKGV010000189.1:0-7055 GCA_039798005.1 Fibrobacterota bacterium
GGCTCTTCCCGGAAACGTGTGGGTGAATGCCGGGCATGGTCTGGCGTGCAATCGGCATGGCAAGCCACTTTCCGAGCGTCGGGGAAGTTTCCAGATTTGACACGATGAGTAGCGCCTCAGATCCCGCCAGTTTGGAGTACATCAAGGACAGTTTCGCCCATCCGGGCATGCGCCCCCTTGCACGAGTATCTCGACATCCGACTGATCCTCAGGGCCGCATCGTTCACTTGGTCCGTCGGGGAAAAAAAGGCGATCTGCGGCAGCTGTGGTCGCGGCAGCGTCCATCGTTACGACTCCCGCGTCCGGCTGATCCGTGATGTCGACTGCGGCTCTTGGAGGATCTGGCTTGCTGTGGAAATCCGTCGCATCGACTGCCCGAAGTGCCGATCCGTGAAGACGGAAACGCTTTCCTGGCTATCGCAGTCAGGCCGCCAGACGGAGCGATTTGTGCAACGGGTAGGAAGACGCTGTCGGGAAGCCAGCATATCCTCGGTGGCCGAGGAATTCGGCCTTCACTGGGACACGGTCAAGTCCATCGACATCCAGTACATGGAGCGGCAGCTCAAGGACCATCCCATCGAGGCTCCGGTGGCCATCGGGATCGATGAGATCTCCGTGCGCAAGGGACATGAATACCGGATCGTCGTGCATGACCTGGTACGTCGTCGGCCCATCTGGTTCGGCGGATTCGACCGTAGTCGCAAAAGCATGGACGAGTTCTATGCATCCCTGGGCGTCGATGTTTGCAGGGAAATCCGGCTGGGAGTGATGGACATGTGGCCTGCTTTCAGGACCTCGTTCCAGACCCATTGTCCCAACGGAAAGGTCGCCTACGACCACTTCCACATCTGCCAGCACTTGGGCAAGGCCATCGACCAGGTGAGGCGCGCCGAGTACAAGCGGGTGGATGGCGACAAGCGGAGATTCATCAAGGGGCAGCGCTACCACCTGCTGTCCAATCGGGAGAATCTCGACGCCAAGGGACGACTGGAGCTGGAAGCCCTGCTCAAGGC
Source organism: Fibrobacterota bacterium (assembly GCA_039798005.1). Taxonomy (GTDB): domain Bacteria; phylum Fibrobacterota; class Fibrobacteria; order UBA5070; family UBA5070; genus JBDKGV01. The sequence goes on from JBDKGV010000189.1 coordinate 1,014, forward strand.
CAACACTCGTCTGAACAAGGCCTACATGCTGAAGGAATCCTTCGACCAGCTTTGGGGATACAAGAGCCCTACATGGGCGCGCAAGTTCTTCGACGGCTGGAAGAAGAGTCTGCGGTGGCAGAGGCTCAAGCCCCTGGAGAAGTTTGCCAATATGGTCGACAAGCACTGGGACGGAATCGTGGCCATGATGGGGATGAAGGAGAAGATCCCCATGGGATTTGTCGAGGGAATGAACAACAAGATTCGCACCATCCAGCGCAGAGCCTACGGAATCAAGGACGAGGAGTATCTCAGACTGAAAGTCCTGACCATGAGCTTGCCAAAGTGGTGAATTAGACAGATTCTGTCAGCGATTGACCCACACGAAAACGGGAAGAGCCTGTCATGATTGGTGCCCGGGGTGCAAGAGATTGTTGGCACAAAAAAAGGGGCCCCGTTGTCCGGGACCCCTTTCGCGCTTCTCCGTTCGGGAGAAGACTTGCCTTTTGCAATCAGGCCAGTGCAGCCAAGGCAGCGGCGTAATCGGGCTCGTCGGCGATCTCGTTGACAAGCTGGGTGTACTTGACCACACCAGCCTCGTCCAAGACCACCACCGAACGCGCGATCAGTCCCTTGAGCGGGCCGTCGGTCATGAGGATGCCGTAGGCGCTCTCGAAGCCCGCGTCACGGAACGAAGATCCGGTCACGACGTTCTCGATCCCTTCCGCACCGCAGAAGCGCTTGGCGGCAAAGGGCAGGTCCTTGGAAACGCACAGGACCACGACATTGTCCTTGCCGGCGGCTTCGGCATTGAACTTCCGGACCGACGTGGCGCAAGTGGCGGTGTCGACGGAGGGGAAGATGTTGAGAACGACCTTCTTGCCTGAAAGGGAACCGAGAGTGACATCGGAAAGGTCCTGCTTCACCAAGGAAAATTCCGGAGCCTTGGTGCCGACGGCGGGAAGTTCGCCGGAAGTCGATACAGGGTTGCCGCGCAGATGTGTTGTCGCCATGAGAGTCTCCTTGGATGGTTTGTTGCGATGACACAATACAAGGATCGGGCGTTGAAGTCGAGGGAAATGATCCAACGGGACTGAAAGGAATCCTTTTCGCAGGACGTTCCTGAGGTTTCGGACGTGTCATGGCATCGCCTTGGCGACTGTGATAAACTATGGAATGCCACTTTTGCAGCGATGGATACGAGCAGGTTCGGCATGGATCGCCGGAGCCGTCCTGGGTCTGCAAGGTTGCACGAGTTTTCAAAACGGCTCGACGCCGGAGTGGATACCGGATCAGGTCTGGGCGGACAGTACGGCCGCCAAGATCTCACAGCGAATGGAGACGCTCTGGGGGCATCGCTTCAAGCGCCCGGTGACGGTCGAGGTCATTTCCCCGGATGCGAAGGCCACCGTGTTGGATTCCTTTCCGATGGCGGTCCGGCGCGATGCGGTCGTGCGCAAGCTGTGGCTTGCGATCGGCCTCTACCGTCAGGATCAAGCCGAGGTCGTCGCCGCCGGACGCTTGAGGCAAACGGCCACCCGTGCCCTGTTCCTGCCCCGGAGCCGCCGCATTCTTCTGGTGCCGATCCCCGATGAAAATGTGCTTGAAGAGGCCTTGGCCCACGAGATGATCCATGCCATGCAAAATGAGATCTTCCCTCTCGCGTCCATGCTGCGCGAAATTCGCGATGAGGATGGAATGGTCGGATTTTTGGGGGCTCTGGAAGGGCAGGCGGAATACTTGGCCCCTCGATTGACGCGCACCGGGGAATCGCGGAAAAATTGCCAGATCCCCTCCGGCTCCCTGTGGTTGCTTTCCGAGGCGATTCGCAGCACGGAACAATTCAGGGACTTGCCCCCGGCCTTGATGCTTCCCAGCTATGCTCCCTATGTCTTCGGGTGGCAATTGGCCTGCCAAGTGGCGCAAAGGCACGGCATCCATGGATTGGACACGCTCTTGCGACGGCCTCCGGCTGGCTCTTGGCAATTGTGGAACCCTGAGAGCTACCTCGCTGGAGAACTCCCGGTGGACTGGGATACCAGTTGGGCACAGTTGCATCTGCCAAAACAATGGTCCAAGCTCGGGCAGGCCCGGATCGGGGAAGTCCGACTTGCCTCGCTGCTGCTGGAATGGGATCGAGAACTGGCCTGGTCGCTCCTTTCCGATGCCGGACTTGGTTGGCAAGGCGATCGCCTTTGGGTGGTGCGTCGCAAAGGCGATCAGCAGGAAGGAATCGTCTGGAAATTGAGTTTCGCGACCCCAAAGTTCGCCTCAAGTTTTGGCAGGGCTTGGTGGAAGATCCAAGGATTGAGGACAGGGACGGACCTTCCCCCGATTGAAATGCTCACGGCTGGAGTCCGGGGGCAATGGAGCGACCCTCACGGCAATTCCACCACCGTGGTTCAAGAGGGGGCCCAAGTTCTGTGCGTGCAAGGGTTTTCCGAAGGACTGACGCGGCAGATCCTGCGCCGTCTCGCAAAGCTGCCCCAGGTTCAAGGCAAGGACGCGCCCTGACTCAGAACAGGAACGATAGGGCCACGGGGATATGGAGCGCGGCCCAAGTGCCGTAGCGCGCAAAGCAAGCCTTGCGCATGGTTCCGGCGAAGGTGCCGAAATAGATGCCCTTGGCCACGGTGTTGGAGAGCATCGAGAACAGGCATGCCACCCCGAGAATGGGCTCGACGGCCCCGGCCCCTTTGTGCAAGGACAGGATGAACGGGTCGATGTCCACGGTGCCCACGATGAGTGAAAGGACCACCAAGCCGGTCTGCCCAAAGGACTCCTTGACGACCCGAGTCACCACGGTGAGGATCACGAAAAAGACCCCGAAGAACAAGGCCGGCTTCAACTCGAACGGGTTGGTGGTGGGCTGCACCGTAGGTTCAGCCGTCTTGGCACTGGCGCGCACCGAAAAGGCGAAGGCAACACCAATGGCCGAAAGGAGGATCAAGCGCAGGCTCAACAAATGCCCGAAGCTCGGGCTGATGAACCACACCAAGGCAAGGATGCGCAAATACATGATGGAGGAGGCCAAGAGCGAAGCTTGGAGCGCGGCACCGCCCTGGCTTGGATTTTGGCCAGCGATGCGCCCCGCCGCCACAGCCACGGCCGTGCTGGAAACAATCCCGCCAAGCAAGCCAGAAAGCCACAATCCGACCCGACCCCCAAACTTTTTGGTCAGAAAATATCCACCAAATCCAATGCTGGAGACAAGGACGACGATCTTCCAGATGCGCGCTGGATTGATGTCGTACTGCGTAAATCCTTGGTTCGGAAGTGCAGGCAGGACAATCAATGCCAAAAGAAGGAATTTAATAATGCCCAAAAACTCCTTGGAGTCCAGGCTTCCCGCATAGCCTTCAAGGAGTGCTTTCTCAGAGAGCAGGAAGGTGGCCACGATCCCAAGGGCCATGGGCAACCACACTGGCGCATGGACACACAGAAGGCCAATGGTGAAGTTCAGGAGCACCGCGACTTCGCTGGTCCAACCATTTCCACCCTCCCGGGATTTGGCCACGAATCCGGCGATCACGATTCCGGTGAGGGCAAAAAAACCGCCTAGGGCCAAGAAGGGGAACGAGGCACTGCTTCCCCACCCGCAGGCAAATCCCAGAAGCGAAACAAGGGCATGGGTTCGCACCCCTGCCCCTGGACGGCGGAGCGCAACGACGGTCCGTTCGCGCTCCAGCCCAAGCAAAAGACCCAGCCCAAGGGCCAACGCGAAACGCAGTTCGAGCGGCCAGGCCAAGTTGTTCATGCTCAGGCCTTGGGCTCTTCGCCCATGTCCACTGCGGAGAAGCTCACGCAATGGTATCCGGCATCCACATGGATCAGTTCACCGGTGATGCCACGACCCATGTCGGAGACCAGGAAGGCGACGGTATCGCCCACTTCGGAGGTATCGACATTGCGGGACAGCGGAGAACGGCTGGCACCGATGGTCAGCATCTTGTTGAAGTCACCAATGCCCTTGGCGGCCAAGGTGCGGAGCGGACCCGGGCTCACGGTGTTCACGCGAATCTTCTTGGCATAGCCAAGGTCATGCGCCAAGTAGCGCACGGAGCATTCCAGTGCAGCCTTGGCCACGCCCATCACGTTGTAGTGGGGCACGACCATCTCGCCACCGATGTAGGAAAGGGCGACGATGGCACCCCCTTCCTTCAAGGCCACAGTGGCGTGGTGCGCCAAGGCCGTGAGCGAGTAGGCCGAGATGTCCAAGGCCATGGTGAATCCCTCACGGGAAGTGTCCTGGAACTCGCCGTCCAAGTCTTCGCGCTTGGCGTAGGCAATGGCGTGCACCAAGAAGTCGATCTCGCCGAAGTCGGCCTTGACCTTCTCGAACAGCTCGATGACCGATGCGTCGTTGGTCACGTCGCAATCGTAGATCGGAGCGGTCTTGCCTTCGCCTTGGATCATGCTTTCCACGGAGCCGCGCAGGCGCTCGCCGGGAACGGAGAAGCAGATTTCAGCGCCCTGCTCCCAGCAGGACTTGGCGATGCCCCATGCGATGGAACGCTGGTTGGCAACGCCCGTGATCAGACCCTTTTTGCCTTTGAGAATCATCGAATGCTCCTAATGTTCAGTGAAGACGAATGGATTGGTCGCGACGGGGGCCGACGCTTACCAGAGTGATGGGGACGCCGACCAGTTCGGACAGGCGCTCAAGGTAGGAACGGGCAGGAGGAGCGATCTCTTCCCACGAACGGGCGTTCTTGGTGGAGGTCTTCCAGCCGGGCAGGGTCTCGAAAATGGGCTCGACGCGATCGAGATCCACGATCTGGGTGGGGAGGTCCTCGATGACGGCACCATCGAGCTTGTACCCGATGCAGACCTTGAGTTCTTCGAGGTCGTCCAGCACGTCCATCTTGGTGATGGCAAGGCCGGTGATGCCGTTCACACGGACGGCCTTGCGCACGACCATGGCGTCGAACCAGCCGCAACGGCGAGGACGGCCCGTGGTGGCGCCGAATTCCCCGCCCACCTGACGAATCTTGTCGCCCATGGCATCGTTGAGCTCGGTCGGGAACGGACCATTGCCCACGCGGGTCGTGTAGGCCTTGACCACACCGACGACTTCCTTGATGACGGTGGGCCCGACGCCCGAGCCGCAGCAGGCGCTGCCGGCCACGGTGTTGGAGCTGGTCACATAAGGATATGTGCCGTGATCGACATCAAGAATTGTGCCTTGGGCGCCTTCGAACAAAAGGCCCTTGCCTTCGGCGCCGGCCTTCTCCAAAAGAAGGGGGACATTGGTCAGGAACTCGCGCAGGCGCTTGCCCAAGGCGAAGTATTCGGCAGCGATCTTGGCACCGTCCAGCGGCTCGATGCCGTAGATCTTCTCCAAGATCAGGTTCTTTTCCTGGAGGATGCGATCGACGGAAGCGCGCAGCGAAGCCTCATCCAGCAGGTCGCAAGCGCGGATGCCGGAGCGTGCCACCTTGTCGATGTAGGCGGGGCCGATGCCGCGTCCGGTGGTGCCGATGGCCTGGGAGCCGGCCTTGGCTTCCTTGGCCTTGTCCAGCACGACGTGCCAGGGCATCACGATCTGGGTGTTCTCGGCGATCCAGAGGCGTCCGCGCACGGTGAATCCGCGGCCCTCGACCTCCTCGATCTCCTTCAGGAGCTGGACCGGATCGAGTACCACGCCGTTGCCGACGATGCAGGTCTTGCCCGGGCGCATGATGGCCGACGGGATGAGATGGAACACGAACTCCTGGTCGCCCACCACGACGGTGTGACCAGCGTTCGCGCCACCCTGGAAACGGATGACGACATCGGCGTCCTCGGCCAGCACATCGATGACCTTGGCCTTGCCCTCATCTCCCCACTGGGATCCGACGACGACGGTGTTGCGAAACTCAGGCATTGCATACTCCGGAAGCGAACAGACTCGTGTGCCTCACTGACGGCATTTGGGCCTTGTGGAGGCGAAGGGGGCAAATATAGCATCAACCTCCCGACTCTTCTCAGGTCTTCGTGCAGGTCGGTCGAATGTCGGCGTCCCATCCGGAATCCTCCAACCCGCGGAGCAATTCCATTCGATAGATATTCAACTCGTGAATT
>JBDKGV010000190.1:0-7014 GCA_039798005.1 Fibrobacterota bacterium
CGGAACCAGCCACGGCTCGGCGCCGTTTGCGATGTAGCCGTCGGTCAGGAGGATGACCGGGGTCATCGACTCGAGAGCGACCTTGGAAGCCTCCAACGCCGCCCAGTAGCAATCGCCCGGGGTCGCCGCGGCGATCACCGGAACCGGCGAATCTCCATTGCGGCCCGAAAGCGCCTGGAGCAGGTCGGACTGCTCGGTCTTGGTCGGAAGGCCCGTGGAAGGACCGCCACGCTGGACATTCACGATGACAAGCGGAAGCTCGGCCATCAAGGCCAGGTTGATCGCCTCGGATTTGAGGCAAAGGCCCGGGCCCGAAGTGGTGGTGATCGCGAAGTTGCCGGCAAAGGAGGCGCCGATGGCCGAAGCGATGCCGGCGATCTCGTCCTCCGCCTGGAAGGTGCGGATGCCGAACTGCTTGTTGGCCGCCATCTCCTGAAGGATGTCGGTGGCGGGCGTGATCGGGTAACTGCCCAGGAAGGTCTCGCGACCCGAGAGCTGGCCGGCCGTGATCAGGCCAAGCGCCGTGGCTTCGTTCCCCGAGATGCGGCGGTAGGTGCCGGGAGCCGCGGGGGCCTTGGTCACACGGTAGCTGGCCGGGAAAAGCTCCACGGTCTCGCAATAGTTGAAGCCCGCGGTCAAGGCCATTTCATTGGCCTTGGCGATGTCCGGGTTCTTGGCGGCGAACTTCTTGTTGATCCACTCGAGAGTGGCCTCGCAGGAGCGGTCGTACAGCCAGTACATCATGCCCAGCGTGTAGAAGTTCTTGCAACGACCGGCATTCTTGCTGGAGATGCCCGTCTCGGCCACGGCCTTGGTCGTAAGGTCGGTGATGTTCACCTTGATCACGCGGTAGTCGGAAAGGGAGCCGTTCTCGAGCGGATTTTCCTTGTACCCCGCCTTCTCCAAGTCCTTCTCACCGAAACCGTCGAGGTCCACGAGCAGGATTCCACCCTTGTGGAGGTCGAGCAAGTTGACCTTGAGTGCAGCGGCATTCATGGCCACCAGCACGTCGATCTCATCACCCGGAGTCTTCACATCCAAGGAGGCGAAGTGCAACTGGAAGGCGGAAACGCCTGCGACAGTGCCTGCCGGTGCGCGAATTTCCGCCGGATAATCGGGAAGGGTCGCGATGTCATTACCAAGGAACGCGGCCGAATCCGTGAACTGCGTTCCGGTGAGCTGCATACCGTCGCCGGAATCTCCAGCGAAGCGGATGACTACGCTCTCGACCTCGACCACCTTGGGGGACTCTGCATCGACCGTGGCTGTCTCGTGCATCACTACTCCTGTCACGATCCGGTGTTTTCGTCAATTTCTTCCGGATCGGTGCAGACATTTTACATACTCCACGCGCAGGCGACCAGCGATTTGCGAATCCGTCACAAAGGACACACGAATTTGTTGCCCAATTGCGACGTTTGAGCATCGCTGCATCCGGCCTCAGGAACGCCTCCGAGCGATTACTTTGACTCCTGCAGGGAGGACGAGGCTTGGACTGGTTGAATGTTCTTGGGATCGATGCGTTGGGAACCCTTGCCAAAGGGCATGTGAAGGAGATCTCCTTCGCCATGGCCACGGCGTTTTCCGTGGTGATCTCCAGCCCGATCAATTCGCTGATCGTAAAAATCGCCGGAAGGTGGAACTTCCTGGTGCGGACCGGCATTTACATGGCGCTGTTCGTGGTGTGGTATCCGATGCTCTCCTTCGGTTCGGAGAAGTTCGCGCGCTATGTCCTATCCGACCAGAAACCGCTTACGCTCCTCTTCTTGACAGCCACCGCGTTCTTTGCTTTTGGACTCTGGGCCGACAGCCAGCGCTTGCGCTGAATGCCACAACGCGTGCGAACGCGTATCTTGCGACATGTGACTGGAACCAACACACGCAAGAATCTGCCAGAACTGCTCGCTCCGGCCGGCAGCTGGGAATGCGCCCGGGCCGCTGTGGCAAACGGTGCGAACGCCATCTATTTCGGACTCGAGCGGCACAATGCCCGCATCCGCGCCGACAACTTCGAAAGCTCGGAACTCCCCGCCTTGATGCAATGGCTCCACGAGGCCGGTGTGCGAGGGTACCTCGCCATGAACACCTTGGTCTTCGAGGAGGAGCTCGAGGAGATCGCCGCATGGGTTCGCATGGCCGCCACGGCCGGAGTGGATGCCTTGATCGTGCAGGATGTCGGACTTTGCCGCCTGATCCGCGAGATTTCCCCCGATCTCCCGATCCACGCCAGCACCCAGATGACCGTGACCTCCGCCGCAGGGGTCCAAGCGGCCCAAGCTTTGGGCTGCAGCATGGCGGTCCTGTCCCGGGAATGCACCGCAAAGGAGATCGCCGCGATCAAGGCGAAGTCGGAGATCCCCCTTGAGGTCTTCGTGCACGGAGCCCTGTGCGTGGCTTATTCCGGCCAGTGCCTGACCTCCGAGGCGTTGGGTGGACGCTCGGCCAACCGTGGCGAATGCGCCCAAGCCTGCCGCATGCCCTACGAACTGGAGGCCGACGGCGAAGCGATCGACCTTGGAGGACGCAAGTACCTGCTCTCGCCCCAAGACCTCATGGGCCTTTCCGTCCTGCCCGCCTTGGTGGATGCCGGAGTCGCGAGCCTCAAGATCGAAGGTCGGCTCAAGAGCCCGGAATACGTGGCGGCCATCACCCGCACCTACCGCGATGCCCTCGAGCGGCTGAAGGCGCCGGAAGACCCCGCACCGCAATGGAGCGTCTCGGCACCGGAGCGCTATCGCATGGAGATGACCTTCTCGCGCGGACTTCACACCGGATGGCTGGAGGGAATCGACAACCGCACCCTCGTTCTGGCCCACCACCCCAAGAAGCGCGGGCAATACCTGGGTCGCGTGGTCGGAGCGATCGAGGGTTCGGTCCTCTGTGATTTGACGGATTCCGTCAAACCAGGCGATGGCGTGGTCTTCGACGCGGGCAACCCCGAAGGCCGCGAGGAGGGCGGTCGCATCTGGAGCGTCGAGGCCCGCGGGGAGCGCACGCTCCTGGGCTTCGAGCGCGGCAAGCTGCGGCTGGATCGCATCGCCATCGGGCAGCGCATCTGGAAGACCTCCGACCCGGCCCTTGAGAAGGAGCTGCGCCAGTCCTGGGAAGGCGCTCCCGCCTTTCGCCAGGCGGTGACAGGATTTGTCACGGGCGATTGCGGTCAGCCGTTGCGGCTGATCCTGCAGGACGCGGCCGGGAACCAAGGCCACGCCGTCTCGGAGATCCTGCTGGACAAGGGGCGCAACCGGGTCTTCACCCGTGAATTCCTCCACGAGCAGCTGGGACGCCTGGGCGACACCCCGTTCTTCCTGGATCGCCTGGAGATGCAGCTCGAGGAGGGCCTGTTCCTTCCCATGAGCGAGCTCAACCGCGTGCGTCGCGAGGCCGCCACCGACCTGCTGAACGCCCGCCGCGACAGCGTCCATTGGACGATCCGCGAGCGTTCCGACGATGCCCCGGCCCGGTTGCCGGAGCGCCCCGTCCCGTCGGTTCCCAAGCTGTCCCTGCTGGTGCGCAACCTCGAGCAGCTCGAAGTCGCCGCCACCTTGGCGGTCGATCGGGTCTATTGCGAACTGGAAGACCCCAAGCGCTTCGAGGAGGCCTCACGGCTCTTTGCCAAAAACGGCAACGGCGAACTGTTCCTGGTGCCGCCCCGCATTCACAAGGAAGGCGAGGACTGGATCCTGCGCCAGTGCGCCACCGCCTCTTGCGACGGTTGGCTGGTGCGCAACCACGACCAAGCCCGATTTTTCGAAGGCACTCGCAAAGTCGGGGACTTCTGCTTCAATGTGGCCAACAGCCGGTCCGCCGCTTGGCTCCTGGAACAGCTGAATCTTGAGACCGTCACCGCTTCGGCCGATCTCAACATCTCCCAGCTTCTGGGAATGCTGCAGGCAAGCCCGGCCCACTGGTACGAGATCGTGCTCCATCAGCACATGCCCATGTTCCACATGGAGCACTGCGTCTTCTGCGCCTTCCTCACCGACGGCAAGGACTTCCGCGACTGCGGAAGGCCCTGCGAGACCAAGGAAGTGCGGGTCGTGGACCATCTCGGCGCTCGGCACATGATCAAGGCCGATGCCGGCTGCCGCAACACCGTCTTCAACGCCCGCGCCCAGACCGGAGCGGAATTTGCCAAGCAGTTCCTGCAGGCCGGCGTCCGTCATTTCCGCATCGATGTCCTGGACGAAACGCCCCGACATCTCGATACCTTGGTTCAACGCTATCGCGACCTGCTCGAAGGCCGCCTGGAAGGAGAAAGCCTGTGGAAGGAACTCAAGCTCGTCAATCAGTTGGGCGTCACGCGCGGCACCCTCGCCTCCTGACCCTGCTGGGTCTTTCGGCCCTGCTGCTCCTTGGAGCCTGCCGCAGCCCGGAGCCCCAGGATTCGGGATCCGGTCTGGTCGGAAAGGCTGAACCTGCGTGGAACTTTTCCACCGTGGATGGCAAGCCCATCGCAAGCAAGGACTTTGCCGGCAAGACCCACCTGGTCGTCTTTTGGGCCACCTGGTGCAATCCTTGCCGCATGGAGATCGACGAACTCAAGGCGGTGCGCGCCCAATTCCCCACGGATTTCGAGGTGGTCGGACTTTCCGTGGACGAGACGGTAAGTGCCGTGCCCTTGATGATTCAGGAAACCGGCATGAACTATCCCGTCGCGGTCGGGGCCTTCTCCCTCTTCGATTCCCTGGGATTCGACGGCATTCCCAAGTCGTACCTGGTCGACCGGAACGGAATCGTACGGCAGGAATTCGACGGACTGGTCGACCGGGGTCAACTGGCCGCCGCCATCACCCGTGCCCAAAAGCAATGACGACTCCCGCAAAAGTCTCGGATTTGCTACATTGTCCTCCCTGCACCCGAACGGTCAAGGCATTGACAATCGAGTGAAATCCGGGCCTACGTAGCTCAGTTGGATAGAGCAACGCTTTCCTAAAGCGTGGGTCACAGGTTCGATCCCTGTCGTGGGTATAGTTGAGAATGAAGGCCGGAGCCACATTGGTTCCGGCCTTTCTTGTTCACCCGCCAGGCGGAACAGGGAGCTATTTTTGCGCGACTATGCGCCTTTTTCGTGAACCAGCCAAGAACGCCTCCTTTCCAGACATCGAACGCCGCATCCTCGCGCTGTGGCAGAAGGAAAGCGCCTTCGAGCGCCAGGAAGAGCTGCGCAAGGACGCGCCCGCGTTCCATTTCTACGACGGCCCGCCGTTTGCCACCGGACTCCCCCACTACGGGCACCTGCTTGCAGGCACCCTCAAGGACATCGTGCCCCGCTACTGGAGCATGCGCGGCCGCAAAGTGGACCGCCGCTTCGGCTGGGATTGCCACGGTCTGCCCGTAGAGAACGAGATCCAGAAGAGCCTGAAGCTCGGCGGCTCGGCCGAGATCAAGGCATTCGGCATCGGCAACTTCAACGAGGCCTGCCGCGGCATCGTCGACCGCTACACCGCCGAGTGGGAGCGCACCGTCCTGCGCATGGGACGCTGGGTGCATTTCCAAGGCGGCTACCGCACCATGGACCCTTCTTTTATGGAGTCGGTCTGGTGGGTCTTCAAGCAGTGCTTCGACAAGGGCCTGATCTACGAGGGCTACCGCGTGCAGCCCTACTCCCCCAAGCTCTCCACTCCGCTCTCGAACTTCGAGGTGAACCAGGGCTACAAGGACCGCCAGGACCCCTCGCTCACGGTGAAGTTCAAGCTGGTGGACGATCCCGACGACGCCTCCATCCTGGTGTGGACCACCACCCCGTGGACGCTTCCGTCCAACCTCGCCGTCGCGGTGGGCGCGGAAATCGAATATGTCAAGATCCGTCACGAGGCCGAGGTCCATTGGATCGCAAAGCCGCGCCTTGCCGCTTACTTCGACGAGAAGAAGATCGAGATCCTCGAGACCGTGAAGGGTTCCGAGCTCAAGGGCCGCAAGTACCAACCGTTGCTTTCCTACACTCCGGCGCTCTCCGAGAAGCAGTACACCATCCTCACCGCAGACTTCGTCTCGACCGAGGACGGCGCTGGCGCGGTGCACATCGCTCCTTCGTTCGGCGAGGAGGACTTCCAACTGGGCCAGGCGGAAGGGCTGGGCCTGTGGGATCCGCTCGACGCCGACGGCAAGTTCACGGACCTCGTTCCGGAGTGGTTCGGAATCGAGGCCAAGGAGGCCGATAAGGACATCATCGCCGCCCTCAAGAAGGCAGGCAAGGTCTTCAAGCACGAGACCTTCGTGCACAGCTACCCCCACTGCTACCGTACCGGTGCGCCGCTCCTCTACCGCGCCCTGCGCACCTGGTTCCTGGGCCTGGACCGACCGGTGACAAATTCTGTCGGCGAGACCAAGACCCTCAAGCAGTGGATGATCGATTCGAACCAGGAGATCACCTGGGTCCCGTCGCACATCAAGGAAGGGCGCTTCGGCAAGTGGCTCGAGGGCGCACGCGACTGGAACCTTTCGCGCAACCGCTTCTGGGGCACGCCCATTCCCGTCTGGAAGTCCGCCGCCGGCGAGCTGCTGTGCGTGGGCTCGATCGAAGAGCTTGCAGCACTATCTGGACGCGACGCATCCACCCTCACCGATCTCCACACCCACTTCATCGACGCCGTCGAGATCCGTACCAAGGACGGCAAGACCTTTGACGCCGAGGGTACCGTCTACACCCGCACCACCGAGGTGCTGGACTGCTGGTTCGAGTCGGGCTCCATGCCCTACGCGCAGCTGCACTACCCGTTCGAGAACGCCGGGAACTTCGAGTCACTCTTCCCGGCCGACTTCATCGCCGAGGGTCTGGACCAGACGCGCGGCTGGTTCTACACCCTCACGGTGCTGGGCGCGGCGCTCTTCCAGAAGCCAGCCTTCAAGAACGTGATCGTGAACGGAATCCTGCTTGCCGAGGATGGACAGAAAATGTCCAAGTCCCTGCGCAACTACCCCGACCCCAACCTGATCATCGACCAGATCGGCGCCGACGCCCTGCGCATGTACCTGATCAACTCGGCCGCCGTGAAGGGCGACGAGCTGCGC
>JBDKGV010000191.1:0-6928 GCA_039798005.1 Fibrobacterota bacterium
CAACAGATCTATGTCGACCCCAGCAGGCGCGACCTTTTCCTGGAATTGATGGAAAGCACCGACACCTTGACGGAATTTGAATCTCAAATCCGCCGCAAGGATGGATCCATCATCTGGATCTCCGAGAACGTGCGCGCCGTTCGCACCCTCCAAGGCAAGACCCTGTACTTCGAAGGCACGGTCGAGGACGTGACCAAGCGGCGGACGGCCGAAGAGGCTCTGCGCGTCAGCGAGGAGCGCTTCGCCTTGGCGGCCAACGGCATGAACGGTGGCCTCTGGGACTGGGACCTGCGCACCGGCAAGGTCTACTATTCGCCCCGTTGGAAGGAATTGACCGGAGAGCCGCAATGCATCGGCGATTCCCCCGAAGAGTGGTGGGTACGCCTCTTCCCTCGAGACCGTGAGCTTGTCGACCGGGAATTGCAGGCCTGCCTCCAAGGCAGGACGGATCGCTTCGAAGTGGAATTCCGACTGCGGCAAGCCGATGGCAATTTTCACTGGATGCAAGCAAGCGGGATGGCCCAAGGTCATGACCCCGACAAGCCGCCCGTACGGATCGCCGGCTCCATGGTCGACATCTCCGCCCGCAAGCAGGCGGAGGATCAGCTCCACCAAGGCGCGCTCTACGACACGTTGACCACCCTTCCCAACCGCGCCCTGTTCGTCGATCGGCTGCGTCGCTCCTTGCGGCGCCGCGGCAATCGCCTCGTGGCGGTTCTTTTCCTTGACCTCGACCGGTTCAAGCTGGTCAACGAGAGCTACGACCACAGCGTCGGTGACGAGGTGTTGCGACAGATCGCCTCGCGCCTTGAGCGCAATGCCGGGGTGCGCGACACCGTGGCCCGCTTCTCCGGGGACGAATTCGGCATCCTTCTCGAAGGAATCACCGACGTCAACGATGCGATCCGCACCGCCGATCAGGTCCGCCGCAGCGTCGAGGAGCCCATCACGGTCGGTGAGCGCGTCCACAGCTTCAGCGCGAGCGTGGGCATTTCCTTTTCCAAGGTCGGGACCGAATCCTCGGAGGATCTCCTGCGCGATGCGGAAACCGCCATGTATCGGGCCAAGTCGCTGGGAAAAGCGCAGCACGTCCTCTTCGACCAGGCCATGCACGAGTACACCCTGCGTCGCCTGCAATTGGAAAACGACTTGCGCCTTGCCATCGATCGCAAGGAGTTCCGCGTCTACTACCAGCCGATCGTCAGCCTCTCCGATCAGAAACTGCGCGGCTTCGAAGCCCTCGTGCGCTGGATGCATCCCGAGCGTGGCCTCGTCCCTCCTACCGCATTCATTCCGCTCGCCGAGGAGACAGGACTGATCTGTGAGATCGGCCGTTGGGTGCTGGAGGACTCATGCCTCCAGGTTTCCCGATGGATGGAGCTATATCCCGAGGCCACCGGCGGCATCCACTTGAGCGTGAACCTTTCGGGTCGGCAATTCGCCCAATCCGATCTGGTCGAACAGATCCAAGGCGCGATGCGACTCGGCGGATTTCCTGCCAGCGCCTTGAAGCTTGAGATCACCGAATCCATCCTGATGGAAAATGCCGACTCGGCCGCCGGGATCCTGGCTCAGATCCGCGAGATGGGCATTCGTCTTTCGATCGACGATTTCGGTACGGGCTATTCCTCGCTTTCCTATCTCCACCAGTTCCCGGCCCAGACGCTGAAGATCGACCGTTCCTTCGTGAGCAAGATCGAGGAGGAAACCACTCAATTCGCCATCGTGCGGGCTGTCGTCTCGCTTGCCCACGTCATGGGAATGGACGTCGTCGCCGAGGGGATCGAAACCACCTCCCAACTCGATGTGCTTGGCCAGTTGGGTTGCGAATACGGCCAAGGTTATCTGTTCGCCAAGCCTCTCCCCGCTGCGGAAATCGAAGCGATGTTGGCGCGTCTTGAACATGAAGGCGCTCCTTCTCCCGATCTTGGAGCCTGAAAAGCCCTTCATCCTTCACTGTTCGTCCCCAATTTCCTCGCAGGACATCGATTTGCCGTGCGATCAGGATTGCAACTCGGCCCGTTCCAACCCGGCACGGCACATGATCCTCGCCTCACCGCGCCTTGGTGGTGGATCATTCCCGGCATCGATCCTCTCAACGCCCCCGTACGCAAAAAAACCGCCGGACAGATCCTGTCCAGCGGTTCATGGTCCCATATGCTTGTCAGGAGGCGGACCCGGGTCCGATCCTGACGAGCGGGTTACTTCTTCTTGGCAGGTGCCTTCTTCGCCGGTGCCGGTGCGGCCTTGGCGGGTGCCTTCTTGGCGGCGGGCGCGGCCTTGGCGGCCTTGGCTGCCTTCGCGGCCTTGGGCTTGTTGAACTCGTCCTTCAGCGCCTTGCCAGCCTTGAAGCCGATGGCCTTGGACGCAGCGATCTTGATCTTCTCGCCCGAAGCGGGATTCACGCCGGTGCGTGCCGCACGCTCCTTGATCTCGAAAGAACCGAAGCCGATGATCTGGACGGATCCGTCGGACTTGAGACCTTCCTTGATGGCTTCGAGAACAGCATTGAGCGCCTTCTCGGTGGCGACCTTGCTCTCGATGCCGGCGATCTCTTGGATCTTTGCGATCAGGTCAGCTTTGTTGGCCATTTTACTTCCTCGGTAGGGTGTTCGTGGAATCGGATCGGACCGCCGCAAGGAATGCGGCGCAGTTGGAAATAACATATCTCCCCGTGCAACCAAGTGCAATGGGACTTTTTGCGGATTTGCACCACGAAGCCCCCATTCCATGCGGGTTTGCGTCTATTCCGCCGCTTCGGGCCCCGTCGGGACCTCACCGGCATCCTTGGCCAGTCGACGAGAAAGTCCTTGAAGGAACCGCAGCTCCCCGTCATTGGGTCGCATCCGGCGCAGGATGCCCTGCAGATGCCGCCGCCCCGCATCCAGCCGGGCCGGATGCAAAAGTCCACGCCTTTCGATCTGATCTCCGACCCAGCGCGCCCAGTCCTCACGCGCCACCGCAAGCGCCGATCCTTCGCCGGCCTCCACCACGGGCCGGGTCGGCAGGTCATGGAGGAAGGCAAGGGCGATCGACGCCGCTTGACCGAGATTCAACGACCCGGTGGCATGGACGGTGGGGATGTTGCAGGCGATGTCACAAGCCATCACCTCGTCCGAGGTCAACCCGATCGATTCGCGCCCGAAGACCAGGGCCCACGGAGCCTCGTGCTGCGCGCTTTCCGCCGCGAAGTGAGGCAGGGCCAGAAGCCCCTTCTGGTGCGGACGGCGCGTGAAGGCGACGGTCGTGCGCGCATCGCCGAAGGCATCCTCGAGACTCGAGGCCTCCTGCGCCCGGGCGAGGATCTCCTTGCCCAGGGTCGCCGTACGGAATGCCGGCGACTCGGGATCCGGACGCTTGGCGTTCACGAGCACAAGGCGATCCCAGCCGAAGCAGGACATCGCACGCACGACGAAGCCGATGTTCTCGGGGAGCTCCGGCTCGATCAGGATGACACGGTGAGGTTTGACAATTTCCGTCACGAGACAATTCCTGTCATTGTTCATCCAAAAGGACGGGTGTGAAGCCGCGATAGTCCGCCGAGGCGAGCACCCAGCGCACGCCGTGCGCCGTCCCCAGAAGATCCCCGCGCGGCGGCAGGTGTTCGCGCTTGATCGTGTGCAGGTGACCGAAGACGCAGAGAGGGGCACCGCTGTCCACGATCAGTTGCGAGGCCCGGCTCCTTGCGAGCGAGGCGCCCAAGGGAGGATAGTGGGTCAGGCAGACCCGCTTGGCGGTGGAGCTCGCCGGAAGCGCTGCGATGCAGCGTTCGAGCCGTACCAGCTCCCGCTGATAGATCCGCTGGTTCTGCTCCCGCTTCTCGCGATGGATCCGGGGCGGAGCGGTCGACCAGTCGATCAGCTTTTCGACGTCGTTTTCCGGGTCTTCCCAAAGCCGAGTTCCGAAAAAGAGCCATGGCCCGAACTCCAGATGATCCCCGTCGAGGGCCCTGAGGGAAGGCGGCAGATTCCGCCGCACATGCAGGGTCGATGCCCACCAGTGCTCATGATTCCCAGGCAGGATGATCTTGGTTCCGGGCAGGCGGTCGAGGAAATGAAGGTCGGACAGCGCATGTTCCAGATTGCCGGCCCAGGAGATGTCCCCCGGAACCAGCACCACATCCTCCGCGGCCACCGTCCGGGTCCAATTCGCTGCGATGCGCTGCGGGTGGTCCCGCCAATTTTCCCCGAAGACGTGCATCACCTTGGAGGGAGCCCCGAAGGTCAGGTGAGGATCAGAAAGTGCCCAAAGCCGCATACCGGCGCAAGTTAGGTTCTGTACGGTGCTCATTTGCCGTTTCGACTACTTTTCTCCCATTCGTTTCTCCCGACCACAGGTGGGTTCCATGTTCCGTCCAGGTTGTGCGGCCTCCTCGCACCGTCCAAGCCCTTCTCTGCTTGCGCTTTTCCTCGGGTTCACCTTGTCGGCGGCGCTTCACGCCGCACCGACTGAAACGCCTGCGAAAATTCCAACCCTGGCCGTGATGGACCTTGATGCGCGCAAGCTGGAGGGTGCCGACCTCGAGGTGCTGCGCGATGCCCTGACCGTCGAGTTCCAAAATTCCGGGCGGGTGCGCGTCATGGAACGCTCCCAGATGAACACGATCCTCAAGGAACAGGGCTTCCAGAAGTCCGGAGCCTGTGACGCATCGGAATGCGCAGTGGAAATGGGCAGGCTCCTGTCCGTCGATCGAATGGTTCTCGGGTCCCTTGGCAAATTGGGCGAAACCTGGTCCATGACCCTGCGACTTGTCAATGTCCAGACCGGCGAGATCCTGGCTTCGGTGCGAGATTCCCGCACCGGCACCATCGATGTCCTGCTTCACGAATCGGTCCCCCATCTTTCCAGCCAGATCCTGAAGGACATTCCATCTGCGGACATCCTCGTCGCAAGCCCCAATGTCGGCAACGTGGCCTACACCGAAGCATTTTCCCTGGTCAAAACCAAGGCGTTCCGCGAAAAGGGCGGGTTTGAATCCCTCCAAAATCTATCCCCCCGGCTTTCGCCCGCCGAAGCCTACCAGCTCAACGAAACCGGCTCGATTTCGCGGGGATGGGCCTGGGCCAACATCAATCCCTTCCTGCCCATCGGCAGCATGGTTCAGGGCGACTGGGCTGGAGTCGGTTGGATCTGCCTCGGCTGGGTGCCGACATTCATCGCCGGCAAGAACGCCCCCGACAGCGATCTCACTAGATTTGCGGCGATTTCAGGCTACGCATGGCAGATCGCTCGCCCCATCCTCTTTGCCAACCGCAACAACGACCAGCTCAAGCGCGCCCTGCGCCTTTCGCACGCAGCGATTCCGACCCCCTCACTGCTTGCCCTCCCCGGCGGCCATTGGCAAGGCGACCTGGCCTGGACTTTCTGAGGATCCCCCTTCGCTTCAAGGGCTATCTTTGAGGCATGACAAGCCTTCTTGCCAAGCGCATTTCCGACCGCGTCACCACCTGCGGAAACAATGTTTGCCTCGGACTCGATCCGGTCCTGGAGCGCATCCCGCTCTCGGGCACTCCCGCCGATGTCGTGGAGCGCTTTTGCCTGGGGATTCTCGATGCATGCCAGGCACGTGGAGTCCTCCCCGCAGCCGTCAAGCCCAATGCAGCCTATTTCGAGGCTTTGGGAACCGACGCGCTGGCTCGTCTGCCGGCCATCAACGCCGCATGGAAATCGGTCGGTGTGCATGTCGTCCTCGATGCCAAGCGCGGTGACATCGGACGCTCCAGTGGGGCCTACGCATCGGCCGCCTTCGGCCCCTTTCACGCGGACACCGTGACCGTCGCCCCCTACATGGGCCGCGACTCCGTCGAACCGTTTCTTGAAGCGCAAGACAAATACGCCTACCTCCTCCTGCGGACCTCGAACAAAGGGGCCCGGGATTTCCAGGATCTCCAGATCGAAGGACAGCCGCTCTACTTGCACGTCGCCAAGACATGCCTTGGCTGGAAGGGCTCCGAACGACTCGGCTTTGTCGTAGGGGCCACGGCACCGGAAGAACTCGAAACCATTGCCGCATGGTTTGCACAGCAAGGCCATTCGGTCTCCTTCCTCATCCCAGGCGTGAGCGTCCCGGGCGTCCCGGGTGGCCAAGGAGGCGGAATCGACGAGGTCGTGCGTCGCTTGCGTGCGGGCGGCCTCGATCCTCGAGCCAGCCTCGTGAACAGCTCATCAGGCATCAACTATGCCTGGGAACGCGACGGCAATCGCATCGCTTGGGCCCAAGCCTCCGCCGAAGCCTTGGAAGAATTGGCCTCGCTCGCCCATCTTTGAGCCAATGGCGTCTGAGCTTGGCTGTCCCATCTGCCCTGTCTCAGACTTGGTCTGTCACCACGGTCCTGAATTCCCGCAGTCTCCCCAGGCAAAATTCCTCCTCCGTGGATTCCGCCCGCACCACCGCCGGGAAGTGGACTCCTTGAGGCGACAATGATTGACACAATTCCAGACTGACATTTTTTGTCAGCCAATTGGATTTGACACATCTCCAATCCAAGGGGAATTCGAGCGTTGGCACGCCTGTTGATTATTCCATGATTGTCGGGAGATGGACAGCCATCGACTCGACTTGATACGTACAGGTTTTTCGACCCCGCAATCCCAGACACCGCATCGAAGAGCCTCCCACCCTCCATCTGGAGGGTTTTTTTCGTTTCGCAGTGTTAGAATAGCTTCATGGCCGGTCCGGCAGAGTTCAAATTGGGTGACACCTTGAGATCGGACATGTTCGATCAAAAGGGCTCATTGCTGCTGTGCAAAGGTTCGATCCTGGCTTCCGAGACCGCGATCGATCGACTGCGCGAAGGCGCATTCGTCCCTCCTGTCAACCTCAAATTGCCAACCTTCGCACGTCAAGAGCACAAGCGCGGAACCCGCAACCCCTTCGACACCATTCCGCTGTGCCTCGAACGTCTTGCCCAAGCCTACCAGATGCTTC
>JBDKGV010000192.1:0-6917 GCA_039798005.1 Fibrobacterota bacterium
GACGGCGCGGGTGCGGGCGTCGGTCAGGTAGGATTCAGTCGCCGTGGCTGCGTACAGTTCGCTTGCCGCCATGAGTGCGGTGTAGTCGTCGAGGATGTTCTCCTTGCCGTCGTCAGCGTAGGCGGCAGTCCCTTTGGTCTTGAGATGGGCATAACCCGACTTGGCCGCCGCGAGGTACTGGGCGCTGGTCTTGGCGCCGCTTGCGCCCCAGGTGGAGACGCGGGCCAGGGCCGCGATGGCCATGCCGGCCCCTTCACGCCACGCCGCCTGGTAGTCGGAGGACCGGATGCCCTTGGAGCCTGAGAAGGCGCAGATGTTGCGGACGCTGTCCACGCTCCATCCGTCAAACACGGTGATGTAGAAGTAACCCGCAGCATCCAAGGAACGCACCAGGTAGTCGGCACCCCACAGGGCCTCGGCACGCATGCCGGTGTAGTTGCCCTTGGCCTTGAGCAGGGTCGGCAGGCGGTCGGCGGCGAAGGCCAGCACCCAGGTGGACAGCGGGATCTGCTGGGGGTTCATGTAGTTGGCGAACGAAAGATGGCTGAGGTACTTGCTCACATCGCCCGTCGCATCCTTCCAGCCGCCCTGCATGTCGTAGGTGGTGCCGCCGCCGCCGAACTTGGTCACGTTGTCGGCACCGCTCCACCGGTCGGCCTTGAAGAAGGCCAGAACCTTGGAAAGTCCGAGGTTGACCAATGTGTCCTTGCCGATGGCGAAGGTGCCCGAGGTGGTGCCGTCGGCCAGGGACAGCGTGTAGGTCCCTGCGGTCTTCACGGTGTCGAAGCGCGCCTCGTAATAGGAGACGCCGCTTTTCCAGTCGCTCAACTGGACGGCGGGAGAGAGCACGCCGCCTCCGGCCTTGACGGTGCCGCGCTTGAGCGTGAAGGCCTGCCCGGCCAGGCCGGAAGCGCCTTCGACGATGGCCGTCTTGGGTCCGTTGGACTCGAAGGCGGCCTGGTTCATGAAGATGCTGGCGCTGGGAAGCTGGCTCAAGAGCAGAGCCAAGGTGAGTGGCATGTCGGTTTCCTGGAATGAAGGCGTTTGGATTCGCCTTCAAACATAGCCGTCGGGCCTCACCTTCGCTGTCGGCTCGTGACGAATGCGTTGAGAGGTACAGCAACGATTCCTGCAGGAACCTTCAGACGAAATCGCGGCGCGAGAACCAGATCGAGGCGATGGTCAGGAAAACGACGCACCAGCCCAGGCCGTGCAAGGATGCCGACAGGGCCCAGAGCTCCGGGAGGGGCTGGCCGTGCACCACGAGCCCGCGGACGTTGAACAGTTCCAGATCGGGAATGATGCGTTGCGCGACGCGAATCACCGGGGTCAGCCATTCGGGAGCCAAGGACGCGCCGGGAATGCGCGCGGCGTTGCGAGCCATGGTGCTCATGTAGCCGACCAGATCACCGGAAAGGTGGCCTGCGATGTAGATGCCCAAGGTGAACAGGGAGGATACGATCGGGGTGGAGAAGCTCGAGAAGAGAAGCGCCGCCGCCGTGATCACGGCCATTTCCCAGAAGGCCCCAAGGGCCGTCCACCACAGGCGCGGGTCGAGGTGGGCGCCGGCCAGCAGGAGGATCAGGTAGAGTCCGGCCATCATGGCAAGGAGGTTGACGCAAAGGACCATCACAAGGCCCAGGTACTTGCCGACAAGGAACTGCCAGCGGGCCACGGGCTTGGCAAGCAAGGCGTACACGGTCTTGCGTTGAAGCTCCTTCTGGATCAGTCCGACACCGATGAAGATGGCCATCAACAGCGCGCCGATGCTCATGGCGCCCAGCGAGAAGTCCTTGATCACCTTCTCGTAGGCGAAGATGGACCACGAGCCCAGGAGCATCGAGAAGCCGAACATCAGGAAGATGAAGAAGAGCAGGGTGTAGAGGATCTTGTCGCGAACCGTCTCGCGGAACGAGGCCAGCGCGATCCAAACGAGGTTACGCATCGCAGTCTCCTTCTCCCACTTCGGTGGCCAGGATGTCCTCAAGACGCAGGGTCGTGCCGTTCGGGCCTGACAGGATTTGTCCGAGGTCTCCGGCGCGACGCACCGTCCCGGCCACGATCATGGCGGCGTGGGTGCAGATCTCCTCGACGTCGGCCAGCACGTGGCTGGAATAGAACAGGGTGGACCCTTCCTCATGCAAGGTGCGCAGAATCCCCTTCACGTCGCGGCGGCCCATCGGATCCAGACCCGACATGGGTTCATCCAGGATCAGGAGGTCCGGGCGGTGGAGGATGGCCTGAGCAAGGCCCACGCGCTGCCCCATGCCCTTGGAATAGGTGCGCAGGCGGCGCGAGAGCCAATCCTTGCGGATCTTGCACAGATCGCAGGCCCGCTCGATGGCTTCCTGCAGCGGCTTGCCCGAGAGACCGGAAAGGTGGCCGAAGTAGTTGAGCAGTTCGCTTCCCGACAGATGGTCGTAGAAGTAGGGCTGCTCGGGCATGAAGCCCAGTCGCTTGCGCACCGAGGCGTCGCAAGGATCGCCGCCCCAGATGCGGATCTCCCCCTTGGTCGGGCGAAGCAATCCCACCAAGGACTTGATGGTCGTGGTCTTGCCGGCGCCGTTGGGGCCGACGAAGCCGAAGATGGCCCCTTTGGGAACGGTGAAGTCGATGCCTTTGACGGCGTGATGGACCTTGAGGAAGTTCTCAAGTCCCAGACGGTACGACTTGTGGAAGGAGCGGACCTCGATGGCGGGCGTTTCCATCTACGCCTCCTTGCGACGCTTTTTCTCGACCCAGCGCAGACGGATGAGGATGAAGCGGCCGATCATGTAGGCACCAATGCCAGCGGCCAGCCATTGCATCATGGTCGAGTGGGTTTGGGGGGCTTCCTTCAGATGGAGCCCGATCCATACGGCACGCAGCATCAGGACACCGCCGATGCCGATGATGATCCAAGCAACGCGCTTGATCATCGCGGGTTCAAGGAATTTCGCAAGATTCATGGAGCCTCCAGAAGGGAAAGGACCTCAAGGAGCTGACTGCGCAAGGCCGAAGGTGCCGGATGAGGCGCAGCGGCTGATGGCGAAGACGGAACCGGAACGGGATCGAAGAATAGACTCGGTTCGGGTGTCTTGGCAAGGATGGGGGGAACCGGTGCAGCGACGGGAGTCATGGCCGGAGCGGTGATGGGGGAGGGCACTTCCACGGCCACGGGAATGGCGGCGGGCGGCTCCGGGACGGCAACCGGCGCCGGTGCTTCAGGTTCTGCGGGAGTGGTTGCCGGGGGCAGTGGAGTCGGGACTTCGGGTGCCGCCGGGACCGCGACGGGAGCGGAGGCCGGGGCGGATTCCAGAAACGGCATGCCCAATTGCTCAGGATCGGTCGGAGCGGGCAACGCCTCGAAGTCCTCCTTGAGTCGGCGGCGCGCTGCCGGGATCGCAAGTCCCTCGTCGTAGATCCATCCCTTGAGGCGCGTGACGATGTCCACGTCGCGTTCGCGATAGACGCGCTGTCCGGCCGAGTTGCGGCGCGGACGTAGTTGCGGGAATTCGCCTTCCCAGAAACGCAGGATATGAGGCTCGAGCCCGGTGAGGGAGCAGACTTCTTCCTGAGTCCAGGTGACTTTCATCAATCCCTCTCGTTCTTGGCGGTGCGATTCATCAGAAGCCCAAGGGCCTCGCGGGCGGGGCGGCCCTCGAACAGGATCGCATTGACCTGAGCGGTGATGGGCATTTCAACGCCCAAGCGCTTCGAAAGCTCCATGACCCCGGAGACGGTGCGCACGCCTTCGGCGACCATCTTCATCTCGCCCAGCACTTCCTGGAGGGGGCGACCGCGGCCGACCTGCTCACCCACGTGCCGGTTGCGGCTGTGCTTGGAAACGCAGGTGGTGATGAGGTCGCCCATGCCGGCCAGTCCGAAGAACGACTCGCGCGAACCACCGAGCTTTGCGCCCAGACGCGCCATCTCGGCCATGCCACGGGTCATCAGGGCGGCGCGGGCATTGTCGCCCAGTTCCAAGCCGTCCAGAATGCCGGATGCGATGGCGATCACGTTCTTGACCGCTCCGCACAGTTCCACGCCCACGACATCGGTCGAACGGTAGGTGCGAAGCGACGGGGCGAAGAACATGTCCTGCAAGGCGGCGGCGGTCTCCTCCTCGCGGTTGGCAAGCACGACGGTGGTCGCGAGCCCGTTGCCGACCTCCTCGGCGTGGGAGGGGCCGGTGAGCACGGAGACGTTGACGGCATCGGCGCCTGGAAGGACATCCATGACGATTTCCGTCATGCGAAGCTGGGTCTTCTCCTCGATGCCCTTGACGAGGGAGACGAAGTGGCGCTTGCGCACCTCGGATTCTCCGAGGATCTTGCCGATGGACGCGCAGACCGAACGCAGCGTGTGGGAGGGGACCACGAAGGCGACGATGGAGGCGTGGGCCAAGGCCGCTGCAAGATCGGAGGTGACATGGACGGTCTCGGGCAGGCGTACGCCGGGAAGCTTGTCGCACTCGCGGGTTTCCTGCATGCGACTGGCCGATTCCGCGCTGTATTCCCAAAGCATCACCTTGGTGCCCTTGTCGCCCAGCACCTTGGCGACGGCACTGCCCCATGAACCGCCGCCCAGGATGGCCACGCAATCGGGATCCAACCCGGCGGCGATGGCGCTCTCACGACGACGACGGGCGGCCTTCTCCTGGATGTCGGGAGCGGAGGTTTTCTTCCCGAACCGGTTTTCGGTACCGGCCATCAGCCGTTGGATGTTGGCCTTGTGCTTCACGATCACGAAGGCCGCGACCAGCCAAGAGAAGCCCAGCAACCAGAAGTCGCCGCTTTCGGTGAGGCGATTGAGGACATGATCCCAGGAGGTGGCACCAAGCACCGTGAATTCGCGCACGGCGTGGAACACATGCGAGCCGACCAGAAACGTGTTTGCCAAGCCAAGGAAGGCTGCGGCGAGAATGGAGGCAAGGCTCACATACCCGGAAAGCCACAGGATCAGGGTCCAGAGGGCAAAGGCAAGAAGGGCGGTCGTCGGCGAGAGGGCGACAAAGACTCCCAAGGTGGTCAGAACCCCTTTGCCGCCTCGGAAGCTTGCGAAGACCGTGTACGAGTGCCCGATCACGGCAGCCGCTCCGCACAAGAGGCCGAATTGGAAGGAGTGATGGGGCAGGCTGCTGCCCAAGAGCACCGCGACCAAGCCCTTGGTGAAGTCGATGAGGGCGACCGGGACGGCCGGTTTCCAGCCCAAGACCCGATAGACATTGGTGAGCCCGGCGTTCTTCGAGCCTCGGGTGCGAATATCGATGCCGGCGAAGGCGCGGGAGATCCAGATGGCGGAAGGGATGGAGCCGATGAGGTAGCTCAGGACAACGTAGGCGAACAGGAGGGCAGGCGTCGACATATTGGTGGGAAAGGTACCAAAGCACAGGAGGGATGCGGGGGAGAGCTTCAGCTCTTGAACCGAATCTGGCAATCGGCAAACAAGCGAAGGGGAATTGGCCGGGGAGCCGCGCCTGTTTGCCGAGCCACGGCGAAGCGTCAGTCCTTGAACTTGGCTCCGGCCTTGTGGACGGCCTTGCTCAACTCGCTCCAAGCGCTTTCGACGCCGTCCTTGAGGGACTCCCATGCCTCCTCGCTTGAGTTTCCAAGATCCTTCAGCTTGGCCTTGGTGCTTTCCAAGCGGACTTCCAGATCATCCACGATCTTGGAATACTGAATTTGGGCATCGGCCACTGACCCGTCCCCCTCTGGGCGGACATGGTTAAGCAGCCATCTTTGCTTCAAACTCGATGGGGCTGCACCCACCGAGCGAGGTGTGTCTTCGGGTGGAGTTGTACCATCCGTCGATCCAATCTAGCATGGCCACCTCGACAGCCGGGCAGTCTTCCAGGATGAACCGAGCTATGCCGGTTTCCTGCTTCAAGGTGCCAAACAAACTCTCTGTGGGAGCATTGTCCCAGCATTGCCCCCGCCGACTCATCGACTGAAGGATACCGGAGTCCTTGAGGTACTGCACAAGCTCAAGCGAGGTGTACTGGCAGCCTTGATCCGAATGGAACATCAGGCGCCAGCGGCGAGGCTGACGCAGACGTATCGCTTTGGCCAGCGCACTCTTGACCAAGGCCGTGTCAGGCTTGTCGCCGACCGACCATCCCACCACTCGGCGCGAGAACAGATCCAAGATGACCGCCAAGTACGCCCAGCCGCGAGTCGTCCAGATGTAGGTGATGTCCGATGTCCACACCCGGTTCATCCTAGTCACCTTGAACTGACGATTCAGCCGATTCTTGGCCACCCGATGTTCGCCTGCCTTGCCCTTTCCATAGGGCTTGGGAAGGCTTGCCGTGGGCCTCAAGCCTTGCTCTGCCATCAGTCGAAGGATCAGCTTGCGGCCATGACGAATGCCTTGTTTTGACAATTCCTGTCGAATGGAGCGATGCCCATAGTTGCAGCGGTACTTGTTGAAGATCACATTGATCTGCTCACGAAGAACGGGATGGTCTGGTGTCTTGTCCCGCTTGCTCCAGTCGTGCAACCCCGAACGGCTGACCTGAAGGGCACGGCACATCCGGACGGTTTCGTGGCTACCCTTCATGCTTTGGATCCAGGCGTACTTCTGGGCGGGACTCGATCCCTGGCGAAGTACGCCGTGGCTTTTTTTAGGATCTCGTTCTCCTCCCGCAGATTGGCCACCTCCTTCTCCAACGCAGCCAAGCGAGCCTTGTCTTCAAGGGCCATCGCAAGACCCTGCCCCTTGCTGCGGGCCAAGTCGGCGGCGTTCTTCCAGCTGTTCAGAAGACTGTAGCCGATCCCCAGCTGACGAGCCGTCGCCGCGATGTTCTGGCTCTCTTGGGCCATCTGGACTGCGCGCTCCTTGAAAGCCGAGTCATGTGTCCTACGAGGGGACTTGGGAGTCTCTGTCATACGTCAAACCTACCTGATCGTGACGTCCGTCAGCAGGGGGACGGGTCA
>JBDKGV010000193.1:0-6914 GCA_039798005.1 Fibrobacterota bacterium
GGATGCCCAGCAACGACCCGACGAGCTCGCCGTCGATCCATGCCCCCACGAGGCGATAGTCTTCACGATCCTTGATGGCGTGGAAGTTCCGGTGCATTGCTTGGAGATCCGTGGGCTGACCGGACAATTCCTGAAGCAGGATGGCAAGGCGCTCAAGGTCGGGTTCGCCGACGGGGCCGATGGTCAGGGGCGCGTTCATGCGCCTTCAATCCTTCGTCCGAAGTACAAGTGGTCCAAGGTTTTTTCGCCATATTCGACGACATCGGGAAGAGTGCCCCAGAGGGTGAAGCCGAACCGTTCCAAAAGCGCGATGCTGGCGGTGTTTGCTGCGATGACAATCGCGATCAAGGTTCGGAGGTCGTGCCCTTCGGAAAAATCGAAGGCAGCCTGAAGCAAGGCGCTTGCGACACCGCTTCGGCGATGCTCCTGATCGACGTAGTAGCTGATCTCTGCGGTTCTTTGTAGTGCCGCCCTACCTTTGCGGTAGGAGCTCAACGAGACATAGCCGACCACGATCCCCTGAAGTTCGGCCACCAGGACAGGATGCAAGACATCGTGTTCCCGCAACCAAGCGGCACGTTCGACCTGATCGACCGGCTCGGTGTCACCGGTCCTCAAGCCTTCCAAGATCGCTTGGTTGTAGATGCGCACAAGCGCGGGGATGTCTGCCTCTTGGGCGTTGCGGATCATCATGGTCGGGATGCCTGTCCTCATGTCTCGATGAAGTCGACGGTCGTGTCTTGCGGGGGCGGCAGGGTCTCGCCCAGCATCTCGCGCAAGGTGCTTTCGATCATGCGCGAGATGGCATCCAGCGCAAGGTCGTTGGGGGCCGTACCGAAGGGCTCCTCGATTTCGGCGCCCAAGGCTTCCAGGGCAAAGAAGGTGTAGACCACAAAGGCCGTGATCAGCGGGGTCATCCAGCCGATGGTGTCCACCAGCGCAAAGGGTAGCAGCAGGCAGTAGAAGTAGATGGTGCGATGGATGATGACCGCATAGGCGAAGGGAATGGGCGTGCTTGCGATGCGCTCGCAGCCGCCCAGAGCCTCGGAGAGCTTGCCCAGCGGCACTTCCAGCGCCGGTACGATCATCGGCTCAATGGTTCCCTCACGGCGGCGCTCGGCGATCCATTCCCCGGCCATCAGCAGAAGGACGGCCGGCTTGAAACGCACCGGCGCCAGGCGTGTGCAGGCATCCGCAGGCAGCAGGCGCCCGAGGTCGGCGGACGGATCCGAGCCGCGCAACTGGTGGCGCAGGGCGTGGACGAAGGCCATCAGGATCAGGCCAAGCGATCGGGAGTGGTCGGGAGTGTCCACATGCGTGAGCCCTTGGCGCAGGAGGCTTCGCGTCCCGTTCAGGATGGCACCCCACAGGGTACGCGCCTCCCAGTAGCGGGCGTAGCTGGTGTTGTTGCGAAAGCCCAGGAAGATCGCCATGGTCAGTCCGATCAAGGAGAACGAAAGCACGTTGAGGGGAATCTTCCATTGGAAGATCTGTCCATGCAACACCGTCACCACCGTGGCAATCGCAGTGGCGAACAGAAGCTGCGGCAGGATGACCGGCACGACCGACCCGCGCAGCACGAAGAGCATCCGCAACCAATGGGGGCGTGGGCGCAGGATCATGGGGCCAGGACCGCCGCCGGAAGTGCGATGCCGTGCGTGGAGATCTCGCCGTCGAAGGTCGAGACGAAGCCGGCGCGTGCCGGGAAAGGCGCGATGCCAAAGAGCCGTTGCAGGTCCTCGTCGTCGGAGGTGGCAAAGTAGGCCTGCACCTCGTCGAAAAGGACACCTTCCATGTATCCCATCTTCAGGAGCTTTGCGGTCATGCGTTCCCAGACCTCGGGACTCTCCTCCCGCCAGGATTTGACAAGATCCGTCATCCGTGCGCGGTAGTCCGGGGAGAGCGCGAACAGGGCGTGGGCGAGCTCGTGAGAAACGACTTCGCGCAGGTCCGAGGAATCGGCACAGCTTCCGATGACATAGAAGTCCTGCCGGTCGCAAGCCTTCCCGAGCAGGCCTTCGACCGCCGCGACAAGCGCCTTCTCCTTCTCAAGCAGGCCTTCCGACGGGAACAGCTCCCGCCACTGCCGCCAGACCTTTCCCGGTACGTTGAAGCCACCCCAATCCAGCGTGTAGGTGAAGTTTCCCATCCGGCCAGCATAGGCGTCCATGAACTCCTCCAAGGTGAAGAAGCGGCCCTGGATCCCGGGGATGTCCGACTCGTAGAACTCCTGCAGGCGCATGAAGCTGGCGCACAGGTCGTAACGCGCCGCATAGTGCAGGTGCAGGATCTGGGAACGCTCTCCGACCGGAAAGACCGCTTGGCTGGGATGGGTGATGGACAACGTGGCCTCGCTTTGGTAACCGATCTGCTTGCGTGTACGAAAGTAGCAACGATTGGCAACGCACAAGCCGCCTGGAAGGGACGGCCAAAGGCCGTCGCCACCGCGCGGCAGGGATGCAACGCCCGGCGCGGGGCCGACCGGAGGGCAGCCTGGAAGGGGGCGACCCCGGCCTTGCCGGGGATGTGCCCGAAAACGAAACAGGGAGAGCGGAGAGGGCCTGAACTAGATTGTGTGGCCATGCAGAATGAAAAAGAAAATACGCTGCCCGAAGCCGAGCAGCCCTTGTTGGACGAACCTGAATTGACCACTGCCGAAGGCGACTTCCCCTTGGAAGAGACCATCGAGTTGGAAGCTGCCCCCGAAGCCGAAGCGGGCGCGGACGACGAGGCCACCGCGGCCTACGTCGGATCGCCCCTTGAGGACTCTGGCATCGACGACAATCCCGACGACATCATCGAGCCGGATCCGCCGCTGCCCGACTACGAGTTCTCGCAAGCCTCCGACGCGCTGCGCCCGATCTTCGAGGCCCAAGGTTGGAAGGCCCCGATGCAGGTCCAGCGCAAGGCCATCCCCTACATGATGGCAGGCCAAGACCTGATCGTCCAGTCGCGCACCGGCTCGGGCAAGACCGGTGCCTTCATGATTCCCCTGGTGGAGGTCATCGAACCCACGCACATGTCGCCCCAGGCGCTGGTGCTGATTCCCACCCGCGAACTGGCCCTTCAGGTCGGTCGCGAGGCCGAGATCCTGGGTGCCGCACGCGGCATCAAGGTCGTGGTCCTGTACGGTGGCGTGGGCTACGAGAAGCAGCTCAAGCAGCTCAAGGAAGGTGCGCAGCTGGTGGTGGGAACCCCCGGACGCGTGATCGACCTCATGCAGCGCGGCGACTTCCCCGTCAGCTCGATCCGCGACCTGGTGCTGGACGAAGCCGACGAGATGCTGGGCATGGGATTCTATCCCGACATGACCCGCATCCGCCAGATGATTCCCAAGGACCGTTGCACCTACCTCTTCTCGGCCACCATCACCGAGAACGTGAAGCACTTGGCCCGCGAGTTCCTGCGCGCCCCGAAGTTCCTGTCGCTCTCCCACAAGAAGCGTTCGGTCGACTCGATCAGCCACCGGTACATCCTGACCGACCGCGCCCGCAAGGACGAGGCCGTGCTGGGCATCCTGGAGCACGATCACCCCGAGCAGGCGTTCATCTTCTGCAACACCAAGCGCGACGTGGCCTACATCGGCGACTTCCTGCGCACCCACGGTCTGGCGGCCGAAGGGTTCTCGGGCGACCTCTCCCAGGCGGCCCGCGAAGTGGTGATGGCGAAGTTCCGCACCAAGGAAGTCCGGTACCTGGTGACCACCGACGTGGCGGCCCGAGGCATCGACCTTTCCGACATCCCCTGCGTCATCCAGTACGAGCAGCCCGCCGACCCGGATGTCTACATCCATCGCGCCGGCCGTACCGCCCGCGCCGGCAAGACCGGTGTGGCGTGGTCCGTGGTCTCGGACCTCGAGGAGATCGGGCTCAAGGCCATCGGCCGCCGCTTCGAGATCCGCTTCGAGAAGAAGCCGATGTTCGACCGCGCGAACCTGGACAACCTGTTCGCCGAACGCTGCGTGACCATCCTCGAGCGCTCCGCCCGCGAAGCCAATCGCGCCGGACGCCGTCTGGCGGAGAAGATGCTCCCCGCCGCCAAGATGGTGACCGAGAGCGAATCGCTCCAGCTGAGCCTTGCCATGATGCTCTCCCGCGTCTACCGCGAGGAGTTCTACGGCCAGACCGGTGCCAGCCTCACCGGCAACGAGACGCACCAGAGCGGCGAGCGCGAGAAGTCCGCGGGCTTCGGCGGCGACCGCCCTCCGCGTCGCGATGGCGGCGGCGGTGGTCGCAGCGGCGGACGCAGCGGTGGCCATGGTGGTGGCGATCGCGGTCGCAGGCGCTGAGGCGGCCCTTGATGCATTGATCGGAGGGTCCATGCCGGACCCTCGATTTTCCTTCACGAGGGAATGATGAACGTCCTGCTGAAATGCGCCATCCAATGGGGGCTGTCGTTGGCTCCGGGTGGTCATCGCATCAATGATCGGCTGCAGAGGATCCGGAAGATGCTGCCGGATTGGCATTTCGAGAAGAAGATCGACGATGCCCAAATCATCCTGGATCTGGTCAAGGCGCATTCCTTGACGGATACGGGATCGGCTCCGCTGGTCGGAATGGAGATCGGCGCCGGTTGGGATGTGCAGTTGGCGCTTGCCTTGCGCGCCTTTGGGCTGGGCAAGATCCATTGCATCGACATCAGCCGTCATCTGGACAGGCTGCGCATCGGGGAAGCCGTCCGGCGCGTGCGGGCCAAGGGGGATGCGGCGGGTTCCGCCGTGCCTGAATGGGATTGCGCATCGGACTCAAGCGTCGAAGGTGACTTGGAATCGCGCTATGGGATCCATTATCTCGCACCGTGCGATGCCCGGAAGACCACGTTCTCGACCGGATCCTTGGATCTGTTCTTGAGCTACAACGTATTCGAGCACATCCCGCGGGATGATCTCTTTGCGATTCTTCAGGAATCCCATCGCCTGCTGAAGCCCGGTGCCGTTGCGGTGCATTTCATCGACCTCCAGGACCATTGGGCGTATGCCAAGCCGGGGGTTCCGGTCCATGGCTTCCTGCGGCATGGACGATTCGCGTGGAACCTCCTCAATCCACCGATCCACTTCCAGAATCGCCTGCGCAGCAAGCAATTCAAGGAACTGGCCCGCGAGGCGGGATTCGAACTGGTCGAAGCCTTGGAAACCGAGGCAAGTCCCGAGCAGTTGGCGATGCTGCGCACTCCGGGTTTCCTGCACGAGGACCTCCGTTCCTTGGGCACCCCGGAGGAGCTGGGAATCACGTTCTTGAGGATGGTTCTCAGGAAGCCTGCATAGCTGTGAAGCAAAGGGTGACTCGATGCACGGGCAGGGCATTGCGTCATTGTGCATGCCGGTTTGCCGTGGCGGGCATTCTCCTTCTGGGGTGCGGATGCAGCAGTGGCACCCGGACGCTCGTGGACGGCAAGGTCGCCTTGCCGAGCCCGGTCCTTCCGGCCCTGCCGATCGGGGAAGGTGTGGGCATCGGCGCCGGAACGGGAACCACGGTGAGCCAGACACGGACCCGACCGCTCCACTGGTCTTCCGAACGGCCCTTGGATCTCGCGGAGCGTCGTTGGGGAATCGGGGCGGAGCTGCGGGTGGCGTCCCGAGGTGTGCAATACTGGATGGAGTTCGCGACGGGGAGCCATCATGCCGGGCTGGACGCCACGATGGTGACAGCTTGCGCGGGGCACGAAATCCCTCTGCCGGGCTGGAGCCTCATGCCTTGGCTGGGTCTGGGGCTTGGAATCCACGAGGCGGACTACACGGCCCGGGACGACTATCCCTGTGAGGACTTCGGATGCGATCGCACCCCCAAGTCGGACAGTGCGCTGCGGGCGGATTTCCTGCGCATCCCCTTGGAACGCAGGAGCGAATCGGTCAATTCGGGACTGCTCTCGCTTGGTGTCACGCTCCTTGCCTTCCGGGACTCGCCCGCTTCCCCCTACCTCGCCGGGCGCCTTTTGGCGGGTGGCAAGCTGGGAAAGGACTCTGAGATTTCGGTCTCCAACCCGGTCGACATCAGTCGATGGTTCGTCGATGCAGGGGTGCGCGTGCGGGCCGGAGTGCGCTGGGAGCTGCTGGCCGGTGCCGGGGTGAACGGCTACCATGAAGCACGCATCCGTGGGATGGATGCGAATCTGAATGCTGGCATCCGGTGCCTCCTTCCGGGGCCCTGAAGCCGTCGGAACCCGGGCGCAGGGCGCCAAGACGGGGGGCTACCGGCCCTCGTCTGTCAAGTTCCGGCGATGGTGCTCATGACCGTGCGCCAGGCCGTTTCGGTTTCGGGGCCGGCTTCCCGGAAGACCTCCTCCATGCGCTGGCGCTGGAGTCCCGAGAGGGTGGCTTCCAGGTGGGCTCCATCCTGGGTCAGGCGCAGTTCGCGGACCCTGCGATCCGTCGCGTTGATCCGGGACTCCACGAGCCTCATCTCCAGCAGTTGGCGCAAGGGAGCGTTCAAGGCCTGCTTCGATACGCCCAGGATCTCCAGCAGCCCGTTCACGGAGATCCCGGGATGGCGTCCCGTGAAGTACAGGATCCGGTGATGGACACGCTGCAGTCCCTTGGTCTCCAGGATCCGGTCGGGGCCGGCGGTGAAGGCGCGGTAGGCGAAGTGGAAGAGCTCCAGGGCCCGGTTCAGGGCGGCTTCGCGCAATGGGTCAATAGCCTTGACTTTGTTTCTCATGCTTCCTATTATAGGTCAATGTCCTTGACTTGATCAAGGGGATTGACTCAAGGAGGCGAAAATGCAGGCGCGACTGTCACGACGCATCACCCGGTTGGGACCATCGCCGGTGCGGGAGATCCTCGCGGCGGCAAGCGGCAGGGATGTCATCTCGCTTGCCGGAGGTCTTCCGGACGCCTCGACCTTTCCCGTCGGCTTCGGGCTGCCCCCGGGTTGGGAGCAGTATGGACTCACCGAGGGCGATGCCGCGGTGCGGGAAGC
>JBDKGV010000194.1:0-6708 GCA_039798005.1 Fibrobacterota bacterium
CACCATTGCCGTCGGCATCTCCGGACCCCTGATCGATTCCTGGTTCCTCAGCCGGATCTCGGACGTGGCGGCGGCGGGCGTGGGAGCCACCGTTCCCATCTTCATGTTGGGGCAGACCATCCTCAACTCCCTGGGCCAAGCCGGCGCCGGAATCGCAGGCCAGTACATGGGGGCCAAGCGTCGGCGCCTTGCCCAAGCGACCTTCGCGCTGTTGCTTGCCTTGGTGACCGGTGGCGGCTTTCTGCTGGGATTGATCATGTGCCTTGCCAGCCCCGCATTGGTGGCGATGCTGGGACTCGAGGGGGAAATCGCCGAGCACTCCACCCTGTTCCTGCGCATCATCGGGGCCGGATTTGCGGGCCGTGCCCTGCAATCCGCGCTGTCCAACCTCCTGGCCGCGCGTGGGCTCACCCAATGGAACCTGTGGAGTTCCGTGGCC
Organism: Fibrobacterota bacterium; assembly: GCA_039798005.1. Classification (GTDB taxonomy): domain Bacteria; phylum Fibrobacterota; class Fibrobacteria; order UBA5070; family UBA5070; genus JBDKGV01. Next base: position 440 of record JBDKGV010000194.1, read on the forward strand.
ACGGTCGGCGGGAATACCGTCCTGAACATGATCTTCGTGACGGGGTGGTTCGGCTTGCCTCAGTTCGGCGTCGCGGGGGTGGCCATAGCGACCGTTTCCACATGGGCCATCGTCGGATTGACGACCCTCATCCTTCTGGGCCGTCGTCTGGACTTCCGCCCCTCTTGGGCCCATCTGCTGCTGGGCTGGCGCCGCGTGCTCCGCCCGCTGCTGCGCATCGGCCTTCCATCCATGGGAGAACCGATCAGCTACATGCTGTTCCAGTTGGCGCTGGCGACCCAGATCGTCCGCCTCGGCAACCTTTCCTTGACGGCCCGCGTGTACGCCGCCAACCTCGCCAATCTTCCGGTGATCTTCAGCTACGGCCTTGGGTTTGGTGCCCAGATTCTGGTTTCCCACCTGGTCGGGGCCCGCGAGTTCGACCGCGCCGACAAACGCCTGCGCGAAGCGTTGGCCTGGGGATGCGGCCTTGCCTTCCTGGCCTCGCTTGGAACGGCTTTGATGGGCCATTGGGCCATCGGGATCTTCACCCGCGACCTCGCCGTGATCGCCCTTGGCAGTACCCTCCTTTGGGTGGACTTCTGCCTGCAACCGGCCAAGGCCGCGAACATTTCCCTGACCTTCGCGCTGCGCGCCGCCGGGGATTCCAAATTCCCCGCCTTCGTGGGAACCGCCATCATGTGGAGCGTCGGATTGGGCGCAAGCTTTGCGTTGGCCTTTGGGCTCCACTGGGGTGTCGTGGGAATCTGGGCGGGCATGACCGTCGACGAATGGGTGCGCGCCAGCGTCAACTGGCTGCGCTGGCGGGGCGGACAGTGGAAGACCAAGGGCGTGATGCACACAAACCGGTAGCCCCCAAGAAACTTCCACTGGTTGCGGTGATGCCGCTTTCGGGGGCAAGGGGTCGATAGCGCCCGGCCATGGTGGTGTCCGATGTGCTTTCCAACGAACTTTTGCGCAATGATGGAAAGCGGGAAGGTCCAGAGCAACAGGCCGCACACAAGCGCAAATACGCAAGCCAAATACTGAACAAAAAAGCATTGCTTAAAGATTCACCAAGGCATAAAATGAAGCCATGCCGCGCAAGCCAACTCTCTCCATCGATCAGGGCATCAAGGAGCTTCTCCAACTTCGCCCGCGAGACACTCTGGCCTTCCTGCTGCCCGATGTCCATCAGCGTCGTGGCGATCCGGTGTCGTGGGAATTCCTTGCCACTCAGGTTCGCAAGAAGGATCTGCGCGGCAAAGGCTATGTCATGGATCTCACCATCCGTTACCGGTTCGCGGAAGGGCTTCCACTTCTCTTCGCCCTGGTCGAGCACTGGTCTCAAGCTCGTTCCGTGGATCTGATCCGCACGGCCCACTACTATTTGGATTTGATGGAACGCTTCCCGGGTGAATCCATCGTACCGGTCGCCTTGATCACCGAGCGGGCACCTCACGAGATTGTGGATCAGGTCGTGGGGCGAGATCAAGACATCGAATACCTGCGTTTCCGGACCCGCGTGGTGCAACTGGCCAAGGAGGAAGCCGAGCGCTGGGTGCAGTCCAGCAACTTGGTGGCTGCCACACTGCTGCTGGCGATGCAGGGCCTTCAAGCGGGGCTTCAGGGGATCCAGACGGCGGCCGAGGTTTTCCAAGCCAGCGGGAACGATCAAGAAATCGCCCTGCTATTCCCTTTGTTTGCGGCGATTGGTAGATTGAGCGAAGAGGAAGAGGAGAAGATCATGAGCTATCTCGCAACGATGCCCAAACCGAAGATTCAGATCAAAATCGAAGAGGCCGCAAGACAGGAAGGCGCCCGCGCCTCCAAGCTCGATGACGCCCGCAAGATGCGCGAACACGGCATCGATTGGGCCATCGTGACCGATGTGACGGGCATTCGTCCGGAAGACTTGGAAGCCAAGTAGACTCCAAGCGGAGTGCAACGACAAAGGGGGCGAGGAAGGCCCGGTGCAACACGCATGGTTGCGCAGTCTGTTCCGACCCGGAGTACGGAATGCCACGAGACACGCGCAGATCGGTTGGGTCCCACCGGATCACGGCCTAAACTTGAGAGGGTCACCGGGGATACTCCCCCATTGCTCGACCTTTGCCTGCGGAGCCCCCTCCATGCACCAATTCTCATCGATTTGCTTGCTTCTGACCATCGTCGGCTTGAGCGGGTGCGAAAATGCCACATCGCCGCGCTCCCTTCCCCCGGGAATCACAAGCTTCGAATACCGATCCACCGGAGGCGAAGGCGACAGCGGGAACGGAAACGCGCTGCAGCTTGATGAAAACGGTGCCGTGACGACACGATATCGCGAAACATATCGCTCCGCATGCATCGATACGAATCCGTGCGTTCGCAACGTCACGATCCGCAGCCAAACGATCCGTTCGCAATTGACCCCGCACGCCATGACCAAGGTGAATGCCCTGTTGGCCACGGACGAAGTGACGCGCTTGCCAAGCCATCCTGACACGGGCATTCCCATTGCCGGAGCGCTTGGTTGGAGCGCTACGGTAATTTGGACGGACGGCACATCCATCCATGCGGCTGTCATCCCCCGCAAGTGCGGCACGGATGCCTGCCCTGCTCCACGCGGCTATGTGGTCCTGGATTCCTTGGCGCGCAACATCCTCGGCAACTCCTTGCCGAAGATCCTGCTCTGAAGGAGGATCAGACCGAGAACAAACCCTCGCGCGAGCGCTGAAGCAGGAAGAGATCGGCCAAAACCAAAGCGGCCATGGCCTCGACGATGGGAACGGCGCGTGACACGACGCACGGATCGTGGCGTCCCTTGGCGGCAAGCGTGGCCGCTTGACCATCCCTGCCGACGGTCTGCTGGCTCGATGCGATGGTGGCCGTGGGCTTGAAAGCGATGCGCGCCAAGATGTCTTCACCGACCGTGATGCCACCTTGGATGCCACCCGAATCGTTCTTGGTCAGATGGGGGCGGTCAGTGCCCGGCACCAGCGGGTCGTTGTGGACCGAACCACGCAAGCGCGAGCCGGCAAAGCCGGAGCCGATCTCAAAACCCTTGGACGCGGGAATGGAAAGCATCGCCATGCCAAGCAGGGCCTCGGCACGATCAAAGACCGGTTCGCCCAGCCCCACCGGGGGATTGCGAACCAGCAGGCGCACCACGCCACCGACGGAATCGCCATCCCCACGAGCCGTCTGGATCGCCGCTTCCATCTTGGCGGAGGCATCGGCATCCGGGCAGCGCACCAGCGAGGCCTCGATCGCCTCGGAAGTCACCGTGACGGGGTCGACCATGGCGTCCACCGTCTCGACCGACTCGACCCATGAGAGAATCTCACAGCCGGAGGCCTTTTTCAGGATTTCCTTGGCCAAGGCTCCCGCCGCGACGCGGGCGATCGACTCGCGCACGCTGGAACGACCACCACCGCGATGGTCGCGGAAGCCGTACTTGAGGTCATAGGCCATGTCCGCGTGGCTGGGACGGTAGAGTCCGACCATCTCGCCGTAGTCATGGGAGCGTTGATCGGTGTTGCGCACGATCATGGCAAGCGGCGTTCCCGTCGCCTTGCCTTCGTAGACGCCGGAGAGGATCTCGACCTGATCGGCTTCCTTGCGCTGGGTCGTGAGCTTGTTCTGACCCGGGCGCCGGCGATCGAGATCGCGCTGGATCGCCTCCACATCGATGGGAAGCCCCGACGGAAGCCCGTCGATCACGACGCCCACGGCAGGACCGTGGCTCTCGCCGAAAGTGGAAATACGAAGGATCTGACCAAATGAGCTTCCCATGATGTGCCAAAGATAGCCGTTCTTGGCAAAGTGGGAGCCCATCCGCCAAGTGAGGTTTTGCTACTCTTCCTGTCCTTATGTCCGCCACGATCGACACTTTGCCCAAAACCTTCCGTGCCCTCCTGGGGCAGACCCTCGAAGCATCCTTCCGCAAGGAGATCGTCGAGACCTTTTTCACCGACAAGGACGCCCAAGCTTTGGCCCGCGAAACCTTCCAGACGGTCGCGGCCCATCGCAAGATGCGCCCTCAGGCCTTCTCAAAGCTCCCCAAGGCTGCCCGCCTTGAGCTTTTCGTCGCCGCCCTGAGCAATCCGATGCTGGAGAACGCAGCCATGCAGTGCCTCCAGGTCTGGTACCTGCGCAAAGGCAAGGAAGTCATCGCCGGTTACTTGAACGCATGGGGCGTGCCGCACGAGGACGGTGAACTGGCCGACGAGGCCGAATTGCAGGCTCTCGATCCCGCCCTGGTCCTTTCCACCACCGAGACCTTGCTTGCAACCTATCCCGCCCAGCACCTGATCGGCTACCTCGCCTACACCCGCCTTGCTCCTCCGGAAGCCAGCTGGGCAACCGCGGTCGAACCGGCCTTGCTGAAGCTGCTTTCGGCCTGAACCTGATGCGGCCCGTCTGCGACAAAGCAAGCAACGCATGACGACCGCAACCAAAATCGCAGCGCTTTGCCTTGGACTCTTCGCCGTTTCCCAGGCAAAGCCCCTGCAGTTCAATTTCGAATCCGCCGATTCCCTGAATCCGTCCTCGTTGCGCGCTTGGTGGTTTCCTCGCAAGGATCCCGAGCGGCGTTCACCAAGACACGCATGCACCGTCCTGCGCGATTCCATCGCCCCGCTGGCGGGCAACTGGAATGCGAAGGTTTCCTTCGTACTCGATGGCGCCCCGTACCCTTCGGCGGGAATCGGCTTTCAGTTTCCCGAAGGCGCCTCCATCGATCTGCGCACGCTCACCAGCATCCGCCTGAAACTGCGGTGCGACCGTCCGCGCAGGATCCGCATCTCCATCGGAAGTCTGGTTCCCGAATACGCTGCAGCCAACGACACCGGGGTCAACCTCGGCTACTCCTTGCAGGCGAAGGACTCGACGCTGGATCTGGTCATTCCGGCCAGCAAACTCGCCTATCCTTCGTGGGCAAGCCCGGAACCGGCCGTGAGCGACGGCGCGGTCCTCTCGCTTGCCTCCGCCATCCAGATCACCACCAGCAAGGACAGCAGCGCGGCCAAGGATTCGGGCTGGATCAAGATCGATGACATCGTCTTGGAAGGCATCGACGACGCGCCGCCGCCTCCACCGACAGGCAAGTGCGAAGGAAACGACGGCGTCTTGCTTTCCGACTTCGCCACCGAGCCGATCAAGCGCAACCGCTTCGGCGGCTGGTGGTACACCTACACGGATTCAAGTTCCACCGACCCCTTGGCCCGCGGTCATTCGCTCATCCAAGACACCTCCGGCGCGTGGAGCACCAGCGGATGGATGCCCAATGCCGTCTCTCACGACGCCACGGCCTCGTTCTGGCTGCGTCGGGGTGGGCCCTACTCCGGATACGGAGCCTTGGAAACACAATTTTCCCCTCTGGCCGAAGAGTCCCGCAGCTTGCCTGGACTGCATTCCGTGCGCTTTCGCATGACCATCCCCCAAGGCTTTCCGGACAGTCAAGTCAACCTGGTCTACCACGCCAAGAAGGCCGGCGCCCAGTACCAGAACGGGCGAGACCACCAAGTACGGCTTCCCGCCACCACCGGCGCATCCACGTGGTGCATCGCCTTGGACAGCTTGGAACAGCCCGATTGGGTGGGACTTTGGAAGGAGCCGTTCACACCGGACAGCTTGCTGACCATGAGCTGGGAAGTGCGTCTGGGGACGGTGGACACCTCGACCAAGGCAAGCTTCACCCTCGACAGCGTGATGCTGTACGGATGGAATCCGACGGGGATCGCGACTCGCAAAGCTCGACCATTCAATTTGCGCTTGAACATGCAGGGCAAGCATCTTCGCATTTCTCGATCGAACTTGGAGGCCGCTGAAGTCACAACGCATTCGATGTCTGGCCAAACCATCACACGGCAGAATTGGCCGCATGGTGAAACCTCGCTGACACTGCCAGCCTCCCGGACCCTGCGCGTGTTGCATGTACGTACCGCAGATCACGTGGAAACTCTCATCCTGCCCGCCTTGCAGCGCTAGATTTCCTGAAGTTCCGCCTTTGGCCCGTTCTTTCGGGCAACTGCGCCCAACCCAAGGATCTTCCATGAGCTTTCTTTCCCTGATTCTGGCACTGAGCAGCACGGTCCCCACCGCTCTCCCGTTTGATTCGATTGCCAATCCCCTGCTGAAATCCCCCGCCGGGACCGATATCCAGCTCACGGGCGATCTGGCCAATCTGACACCGGGCGCTGTGCGCGTCAACCAAGCAGGCTATCGTCTGATCGACGTACGCCAAGGACGCGCTCGCTTCCATGTGATCGCCCCGACGGGCGCCACCTCGGCCACCTTGACAGGTG
>JBDKGV010000195.1:0-6696 GCA_039798005.1 Fibrobacterota bacterium
AGCCCTGTCTGCCCCAAGTCAAGAATCCCATCCTTGGCTGCGGCATCGCCGCGCACAGTAAGCTCGGCACCGGTCGCCGACAAGAATGGGGAGGCAGGATCAAATCCGGCCGAGAATCCAGCCGAAACGGAAGTGGCTCCCAAAGTGAGCATCGTTGTGGCGGCGCCAAGCAAGAAGCGGGAATTCAAAGTCATCAAAACCTCCAGAAATGCGGGATTGCTGTACTCAATCTTGATCATTTCATCGCCACAAGTCAACATCCAAGAGCTATAATCAATCAAATTTTCGATATTTTTGTACTCAAAATGCGTACAAACATCTATGAATTGAGTTGTCGTTTCACCTTCTCTTGTGATACTTTGGAGACGTGCAAAGGATCGAGTTCTACACCGACTACCGGCAGTTCTTGAAGGACTACTACGAGGATCGCAAGTCCCGTTCGAAGTCTTTCAGTTACCGGCAGTTCTGCCTCAAGGCGGGAATCCGATCTCCATCGCTCTTCCTGGAGGTCGTAGAAGGTCGGAGAAATCTCACTGAGGCCAGCACCGTCCAGTTCCTGAAGGGACTTGGACTCACCGAGAACGACGCCCAATACTTCACCACTTTGGTGAACTACAATCAGGCCCGCGATTCCCGATCCAAGCAGCGCTGGTTCGAGGAGCTCAGAGGCATGCGTCGCAGGGTGCAGGCTCAACTCATTCCATTCGACCATCACGAATACTATGCCCGTTGGTATTTCCCCGTTCTGCGTGAACTGGTCTGCCGGATCGACTGGAACAACGATTTCGCGCTCTTGGCCCGCCAAATCAGGCCAACACTGAACTCGCGGCAAGTCCGGGACGGCATCGAGTTGCTGGTACGGCTTGGACTCCTGAAGCAGGAAGGCGAACGGTGGATTCAGCCTTCCCCTGCCCTGACCACCGGCAATGAAGTCGACTCGTTGCTGGTACGTTCCTGCAATCGCCAATTCGCCGACTTGGCAGCCTTGGCCATCGATGAAGTCCCCCCTTCCAGACGAGATGCATCGAGCATGGTGATTGGCATCAGCACTGACGGGTTCCGACGCATCAAGGAGGAGATCCGGCACTTCAAGGCGCGCATCGCCCGCATCGCCGAAGACGATCTTGTCGCGGATCGTGTATATGCCTTGAGTATCCAATTTGTTCCACACTCCGCGATCGGAGATTCAGCATGAGGCGGGGGTGGATCCTCGGCATCCTCGCCTCAATGCTCGTGGGTTGCGGATCAGAAGCCGTGCAGATGGCAGGAGGCTCCAGCGAACAGGGCAACGCATTGCAAGCGATCCAGATCCTCGTTGTGGATCGACATGGCGCTCCGACTCCCGCCACAATTGAACTGTTGCCGGCAGATTGGTCGCCCAACAAGGACACGGCTGGATTCACCTCGGGTCCGCTTGGCCAAGGACAGTCATGGCTTTCGCCAAGCCTGCCTCAAGGATCGTACTCAATTCTTGCCATCGGGGACTCCGGCAAACGCATTCACTCCATGGAGCTGACTGGAAACCGAAAGGACACCATTCAACTGGAGCCTACGGTACGAATGCAGGGAACCTTCCCTGCAGGATCCAGTGTACAGATCCCGGGTGCTCGTATTTCTGCGGTGACCGATGCAAAAGGATTGCTTGTATTCGACTCCCTACCCGTTGGAGCAAAGCGACTCCTGATTCGCAAGGACAGCACAACCGGAGTGCTGTTCCTCGATTCCCTGTATCCCTCCACCCAGATATATCTCACCGCCTACCCGAAGCTTTCAGCACCGGGGCCCGCACGGCTTGACAGCACTTGGTTGACGCCTCCCAACGTCTATCCACCGGCTGGAAATTATCAAGCCCAAGTGACCATCGCAACCTGGCATCCGCTGAGGGAAGCGACCTTCGAGCGAGCCCCAACGGCCTCCGGACCTTGGAGCAGCTTTGCAGGAGGCATTGCCCTGGACAGTTCCGCAAATCTATGGCTACGCTCCCGAGTCGCCAAAGGCTACGTCAGTCAGCCTCGCCTCTACTCGTACAGCATTGCCCAAGCCATCAGGACAGATTCGAGTCTACCCGTGATTCACACTGCTCCAGTCGGGCCCTTCAGTACGTTCATGCCCGATTCCATTCGCAAGAATGAGGATACGATCCACATTTTCATCCTGACCCAAGGATGCAGCTCACTCCCCGCCCATGGCTTTGGAGGCTGGGTGCATTCCGACTCCTTGGGACTGTACCGTCGCATCTGCAATCAACCAACGGCACCGACTAAATTCCATTTCACGATGCAAGGAGCAAGCGCCATACGATGGGCACATACGCTCATGCCCAAAGGCGTCACCTATGCTCTGCCTTGAAAGGTTCTTCATGATGCTGCGATTTTCCTCCATTCTATTCGTCTTAGCCACTTCGGTCCTTGCGCAGATTGGACCAGACATCCGATTCGACCCGTCGCAGGATTCGGCCAGCTGGGTATCCGGCACCGGCAAGTCAACCTGGAGCTTTTTCGGAGACGCAAAGGTCAGTCAATCCAGCCTTGAGACCAGAACCGGCGGCTTGCGAATCCCGGGATATGCTCAGCCCAAAGGAGCATTCTCGGTCGAGGCTATTTTCCGCGCCGACTCCACCGGATCTCCGCAATGGAACCACTTGAGCGACCTGGTCAACTCCGCCACCTGGCCGATCAGCGGTGTGTATGCTCCTGAACAGGGCTTTGCCTTTCGCACTGGTGGCGGCCTTTGGTATCCCGAAATGGGAGCAGGAGCGCCATTGTCAGAATGGTCGCGCCGACTGTCCTTGAACACCTTTGATGTTCAGAACAGCTCCAAGCTGTCACGTTGCTTGCTAGACTTTTCGATGGCCCCCACAAGCCAGAAGGTCTGGTTCGAAGTCTTTTCGGACCGCTGCGTCGAAACCGGTAAATGGCATCATGCAGTGGCAACCTGGGATGGGCAGAACCAGGCCATCTATCTGGATGGCGAGAACGTGACGGATCCGTGGCGCATCCATGCTCCGATCGACGTGCCACGACTGGATTCTAACGTGATCCTGAACATCGGAGCCAGAGCTTATGCGAGTTTGGATTTCCGCTATCTGCGTGGCGGCATTCGGAAAGCCAACATTCTCTCAGGAGCCCTGAGTGCCGAGGAAGTCTTGTATCGGTATCAAGCAGCCAACCAGCGTCCCGAATCGGGTGTTTGCGCAGCGCAATACAGGATCACAAGCCCCTTGTCCTTGCAAGTCTTGAGTCGCGAGGATTCGATCCAGATTCGCAAGCGGCCCGGATCCCTTTGCTCCGGTTCGGCCTTCGATACGAACTGGCAAGCCTCCGATTCGCTTGAAATCGAGCTTCTGGACAGCAATGCCCGAACACTTGAAATCGTAAAGACCTACGCAGCAAAGACTGCCATAAATCGATTCACCCTCCTCTCCACTTACGAGGGCGCAGTTCAATTCAGGATCAGGCCAAAGGCATCGGCCTCGGGTGCACTGGCCAGAGCAGCAGCCCAGCCGAACAATTGGAGCAATGGTCTTCCTGCCGTCATCGCCCCTCGCACGAGCTCAATCCGTTCACGAAGCACAGCTTTGCGCCATCGTTCCCTTGCCTCAGGTCGACACCTGATCGGAACGACTCAACCGCTTCAAGTCCTTGCCCTTGATGGACGTGAGCTTTCTGCGAAGATTGTCGCGACAGATGCCGGTCAGGAAATCGAATTGAGCAAAGCTGATCCTGGCTTGGTCCTGATCAAGAGCAAGCAAGGCTCGTTGATCCTGATCAACCCCTAACACTTCCCGCCAATCCCTGCGCGGGGCCCCGGCTCAGGATTCGTCCGGGCCGGGGCTTTTTATTCCTCCGCCATCCCCATCTCGCGCAGCTTGCGCCACAGGGTGCTTCGGCTGATGCCCAGACGCGTGGCGGCCTCGGACTGGTTGTGTCCGGTCGCAGAAAGCACCCGCAGGATATGGCGGCGCTCGAGTTCAGCGAGCGTGATCATGGTCTCGTCCTCTTCCATGCCACGAGCGGGAGGCAGGGCGAGAAAGTTTCCCACCTTGGCTCCTTGCAGGGCTTCGGGAAGATCGGAGAGGCGGATGCGGTCGGATTCACACAGCACCACGGCGTGCTCGATGGCGTTCTCAAGTTCGCGGATGTTGCCCGGCCACGGATAGCTCATCATCGCCGCTTCGGCGTCGGAATGGAAGCCGCTTACCCGTCGCGAATGGGCCTGGTTCCACTTGTGCACGAAAAAGCGCACCAGGTGAGGCATGGCCTCCAGCCGCTCGCGCAAGGGCGGCAACTTGAGGTGGAACACGTTGAGGCGGAAGAAGAGATCCTCGCGGAAACGCCCTTCGGCCACCGCCTTCTGGAGATCCACATTGGTGGCGGCAAGGATGCGCACATCCACCGTGCGGGTCTCGGAATCGCCCACGCGGCGCACCTCGCGGTTTTGCAACACGCGCAAAAGCTTGACTTGGGCCGCCGGCGGAAGCTCCCCCACTTCGTCGAGGAACAGCGTCCCGCCCTCGGCCTCCTCGAAGAGCCCCTTGCGATCGGCCGCCGCACCCGTATAGGCTCCCTTGCGCGCACCGAAGAGTTCCGATTCCACCAGCGTCTCGGGGATCGCACCGCAGTTGACGGCGACGAACGGACCTTGGCCCCGCCCCGAAAGGCGATGCACGACGTTGGCCAGAAACTCCTTGCCGCTGCCCGACTCGCCGGTGATCAGCACCGTGGAGGTGGTTGGCGCGACCTTGTTGACCAGGCGCAGGATCTTCTGCATGGAAGGGCCGTTGCCCAGGAGCTCCTCCAGCACATGGGTCTCAAGCCCCCGGTGCGCCCGGTGTGACAGGATCTGTCCGGACTGGCGACGGGCGACGTCCATCAGCTCACGCGCCGTGACGGGCTTGAGCAGGTACTGGGAGGCCCCGCGCTCCACCGCCGAACGGGCCGCCGGAAGCGAATCCTCGGCGCACAGCACCACGACATCGAGCTCGGGTTGCCGCTTGCGGGCGAAGGTCACGAGATCGAGCCCATCCTGCCAGAGGCAGGAGGCATCCAGGAAGACCAGGTCGTAGCTGTTCACCTGCAGCATCTGGGCGAACTGGGCCGCATCGAACGCGCAGGAGAGCCGGGAATCGGGAAGCGACCAGCCTTCCTGGACCGCGGTCCGGAAAGCCTCGTCGCCGTCGATGAGGAGGATCTGAAGCATCGAAGACCTCGGATGGGGTGATTCCCTGCGCCGATCAGCGCAGGGCGGGATTCAGTACCGCGAGATCAAACGTCCCAAGCTTACGAGAAGATGTCCTTCACCTTGTCGAAGAAGCTCTTTTCCGCGCCGGTCCCCTCTTCACAGGCCTTGAGCTCCTCGAGGAGCTCCTTCTGCTTCGTGGAGAGCTTCTCGGGAACGCGGATGCTCACGCGCACCAGCAGATCGCCCTTGCCACGGCCCTGCAGCTCAGGCAAGCCCTTGCCGCGCAGGGCGAAGGTCTTGCCGCTCTGGGTGCCGGCCGGGATCTTGAGGTCGATCTCGCCTTCGATGGTGGGAATGCGCACCGAACCGCCCAGGACGGCCGTGGTGTAGGGCATGCGCACGTGGCAGGTGAGGTTGGCGCCTTCGCGGTGGAAGATGTCGTCTTCCTCTTCCGCGATGAGCACGATGAGGTCGCCCCCGGGACCCTTGCGAGGGCCTTTGTTGCCTTCGCCGCGAAGGGTGAGGTAATTGCCTTCGGCCACGCCCGCGGGGATGTTCACCGACAGGGTGACTTCCTTGCGCTCAAGGCCGGCACCGTCGCAGGTGGGGCACGAGATCTCGAAGGAGGAGCCCATGCCGTTGCACTTGGGGCAGGTGACCACGTTGATCATCTGGCCGAAGATGGAGTTGGCCACCTGGCGCACCTGGCCCTGGCCACCGCAGGTGGTGCAGGTCTTCTTCCCCTTGCCGCCGACACCGTCGCAGGAATGGCAGTGGTCCAGGCGCCGCACCTTGATCTTCTTGGTGACGCCCTCGGAGATCTCCTTGAGGGTGAGCTTGACCTTGACCTGCAGGTCCTGGCCCTTCTGGGGACCGCCGCGCGAACGACGTCCGCCGCCGAACATGCCACCGAAGGCATCGTCGCCGAAGATGTCGCCAAAGCGCGAGAAGATGTCCTCGAACCCGCCCTGGAACCCGCCGCCACCACCCTGGCCGTTCTCGAAGGCCTGGTGCCCGAAGCGGTCGTACTGGGCGCGCTTCTCGGAGTCGCGCAGCACGTCATAGGCCTCAGCAGCCTCCTTGAAGGCGTCCTCGGCCTTCTTGTCGCCCGGGTTCTTGTCCGGATGGTACTTGATGGCCATCTTCTTGTAGGCACTCTTGACCTGATCCTCGGTGGCGTCCTTCGGAACCCCAAGCACCTCGTAGAAATCGCGCTTTGCCATCTTTCCCACCTCTTTAGACAGAATCCGTCATTTCACCAATGCACGAATTCCCGCCAGTCCTTCGAGACGCCGCTGCGCGGCTCCTCAGGACGAACGGGAATTTCCTCCACAATCACGCGTCCCTTCGGTTCCTAAGGACGAACGGAGAAGAATCAAGCACCGATCCCTTTCAACCGTTCGCCCTGAGGAGGCCCCAAAGGGGCCGTCTCGAAGGGCTGTCCTTTACTTCTTGTCCTTGCCTTCGTCCACGACCTCGTAGTCGGCCTCGACCGGGCCGTCCTTCTTGGCCTTG
>JBDKGV010000196.1:0-6648 GCA_039798005.1 Fibrobacterota bacterium
TCTGAAGGGTGGCTGAGGGGACTTGAACCCCCGACAACTGGAATCACAATCCAGGGCTCTAACCAACTGAGCTACAGCCACCGTCGAGCGAGAAAAATAGCACCAAGATCGAGCTTTGCAAGGATTAGATTTCAAAGTCATGTCTGGTGAAAAGACGCTGATCATCGTTCCGACGTACAACGAAAAAGAAAACCTCCCAAGGATGCTCGATGTCCTGATGGAGTATCCGTCGTGGCTTCATGTGCTCGTTGTGGACGACGGTTCGCCCGACGGTACGGCTGCCTTGGCCAAGGCGCATCCGCTTTTCGGGGAGCGCGTCCACATTCTTGAACGCACCGAAAAGCAGGGCTTGGGTCGCGCTTACGTGGCCGGCTTTCAGTGGGCCTTGGAGCGGGACTACGAACTCATCTTCGAGATGGATGCGGACTTCAGTCACGATCCGAAATACATCCCCGCCATGCGGGAAGCGGCCAAGGATGCGGACCTCGTGATCGGCAGCCGCTATCTGACCGGCGTCAATGTCGTCAATTGGCCGATGGAGCGTTTGCTTCTTTCCTGGTGCGCGAACAAGTACGCTCAATTCGTCACCGGCCTCTCGATCAAGGATTGCACCGGTGGCTTCAAGTGCTTCCGGCGTTCGGCGTTGCAGAGCATCGACCTGACTCGCATCGCCGCGGGCGGTTACAGCTTCCAGATCGAGATGAACTACAAGCTTTGGAAAAAAGGGGCCCGGCTCAAGGAGATCCCCATCGTATTTGTCGACCGTGAGGTCGGGGTGAGCAAGATGTCCGGCAAGATCATCAGCGAAGCTCTCTACCTCGTCGTTCGCCTGCGGCTCTCCCGGGATTGATGTTGGATCTGACCATCGTCATCGTGTCCTATCAGGTGCGGGAGCGCCTAAGAGGATGCTTGGAAAGCCTTTCCGGCTTGGAATCTCCGCGCTTTGATGTCGTGGTCGTTGACAATGCCTCGGACGATGGCACGGTGGAGACCTTGGCGCCGTTGTTTCCCCGGGTGCGGTTCATCTCGATGGATCGCAATACCGGATTTGCCATGGCTTGCAATCGCGGCGCCCAGTTGGCCACGGCGCCTTGGATCCTGTTCCTGAATCCGGATACCGTGGTCTTTCCGGACACCTTGGGGAAGGTGCTTGAGTTTGCCTGGGCCACGCCCAAGGCAGGCATCGTCGGGTGCCGCATCCTGGATGGGGATGGATTGCTGCAGCTTGCCTGCCGCCGATCCATCCCGACGCCCGCGATCGCCTTCTGGAGGCTTTCCGGATTGTCGCTCCTGTTCCCGCGCAGTCGCCGCTTCGCCCGATACAACCTGACCTACATCGATCCGGCCGAGGACGCGCAGGTCGAGGCGGTCAGCGGTTCCTTCCTGATGATCCGTACCGATCTCTTCAGGCAGCTGCGGGGGTTCGACGAGCAGTTCTTCCTCTACGGTGAGGATCTGGATCTCTGCTTGCGGGTGGCCAAGGCTGGCTGGGATGTCTGGTACCACGGCAAGGCGACCATCATCCACCACAAGGGGCGCAGTGCGGCTGCTCGTCCTTGGGGGGCGCGATGGGATTTCTACCACGCGATGGTGACTTTTGCGGTCAAGAATTTCGGAGTGGGGCCCGTTGGCAAGATCTGCCTCGAAGCGGTCGCTGTGAGTCTTGCCGGCTTGGAGATCCTGGTCAAGCGCTTTCGCGACGTGCGAACCCTTGTGCTGGACCTGACCTTTGGCAACGGGCTGTTCTATCTCATTTCCACCGCCTACATCTCCGCCTTGGCCAATGAACTCACCATGGATGTCCGGATCAGCTACCGCTGGTTCTGGCAATTGATCCTGTCCTTCTGGATCCTGTTCAGCATGGGTATGATCGGAGCCTATGCCGGAGGGGACGTCCGGTTCCGGAAGCTTGCCCTGGGGTTGGGTGGCATGGCTTCGGGATTTCTTGCCACCGGGTTTTTCCTGAAGAACATCGTGTTCTCGCGTGCCGTGTTCATGCTGTCAGCCATCACGGTGGTGGCGATGCTGTTGGGGCGGCGTTTGGCGGGTCTTTCCAAGGCGTCCACCCCTCGCCGGCTCCTGGTCCTGGGAACGGGCTTGGAATCCCACCAGTTGGCGGACCGGTTGCGGCAGTGGCCGCAGTTCTATCGCGTCGTGGGAGTCATGGCCGAATCCTCCGAGGTGGGATTCGATACTTCGGTGTCCGATTTCTCCGGGCTTCCGGTAGCCGACCTGTCCTCCCTTGAGCAGACGACGCATGCATTGGAGATCGATGCCTTGGTGCTGCCGGGGATTCGTGCCGTTGAGCTGTTGCCTTTGCTGCCGCGCAAGCTCCCCTCTGGACTTGCCGTGCAGATCGAGGTCCCCACAGAAAGTGGACCTCCCCTCCTGGGTGATGTTACCTTGGATCGAAATACCATCGCGGAGCTGAAATGACACCCAAGACCACTGGCCTTGTTTTTGAACAGCCTGTCCTTGCCCTGGATCGCAAGATCGAGGAGATGCGTGGACTGGGACTGGATCTGGAGCCGGAAATCCAGAAGCTGGAATCCAAGCGGCAGCAGATCCTTGATCGCTTGCAGGCCCAGCTCACGCCGTGGAACCGCATCGAGATTGCGCGACGCTCCGGCCGTCCGTACGCCTTGGACTACATCAACGGCGCGATGACGGATTTTGTTGAATTGCACGGTGATCGAGCCTATGGCGACGATGCCTCGATCGTGGCCGGATTTGCCCGGGTCGAAGGACGGTCCGTCTGTGTGATCGCCCAGCAAAAGGGCAAGGACACGCGGGAAAACATCCACCGCAACTTCGGCATGCCTCATCCGGAAGGCTATCGCAAGGCGATGCGCATCATGCGACTGGCCGAGCGTCATCGCGTGCCCATCCTTTGCCTGATCGACACTCCGGGGGCATTCCCCGGGATCGGTGCGGAAGAGCGAGGTCAAGCTCAAGCCATCGCGCAGAACATCATGGAAATGGCACGGCTCAAGGTGCCCGTGGTTGCGATCGTCCTTGGCGAAGGCGCTTCGGGGGGTGCATTGGGCATCGGGGTGGCGGATCGCCTCCTGATGATGGAAAACAGCTGGTATTGCGTGATTTCTCCCGAAGGATGCGCCGCCATCCTTTGGGGAGATCGCCTCAAGGCCAAGGATGTTGCGACCCAGATGCGCTTTACGGCCAATGAGCTGGCGTCGATGGGCTTGGTCGATGGAATCCTGCCGGAGCCGGCAGGAGGCGCGCATTGGGACCCTGAGGCCGCGATCGCGATTTTCCGTGCCCGTGTGGTGAAGGAGCTCGATGCGCTGGTGGATGTCCCCGTCGAAGAACTGCGCCAGAAGCGGCTGGAGAAGTATCTGGCCATGGGTGTCTGGAACGAAGGGGATCGCTGATGGACAAGACGCTTCTTTCCATTCTTTGTTGCCCAAGGACTCATCAAGCTTTGCGTGAGGCCACTGCCGAGGAGCTGGCCAAGGCCGCGCAGTCAGGCTTGGCTGTCGAGGCCGGATTGGTGCGCGAGGATGCCAAGGTCCTCTATCCGATCCGCAACGGAATTCCCGTCCTGATCGCTGATCAGGGCATTTCTCTGGAGGCATGAGATGCAGACCCTGCAGATTCTCGAGGAATCCTGGACCAGAAAGCCTGGCCATCGCGGCTTCGTGCGCTTTGCCCAAGCGCTCCATCGGGAAGGCCAGCATGATCGCGCCGTTCAGATCCTGAACGAAGGGCTTCAGCGTTGGCCCCGTGACTTGGCGGGTCATCTTCTTTTGGCGAGAATCGCCGGCGAACAGGGTGATGCATCGGTTCAGAAAGCCAGTCTCGAAGCTGCTGTCGCCGTTGATTCGCGGTCCCCTGCGGCCCTGTGGAGCTTGGCCGGTTTGCTGGCAGGACACCAGTATTTCCAGCAGGCCAGAGCTTGGCTTGAACGGTACATCGGGCTGTATCCATCACATGGACAGGCACAGGAGTTGTTGGATTCCGTGCTGGCATCCTTGGCGGCCGAGAGTTCGCGTCATCCTGCGGCATCCGTGGCGATTCCGATGGATGAGTCCCCTGCCGATCTCGTGGAGGGAACTTTCGGGGCGCAGACGATCGAATACGACTCCGTGCCCAAGATGGATCCCTTCGCCCCGCAGATCGGGTTGGGAGCTGCCGATGCGGGCGGGTTTTCCTTCAACACATTGGGCAACGATGCCGTTTCCGACGATGTGTTCGCAACCTTGGAGATGCCTTCCTTCCATGATCAGAATTCAGCCGATTCGTTGCGCTCCCATGTGGACGACGAACCGACCGAAGCGCCCGCGGTTGCGGATGTGGCGGCTGTAGAACCCATCGTTCCTGCGGCGGCACAGACGGCTCCCTTCGGGACCTTGACGGGGTTCGGGATCGAGGACGCCGGTGACGAGGGCGATTCGGTTGCTGCGCGGACGCAGTGGATCCCCAAGGACGAAGCCACGGGCAATGTGACGGGCAGTGACATTTCCAGTCGCTTGGAAGATCTGTTCAAGGACGAACCCAGTGCCACGGCGGCGATGCTCGATGTGATCCCCATGCCTGCGGAGGATGTGCGGGCCGAACCGATGGTCCTTGCCGGCTTTGAGCTGGATTCGCGCATGGACGAATTGCCTGAGGATGTGGCCGAGGTCGCGGAAGCGGTCGATGCTCCGGCGGAACGCGGGAATGTGACCGGGCGCGATGTTCAAGATCGCCTCGATGACCTGTTTCCAAGCTCGGAAATGCCCGAAACCACGCATGTTCCTCCTTCCTCCGTGATCACGGAAACCGCGTCCGGCAATGACGTCGTACGCGGGGAAGACGTGGATGCTCGATTGGAAGAGCTGTTCGGCTCCGACGACATGATGGACGCCTCAAATCTGGAGCGCCCGTCCTTCCCGCCTGAAGACGATTTCGAAGCGACGATCCAGCTTCCTACGGTCCCTCCGATCGCGGTGGAGCCCGAGGATCTGGCCGCGGCGGTTGCGGAACCATCCTCGGAAGGAACGATCACCAGCAGTTTCGATCAAGCGATCCTGGATGTCGAGGAGTCCGTTGCGGATACCCACTTCGATCCGCAGGCGGAGGAGCCGGAAACCTTGGAGCAGGCGATCGCCTTGGGTCGGGAAACCACGGCCGAGTCGATGCCGGTGTTCCATGAGCCGGGTTCGACCATGGATCTGCCTGCGATGCAGGAGCCCGATTCCTGGCAGCCGGGGAGCATTCTCGCCTCGCGTGGCAGCGATGTCGACAGCCAACTGGATGAGTTGTTCGCATCGAGCAGCTTTCCGAGGGAACAGCATTTCCCGCCGATGTCGCCTCCATCGCCGGTCGCTCCCGTCGTCGATCCCGCCATCGGTGCCTTCGGTGCAATGCCGACCCCGGGGCTTCGCAACGAGCATGTGGCCACCACGGGTTTTTCCCGCGCGGAGGTGACGGGCGAAGACATCAACGATCGTCTTGACGCCTTGTTCGGGACCGATTCGGCATTTGCCGACACCGGCAGTGCCGGTGGTTTTGCTGGAGTTCCCACCGTGACCCTTGCTGAAGAGTATCTTCGCCAAGGCCACCACGATCAGGCGGAAGCCGTCTACCGTGAGTTGGTGGCTCTTGAGCCTGCTAACGAAACCTATCGAACCCGCTTGGCACAGATCCAGGCGTCGAAGAATTCTTGAGGAGATTGCAATGGAAATCAAAGATCTGAAGGCCCTTATCGAGGCATTGGACCGCTCGTCGCTTTCCGAGCTGGCCTACTCCCATCAGGATGGCACCAAGGTCACCTTGCGGAAGAATGCCCCTGTGATGGCTGCGGCCGCACCGGTCTACGCACCGGCACCGGCTCCGATCGCCTCCGCACCGGCTCCGGCAGCGACCCCTGCTCCTGTGGCTGCCGCAACGCCCAAGGCCGAGCCTTCGGCGGTCGAGGCCGGCCTGGTCGAGGTCAAGAGCCCCATGGTCGGGACGTTCTATCGCTCTCCGAGCCCGGACGCCGCCGCTTTCGCCGCCGAGGGAACCGCGATTTCCAAGGGGCAGACCATCTGCATCGTCGAGGCGATGAAGTTGATGAACGAGATCGAGTCCGATGTCACCGGCACCGTCGTCAAGGTGTGCCTGGAGAACGAGGCTCCGGTGGAGTTCGGAACCGTGCTGTTCCTCGTCAAGCCTGCTTGAGTCGACGATGACGATTGAACAGATCTTCAAGGAAATGGTGGATCGCGGCGCGTCCGACGTCCACTTGCGCGTTGGCGTGCCGCCAGCCTTGCGCATCAATGGAGATTTGTATCGCCTGCAGACCGATCGCGTCTCTCCCGAGATCATGGAGGGATTCCTTGCCGCGATCATGAACCGCAATCAGCGCGCGCGGTTCGACAGCGACTTGGAGTTGGATTTCGCGGTCGGCGTACGCGGCCTTGGCCGCTTTCGCGTGAATGCATTTCGCCAACGCGGCACGCCCGCCTTGGCGATCCGTCACATCACCCAGACGATCCCGACCTTCGATACGCTGGGAATGCCTGAAGTGGTCCGGGACCTTGCTCTGAAGGAACGCGGACTGATTCTGGTGACCGGTACGACCGGTTCGGGCAAGTCCACGACCCTTGCTTCGATGATCGATCACATCAACGAGATGACGTCCTCGAACATCATCACGGTGGA